>NZ_JBVHLX010000010.1:207470-394507 GCF_055558775.1 Streptomyces sp. NPDC025638 | reverse complement strand
CGCAGCCGAACGTGCGCGACAGCTCATCCGCCTGCTCGCCCGTGGGGTAGAAGCGGTACTTGAAAGCCCGCTTCACCTGCCTCGTCATACCTCACTTTCTATCAGCTTCCGTGTGAGCATCCACGAAGGAGAGCCCCGATGACGGACAAGATCGCACTCACCCCGAAGACCCACAACACCCCTCCGGCCAAGTTCTCGTTCGGCGTGCGCAAGGGCAACATCCTCCAGGTGGCCGGCCAGGTCGGCTTCCTCCCGGCCGAGGAGGGCAGGCCCCCGACGCCCGCCGGTCCCACCCTGCGCGAGCAGACCCTCCAGACCTTCGCCAACGTCAAGGCGGTCCTTCAGGAGGGCGGTGCGAGCTGGGACGACGTGATGATGCTCCGCGTCTATCTGACGGACACGGCGCACTTCGCGGAGATGAACGAGATCTACAACGCCTACTTCGAGGAGCAGGGGCTCACACAACCTCCGGCCGCTCGTACGACGGTGTACGTCGGTCTCCCCGAGGGCCTGCTGATCGAGATCGACGCCCTGGCCGTACTGGGCTGACCGTCCGGGCAGTATGGGCCCTGTGACCGACGACCTCCTCGAAGAGCTGGCCGCCGAGCGCGACCAAGTGCTCGACGTGCTGGCCCAGTTGTCCTCCGGCGACCCGGACGCGCCCGGCATGTGCGGGTACGCGGGCGAGTTGAGCCACCGGCTGTATCTGCTGCGCGCCCGGGGCGCGGACGACGAGGAATTCGCCCTGGCCGTCGACGCGTTCGAGCACGCCTTCCGCAAGCCCGGCGCGGAGCCGGTGTGGTCGGCCTGGCGGATCCGCTTCGGGCATCTGCGGGCCGTGCAGTACGAGGAGGAGGGCGAGCGTCGACTCCTCGACGAGGGCTGGGAGTTGCTGCGGGACGGGGTCGACGGGCTGGCGGCCGACGACCCCGACTTCGGCAACGAGCGGGCGTGGGGCCGGTATCTGCTCGCCGTCTGCGCCAAGACCCGCTACCTCGCCGCCCCGGCCCCGGACGCCCTCGACGAGGCCCTGCGCCGCCACGCCGACGCACTGGACGACGTGGAACCGGACGAAGAGGAGGAGGCCGACCTGCGGACCGCACTGGGCTTCCTCCATCTGCAACGAGCCCGGCTGTACGGCGACTTGGACGCCGCCGCCGAGTCGGCCGCGCACTACCGCGCCGTACTCGGCACGGCCGGGCCCCTCGACCTCCCGCACATCCGCTACAGCATGGGCCTCGCCACGATGCTGCACGGCCGGGCCACCGGCGACCAGCAGGAGCTGGAGACGGCCCGGGACGCCTTCGACACGGCCCTCACCGAGGCCCGCAGGGCGGGCGGCCCCGAGCCCGACTGGGCCTTCGAGGCCGAGGTCAACGCCATCTTCGTACGCGCCGTGATCTGGTCCACCTGGAAGGACGTCGGGCACGCCCTCGCCGCCGAGGTCGAACTGCGCCGGCTGCTCGACCGTCCCGGCGCCGAGGCCCAGTTGCTGCCCCAGTACCTCGACGCGTTCGGACGGCTGCTGTACGAGCGGGCCGCCGAACGCGACGACGCCGAGGGCCGGGACCGAGGGATCGCGCTGGTACGGCGGTCCGTGACCGAGTGGGACCCGGACCGCGACGGCGAGATCGCGCCCGCCGCCCTGTTCCTCGCCCTCCTCCAGCAGGCCCGCTACCACGACGACCCGGACCCGCGCCGGGCCCAGGACGTCCTGGAGGCCACCGGACGGCTCCTGGACGGACAGCACGGCAACCATGAACTGACGCAGTCGGCCCTCATGCTGGACGGCTGGGCCCGCTTCACCCTCGCCGAGCACGGACTCCTCGCCCGGACCGACGACGGACTCCCGGAGGGCCTCGACGCGGAGGCGTTCCGCGGGACCGTCGACACGATGCTCGACGACCTGCGCGAGGGACGCGCCTTCCTCGACTTCGGCGAGGAGGAGTTCCTGCGCGGCATGGAACGGGACGTGACCGGCCGCAAGCGCCGTATCGAGGGCTTCGAGAGGGCCCTCGCCCAGCTGCGCGCCGCCGAACCGGGCAGCGCGGGCCGGGCCCAGCTCGCCGCGATGATGCTGTGCAACCTCACCGTCGTCGACCCGGAGGGCACCTACATCACCGCCGAACACCGGCGGGAGCTGACCGAGGCGGTGCTCGAACGCGCCGAGCGGGACCCGGCCTGGCGCGGACAGGCACACGTCGTCGCCGGCATGGCCCGGCTGCACGAGGAGACGACCGTCGGCACCGGCGCGGGCCTCGACGAGGTGCTCGCCCACTTCGACCGGGCGCAGGAGGCCGGCGTTCCGGAGGCGGACGGCCACGGCGGCTACGGCCTGGCCATGGCCCGGCTCATGGCACAGACCCAGCGCGGCCAGACCGGCGGCGCCGCCGACGACATGGAGGCGGGCGCCCGGACCTGGCGCCGGCTGCGCGACAACCCCGCCCTGCCCGCGCATCTGCGCCGCATGATGGACCTCCAGCAGGCCGGCTTCGACGCGCACACCGCCGTCCAGCGCGGCGACCTGGCCGCCGCCGACCGGCACATCGCCGCGCTCACCGAGGGCCACGCCGCCATGAGCGAGGAGGACCCCTCCCGCATCGAGATCTACACCGCCCTGGAGAACGCCCGCGCCGCCCGCGACAACCTCGCCCGCACCCTCGGCGCCCCGCCCCTGCCACCCCTCCCCGGCCGCCCCGGCGCGGCCGAACTGCGCCGCCAGGCCCGCAGACTGCCCCGCGACCACCGCGCCTGGGTACTCGGCGACGCCGGCATCACCCGCTTCACCCGGGCCGGGGCCGCCATGGACGGACCCGGCATCGCGGAGGCGATCGGCCTGCTCAAGGAGGCCCACGAGCTGTCCGAGCCGGGCAGCGACAGCCGCCTCAGATACGGCCACTGCCTCGGCATCGCCCACTGCGCCCTGTCCGGCCTGGAGTTCGACCGCGTCCGCCGTCGGGAGCGGCTGGCCCGGGGCATCGAGCTCCTGGAGCTCGGGTTCGCCGAGGCGGGCGGGCCCGAACACCGCCTGTACGCCGAGATCGGCCTCGCGCTCGCCCGTGCCCACCGCACCCGCGACGACCTCCACCGCCGCGACCGCGCCACCGCCCGCACCCTCGGCCTGACGTCCCTGCGCGGCCACGCCTGGGCCGCACTGCTCCAGTCCGGCACCGACCACGCCGCCCTCGCGGCCGCCCACGCCACCCGCTCGGCGCTGGAGGTGGCCGGCTGGTGCCTCAAGGACGACCGCCCCGAGGAGGCGCTCCAGGCCCTCGACGCCTGCCGCGGCCTGGTCCTGCACGCCGCGCTGACCTCCACCACCGTGCCCGACCTCCTCACCACGGCGGGCCGGGCCGACCTCGCCGAGGAATGGCGGGCCACGGGCGCGGACGCCGCCGACCGGCCGACCGACCCGCTGACGGCCGTCCGCGCGCCCCTCGCCGTCCCCAGCACCCTGCGCCGCCGCGTCCTCACCGCGCTCACCGACACCGAGGCCGGCGCCCCCCTCGCCGCCCGGCTCCTCGACCCGCCCGCCCCCGACGAGATCGCCGAGGCCCTGCGCGCCCTCGCCAAGGACGCCCTGGTCTACCTGGTCCCGTCCTCCGACGACGCGCCCGGCACCGCCCTGGTCGTCACCTCCGACGGCACGGTGCACGCCATACCCCTGCCGACGCTCACGGAGGACGCGGCGCCGCTGAAGGAGTACGCCCCCGCGGGCGCCCTCACCCGCGACCTCGGCCCGGTCCCCGGCTCCGCGTTCGCCGCGGCCCCGCCCTCCCTGCGCAAACAGCTCGACCGCCTGTGCGGCTGGGCCTGGTACGCCGCCGTGCGCCCGCTGCTGGAGGCCTTCGAGATGCCGCGGGGCCGGCTGCCCCGGCTCGTCCTCGTCCCCATGGGGACGCTCGGCCTGGTCCCCTGGCACGCCGCGTGGGAGGCGGGCGGCCCGCGCGGGCGCCAGTACGCCCTCCAGGCCGCCGAGATCTCCTACGCCGCCTCCGCCCGGCTGCTGTGCCAGGTGGCCGCCCGCCCCGCCACCGACCACACCGGCGGGGCGCTGGTCGTCGGCAACCCCACCGGCGACCTCCACTACGCGGGCGAGGAGGCCGACGCCGTCCAGCGCGCCTTCTATCCCCGGGGCCGCTTCCTCGGCCGCCGCGGGACCGGCCCGGCGGACGGCACCGGCACCCCGGGCGAGGTGCTGGACTGGCTGCGCGAGGGCGCCGACGGGGGAGTGCTGCACCTCGCCTGCCACGCCTCCGTCGCCGCGAACGCCCGCCGCAGCTCGTACCTCTCCCTCAGCGACGGCCAGTTGGCGGCCGAGGAGATCACCGGCGCGGGTGCCGGGGACGGCGGCGGCCCGGCCCTCGTCCTCCTGGCGGCCTGCCGCAGCCATGTCTCCGGCCGCGGCCACAACGAGGCCTACAGCCTCGCCACCGCCTTCCTCGTCGCGGGCGCCCGCTCGGTCGTCGGATCACTGTGGCCGGTCCCCGACGAGGCGACCTCCGTCCTGATGTTCCTCACCCACCACTTCCTGCGCACCCACGGCGAACCCCCGGCGAAGGCCCTGCGCCGGGCCCAGCTGTGGATGCTCAACCCCGACCGCGAACTGCCCGCCGAACTCCCTCCGGCCCTGGCCGACCGCGCCCGCCGGATCGATCCGCACGACCTGAGCGCGTGGGCCGGGTTCACCCACCTGGGCCGCTGATCGGCTATGGCACGAGTGTGCGCAGGGGGAGGGTGACGGCGGTCCAGCGGCCCGGTCCGCCCTTGATGGCGGGCCCCAGGTCCCGGGCGCCGGAGGCGACCCACGGCTCCCAGGCGGGCAACTGGTACGACAGGGTGCTCAACTCCCCTTCCGCGACGATCAGCTTGAGCCAGTCCCGTCCCTCGGCCCCGGGCGCCACCGACCGCGTCGGGGGCAGCGACAGCTGCACGGGCTCGCCGTCCAGGGCGTACCCCGTACGCCCCGGCCCGATGAAGTGCCCGGGGTAGAGGACCGAATGGGACGCGTAGCTGTCGGTCAGGTCCAGCAGCAGGCACCACAGCGTCCGGTCGGGAGAGGTGTTGCGCAGCCGGACGGAGATCCAGGGCGCCTGACCGTCCGTGTACGGGCAGACGATCTCCCCGGCGGCGTCCCGGCGCAGCGGCTCGTCGGAGCCCCAGGGGGTGATCTCCAGGCGCACCAGTCCGTCGAGCGGGGAGGGGCGGGGGGTCAGGTCGCGCAGCTGGTGCCAGCGGGTGAGGTGCGCCAGACAGTCCACGACACGCAGCGCGTCCGCGGCACCGCCGCTGTACGGCAGCGGTGCGGTGAACTCCGTACCGTCGCGTCGCAGCACCAGGGCCGCTCCGCCCCGCACCTCCACCCGGAAGTGGAGATCACCGGCGTGCTCGGGCCCGTCCACCAGGCGCAGCAGGGGTGCCGTCGAGAGGGCCTCCGTCAGTTCCCGTGTCGCCGCGGCGGACCCGTCGAGCGCCACCGTCCCGGGCGGCAGGGCGACGGCCGACAGCGTCACGGGATGGACCCGCTCGGGATCCGGCACCCGGTCGAGGGGCGTGACCAGCGTCCGGTCGACCCGCACCTCCCGCGCCCGTACGACGGGACGGTCCGGCCCGGCGTCCACCACCGTGAACTCGGTGCCCCGCGCTCCGACGGCGTCGTCCCGGAGCCCGTGCGCGGCGCCGCAGTCCACCTCCCAGCCGTCCGGCCCGTACCGCAGCAGATGCGCGCTCGGCGTACGGTCCGTCGCCTCGCCGAGGAGCGGACGGTCCGCCGCGCCGCCCGGGAGGTCCGGGAACAGCACCGGCTGCTGGAGGCTCCCGGACCGCCGCACGCGGGCGGCGGCCGCCGCCAGCAGCTCCCGGCAGCTGGCGTCGGCCCCGGCCGCGCGGGTCGCGCCGACGAGCGCCTGCGTGAACGCCCCCTGCCGCACCCCGTCGAACCAGCCCTCGAACGACTGCTGGTCCAGCCGGCTCGCGGCCAGCAGCACGTGCCGCGGAACGGCACGGGGAGCCGGGACGTCCGCGGCCTCCAGGTCCCATGTGGGCGAGGGCGGCGCGTACCGTGCGGTCCACGCGTCCTCCCGGGTCGCACCTCCGGAATGGCAGCAGTCCAACACCGCCACCACCTGCGCACCCCCGGCCGCGACCGTGTCGAGCAGCGCGCCCAGCCGCTTGTCCAACAGCGGGCCGTCCACGCAGACCAGGGCCTGGTTGAGCCCCGTCGCCTCGATCAGCAGGTCGTCGCCGGTGGCCTCCCGCTGGGTGCCGTGCCCGGAGAACCACAGCAGCGCGGTGTCCCCGTCGCCCGCCGCGCCCAGATGCCGTACGACCGCGTCCGTCAGCGCGTCGACCGTCGCGTCGTCGTCCAACAGGACCATGACGTCGGCCCGTTCGCCCACGAGGTCGGTCAGCAGCCGGTGTGCCGCGGCAATGTCGTTGGCGCAGCCACCCAGTGGTGTCGCCACGGATTCCGGATAGTCGTCGACCCCGACCAGGAGCGCCTTGATCCTTCCCATGGGTCCGAGTGTGTCAATTGCGCTTCGAGCTCGCACTCTTGACGTGACGTCACTAAACTTTGCTCCTGGTAACACCACCCATGACATCGGGGGACACATGGGGTACACCGAACGTCCGCGACGTATCGTGCGGCCCACGCTCGGCACCGGACAGTCGCACGCGCCCGCCGCTCCCGCACCCGGCATCGCGCGCCGCGAGCTGTACGGGCCACGCTCCGCAGCACTGCTGGAGGCCGTGCGCCGACTCGACGCGGGGCTGGACGAGCAGGCGAGCCGCTCGCTGGCGGACTGGGTCCGGGAGCAGTACACGACGTCGTACGGCTCGGTGCCGCTCGGCTTCGTCGCGCGCTGCTATCTGGGCCCGCCGTACGTCGACCACCAGCTCAATCTGTTCCACGTCATCGTGCGGCACTTCGCCCCGGCCGAGCAGATGCCCGAGCCGTTCTCGGCGGCCCGGATGCTCGCCCGCTCGGGCGGCTACGCCTACGTCGAGGTGTACGCCGACGGCCTGGTCCTGCCCGTACTGGACGACGGCACGGTCGTACGGCCCTGAGCCGGCGCCGCCCCCACGCTCCACACCCCCAGACGCAGCACGCGAACGGAGTTCCCGCATGTCCGAGGTCGACCTCGCCCTGCACCGCAAGGTGCAGGAAGTCAGCAACCTCGTCATCAGGCTCAGCGAACAGGTCGGTTCGGTGTCCGGCCAGGTCTCCACGGTCGAGTCCAACCAGCAGCAGACGCGTACCGAGCTCCAGCAGCTGCGGGACGAGTTCCTGGCCTTCGTGAGACAGGCCGAGTCCACGGCGAACGTGCAGCGCGCCGAGACCCGGATCGGGGCCATCGAGGACAAGATCGACCACGAGTTCGGCCATCACAAGACGGTCCGGCGCACCGCGGTCGGCATGCTCCAGGCCTTCGACGTCGGCCTGGTCTCCGAGGAGAACGTCCGGTTGGTCAGCGACCAGCTGATGATCCAGACGCCCCGCTACTGGCTGGCGCCCGCCCTGGTCGCGCTCGCCTCCTGGTCGGCCGACGACCGGCAGCTGTGCGATCGCGCCGTCGACGAGGCGTTCCGCCGCTCGCCCGACCGCACCTCGCTGTTCTTCGCGCTCGTCCTGCGCCGCCAGGGCCGGTCCGAGTCGGCGGTGCGCTGGCTGCGGCACTATCTGCTGGCCCAGGACCCGGCCGCCCTCGGGCGTGAGTTCGCCGTCATCCTGGAGGCCATCGCGCAGGGCGCCTTCGGACTCGTCGGCCGTGATCTGCTCGACCGCACCCTCGCCGAGTGGCGCGCCCAGCTGATGGACAGCGCGGACGCGCAGGCCCGGCAGATCAAGCGGTGGCGCGACGAGATCGACACGCTGCGCGCGCCGTCCGGTCAGGGCGAGTTCCCGCGGCTGGCCGCCGTCTCGCCGCAGTGGGTCACCCTCGACGGCGTGCTGTCCGCCGCGCGCGGGCAGACGGCCCTCCTGGACAAGTACAAGGCCATCCTGGAGCGGGAGTTCGAGCCGTCCGAGCGCATCGAGGACGCCGTCGACGACATCCTCGACAGGCTCGTCTCCGAGTACGACAACGAGGAGCTGCCGCTGCGCCGCGACCTCGCCTTCAACCAGGCGGTCGTGGACCACGACGGCGATCTGGGCGCCGCCCGGCAAACGGCCGACGCGGACGCCGCCTCGTACGAGGAGACCCTCGACTACCTCACCGTGCAGACCACCGCGGCCCTCAACCCGCAGGCCATCGGCACCTCCCCGGCCACCCAGCGGCTGGCGGTGGCCGCCTGCCACGAGTGGTTCCAGCAGGCGCACGCCGGCCACACCCGCGACTACCGGGCGGCCGTGCCGCAGGATGTGCAGGCCCAGTTCGGCACCGCGCACAGCGTCGGCGCGCAGACCTTCCAGCTGCCGCCGTGGATCGGCTCGTTCACCCAGCCGCTGGCCACCCTGGAGAGGGCGCTGAGCGACCACTGGGACCACTACACGGGCCCGTTCGTCGACGCGCTCGCCTATCCCTGGCTCAAGAAGGCCGCGCCGCTGATCGCGGTGGTCGCGGGCATCCTGCTGGTCTTCGCCGGCATCTTCCCCGGGTTCGCTTTCGGCGCCGCCGCGATCGTCGGCATCGTCTGGGGCCTGGTCCTGTACAACGGCTCCCAGACCGCCAAGCGCAACCAGGACGCGGCGCGTGAACTGCTGGCCCGCGCCAAGACCGAGTCGCTGCACCAACTGCGGGGCGCGTCGGCCGAGCTGACGGACTGGTACGAGAAGTTCCGGGCAGCCGATCGGATCGAGGCCCGGGTCCGCGAGCTGATCGCCACGCTGCCGACGGCGGGCGGCGGCGCCTCGCCGTTCGAGGGCCGCACCGTACGCAAGGAGCCCGAGGCCAAGAGGTCCGAAACCAAGAGGTCCGAAACCAAGGGGCCCGAGGCCAAGGTGCCCGAGGCCAAGGAGTCCGTGGAGCCCGAGGAGGACACCGTCCGATGAGCACCCCGCCCCCCACCGCCCAGCCCGACCCCACCCCACCGCCGCCGCACAGACCGCCGGCCGACTCGCCCTGGGCGGCGACCGTCCCCCAGGCGGAGGCTCCGGCCTCCCCGTGGGCCGCCTCCGCCGACGGCGCACGCGCCCAGAGCTCCCCCTGGGCCGCCCAGCGCCGTCCGCAGCAGGAGCGGGTCACCAGCAGGCTCCGGCGGGTCGTCGAGGGGCTGCCCGACTGGGAGCCGCTGCCGCCCGGCGAGACCCTTGTGCGCCGGCCGGGCAGCACGTCGTGAGCGGGCTGTGGGGCGACGGCGGCGCCTACCAGGCCTGGGTCGGCTTCCTGCGCCGCTGGGCCGCCCTGGAACCCGCCGACCCCGCCAAGCTGCCCGCGCTCGTCCAGGAGCAGTACGACGCCGACACCTGGGTGCGCCTCACCGAGCACCTCACGACCGCTCTGGACACCCGGCTCGGCACCTGGGCCGAGTCTCTCGTCCGTGCCCTGGACCAGGCCCGGGACGAGTTCTCGTACGGCCGTGAGCTCGCCCAGGCCCGCACCGGTCTGCACACCGTCCGCGCCCTGGCGGCCCACCCCGGCCTGCCCGAGTCCCTGCGCACCCGGCTCACCGAGCTGGTCGACCGCCAGATCCCGCAGGTCCAGGTCCAGTTGGAGCAGAACCTGGATCACGAGGCCCGGCGCGGCGCGGACCCGAGGACCGTCGAGCGCCGCCGCCGCACCCTGCGGGACAACGCGCTGACCGGAGCCCTCACCGTGCGCACGACCCAGGACGGCTGGGCGTACGACCCGGCGGCACCGTCGCGACGGCGCATCGTGCCCGGGTGAGCGGCCCCGCCGCCCCGCCGCCCGCAATCCACCCTTCGAGAAGGCCCGAATGTCGAACTACGCCGAGAGCCTCAGCCACCTCGACAGCTATATCTCCGCCCGCGTCCCGGTCATCGCGATGCGCACGATCGAGCAGCAGCGCGCCCTGAGGCTGTTGCGCGAGGCGGCGACCCAGTCCCGGCGCAGCAGCATGCCGTTCTGGATCTACACCCGGGCCACCGGCCTGCGCGACCTGCGCACCAACGCGCCCGTGCAGGACGACCGTTCGCTCACCGGCGCCATGGACTTCGCCGCGGCCCAGTTCGGCAGCCGCGCCAATGCCACCGTCGTCTTCGTCGACCCGGACGAGCTGGAGTCGGACACCCCGGTCACCCGGCACTTCGCCGAGCTGGCGCGGCTGGCCGACAGCAACATGGGCAGCATCGTGCTGATCACGGACACACCGATCTGGAGCGGTCTGCAGCGCCTCGGCATGAGCCTGCGTCTCGACCTGCCCGACTCCGAGGAGATGTACGGCATCCTCAGCGGCTTCCTCGGCGATCACCACGGCCACATCCCCATCGAGTGGACCGAGGAGGACGCCCGCCGTGCCGCGGAGTTCCTGAGCGGGGTCACCGAGGCGGAGTGCGTCAACCTGATGGCGACCATCGCCGCCAAGGGCTCCATCCGGCGCGACGACGTCCTCGGCCTCGCCCAGGCCAAGGACCGCATCTTCAGTGACCTCACCGGCCTGGAGCGGGTGCAGCTCAAGCAGAGCGACTACGCCATCGGCGGGCTGAGCGGTCTGCGCACCTGGCTGGAGCGCAAGCACGACATGATCTCCCGCGACCTCAGGCACACCGCCCTGCGGCCGCCGCGCGGAGTGCTGCTGGTCGGCGTCCCGGGCTGTGGCAAGTCCCTGTCCGCCAAGGCCATCGCCCACGACTGGAAACTCCCGCTGTACCGGCTCGACATGGCCTCCATCCACGGCAAGTACCTCGGTGAGTCCGAGGGCCGCTTCCGGGAGGCGCTCGCCATGGCCGACCGGGTGGCGCCCTGTGTCCTGTGGATCGACGAGATCGAGAAGGGCCTGGCCGGCCGCGACGACATGTCCGGCGTGCCGCAGCGCATCATCGGCCAGTTCCTCTACTGGCTCCAGGAGTCCCAGTCCCGAGCCTTCGTCGTGGCCACCGCCAACGACATCCGCAGCCTGCCGCCCGAACTCCTGCGCAAGGGCCGCTTCGACGAGCTGTTCTTCGTCGACCTGCCCGACGCCCAGGACCGCGAGGAGATCATCCGCATCTACCACCGGCGCTATCTCCAGGCGGACCTCGACCCCGACCGGCTGGACCGGCTCGTCGACCTCTCCGAGGGCTTTGCCGGCTCCGACATCGAGGCCGCGCTGCACGACGTGGGCGAGGAGGCGGTGCGCCGGGGCGGCGTGGGCCAGCTGAAGGACTCGTATGTGATGGACACCTTCGCCCAGGTACGCCCGCTCAGCGTCAGCAATCCCGAGCAGATCGAGGAGATCCGCGCCTGGGGCCGCGAGCGCGCGGTGCCGGCCGGCCGGGCCGCGGTGACACCGGTGCCGGGCGACGGGGGACGGACGCGGCGGATCGTGTTCATGGACGAGTAGGGCCGAGGACGAGCAATCGGGGTGAACCCGGGTGAAGGGTGGTCCGGCTGGTTCCGGCACAGGTATGTCGTCCATACTGCCGCCGTGGAGCAGCGCATAGGATCGAGCAGCAAGCCCCTGAAGGGCGCCGGATTCGACCCGGCCTTCATCCCCGGGCTCACCTCACCCGAATCCGCGGAGCCGGAGGACGCCGAGCCGGAGACGGACGAGGCGGAGACGGACGAGGCGGAGGCGGCCGAGGCGGCGGTGTCGGACGAGGACGCGGCACCGGTGGAGGCCGCGGACGCCGAAGCGGCGGAGGAGGCCGAGGACGCGGCGGTGTCGGAGGACGCGGAGGCCCCGGAGGGTCCCGTCTTCGAGGCCGCCGACCGTCGCGCCAAGATAGTGGCCGACCACAAGGGCGTCCGCCTCACCCTCGACGAGGAGTCCTGCGAGTTCCGCTGGGACGAGATCGGCGCGGTCGAGACGGAGGCCCCCCGCTTCGGCAAGCGCTTCACCGTCACGGTGCACACCCCTGACCGCCGCTGGTACCCGATCGAGATCGAGGCGACGGCCAGGAGTCGCTTCAAGGAATGGGAAGAGGAACTGGACGCGGTGCTGGACGCCTACTTCGAGGAGTGACCGGCTAACTGCAGTACTGGGCTTCCTTCCCGATCGACCGGTACATACAGTCCGCGTTCTCCAGCAGTTGGAACACCGCGTCGCGGTTCCGGGAGGTCTCCCGCTCGATCACCTCGTCGGGCGGGTAGAACCCCCCGTTCCAGGCGGACGTCGGATACATCTCGAAGGTGTAGTCGAAGATCTTGTGCGCACCCCAGAGGTAGTCGTCGATCGACCCGTCGGTGATGTACAGGTCGCTCGCCTGCTCCGGCGTGTACCCGTTGCTGGCCGCCATCTTCTGCCCCACGGCCTTGAACGCGGCGGCGTCGTCCGCGGTCATCCCGGTGTCCGTGTCGGAGTAGGTGTAGCCGTACGGCCAGAGCACCAGCTCGCTGTACGTGTGGAAGTCGATGCCAGCCTTGATCTGCTGCTTCCCGCCGACGACCCGGCCGCGCACGAAGTCGGAGACGACCTTCACCTCGGGCGCGGACTCCGCCGCGGAGCCCCGGTAGGTCTCGGAGGACTTGGATCCCGAGGACCCGCCGCAGCAGCCCCACTTGTAGTTCCAGTTGCGGTTGAGGTCCGTGCCGACGTACGACGACCCGCTGTTGGGCTGCCGGTTCTTGCGCCACGAGCGGTAGGACCCGGTGGCGATGTCGTACTCGCCGCCGTCGGGGTTCAGGTCCGGCACGATCCAGATCTCGCGGCTGTTGACGATGCCGGTGACCCGTGAGTCGGTGCCGTACCCGGCTCCCAGTTCGCGCAGCAGGTACAGGGCCATCTCGACGGTGAGGTGCTCGCGGGCGTGCTGGTGGAAGGTGAGGAGCACCTCGGGTTCGTTCTCGTCCGTGGCCACGTTGTCGCTGACCTTGATGGCGACGATGTCCCGGCCCTGGTACGACTTGCCGATCACCCGCCTGCTCATGATGGCCGGGTAGGCGGCGAGCCGCTGGTCGATCTCCGCGTTCATCTCGGCGTAGTTGTGGTACTTCGAGTCGGCCGAGGGGAAGTCGAAAAGCCGCAGCTCGTCGGCGGGGCTCGACCGGTCGGGCGCGGCGCCCAACGGCGTGACGTCGTAGCCGAGTTGCCTCAGCTCGCGGATCTGGGCGGCGCGTCCGGAGACGACCACGGTCTCCTCGTCCGCCTCGTCCACGGTGACGCCGGTCTGCTGGATGGCCGTGCGGGTCACGGGGGTGGTGCCCTGGTGGATCTCGTACTGCCGGACGTCGTCGGCGGAGGGTGCCGCCTTGCGGGCGCTGTCGGCGGTGGCGTGCGTGGCCGTCGCCGACACGGGCGCCGCCAGTGCGAGGGCCAGCAGGGCGCCGAGCGCGGCGGTCCTTCTGCTGCCGCGGGCGCCTGAGCCGCGTGTGCGAAGTCGCATGAATTCTCCTTGGGTCTCCAGGAATTCCGGGGTCGCCGGATGTGGGGTGGAGCGGAGCTGGGGGGTGCTTCAGTGCGACGAGCAAGGTGCGGATGCCGTGCGTGGGCGGTGCGTTGGCTGTGCTTGGGCGGTGCATGAGCTGTGCATGGGCTTGTGCACGGGTGGCGCTCATGGTGAAGCGTTGGCATGGCCGGGTCAAGGGCGGTTCAAGCGGTATCGGCCCAAACCGGCCGGGCAGTGTACGCGCGCGACGACCGACCGGAGTGTCCCCGGCCAAAGAGCACTCGTTGGCGTGATGAGCGCGTGCGGCCCCGCGCACCCCCGGGGAAGAGTGGGGGTCCGGCCAAGAGGAGGGCTGGCTGATCATGGGCGGATCAGCGCCACGACGCGACGCTCGTCGGCCGGTCGAGACGACCAGCTTCGTCGACCGGCGGGACGAGCAGGCGCAGGGCCGTGAACTGCTGGCCAGAGCGCGCCTGGTCACGCTCACCGGTCCCGGCGGCGTCGGCAAGACCCGCCTCGCCGGACGGTTGGCGGCCCGCGTCGAGCGCGCCTTCCCGGACGGCGCGCGCCACGTCCAGCTCTCCGGCCTGCACGACCCGGCGCTCGTCCCGCTCGCCGCCGCCGACGCGCTCGACCTGCACGACCACTTCGACCAGCCCCCACTGGACGCCCTGGTGGAACAGCTCCGCGACCGCCGCCTTCTCCTGGTCGTCGACAACTGCGAGCACATGTCGGCCGCCTGCGCCGAACTCGCCGCCGCCCTCCTGCGCGGCACCACCGGCATCCGCATCCTCGCCACCAGCCGCCACCGCCTCGGGCTCACCGAGGAGCACCTCATGGAGGTACGGCCCCTGCCGGTCCCCGACCCCGACGGAGACCTGTCCGCCGCCGAGGCCCACCCGGCCCTGGCCCTGTTCGCCGACCGCGCCGCCGCCGTCGTCCCCGGCTTCCGCCTCACCCCCGGCAACCGCGCCGCCGTCGCCCGCCTCTGCGCCCGCCTCGACGGCCTCCCGCTCGCCATCGAACTCGCCGCCGTCCGTATGCGCGTCCTCGGCATCGAACAGCTCCTGGCCCGCCTCGACGACCGCTACCGCCTGCTCTCCGCCGGCAGCCCCGCCGTCCCGCCCCGCCACCAGACGCTCCGCGCCGCCGTCGACTGGAGCCACGAACTGTGCACCGGGCCCGAGCAGTTGGTGTGGGCGCGGCTGTCGGTGCTCGCCGGGAGCTTCGACCTGGAGACGGCGGAGGCGGTGTGCGCGGACGGCGAGCGGATCGTGCCGTACGACGTTCTCGACGCCGTCGCCGGGCTCGTCGACAAGTCCGTGCTGGGCCGGGAGAGCGGGCCCGGCGGGGTGCGCTACCGGCTGCTGGACACCCTCCGCCACTACGGCCTCGACCAGCTGCGCGAACACCCCGGCGAGGAGACGGCCGCCCGGTGCCGCCAGCGGGACTGGATGCAGGAGCGGGCCGCCGGTTACGAGCGACGCTGGTTCGGGCCGGGCCAGCGGGAGATCGTCGCCCGGCTCCGCGCCGACCAGGACAACCTGCGCGCCGCCCTCGACTTCAGCCTCACCACACCGGGCGAGGAACTCGCCGGGCTGCGCCTCGCGGGCACCCTGTGGTTCTACTGGCACGCCTGCGGAGCATCCCGCGAGGGCGGCTACTGGCTCGACCGCGCCCTCGACGCCGGCCCCGGGCCGAGCCGGGAACGCGCCCGGGCCCTGTGGATCTCCGGTCTGCTGGCGGGCTGCCCCGAGGACCTCACCCGCGGACTGCGCCGCGCCGAGGAGGCCCGCGCCCTGGCCCAGGACCTCGGCGACCCGGCCGAGGCGGCTCACGCCGACTACGTCATCGGCGTCGTCCAGCTCTTCGCCGACGATCTGCACACCGCCCTGAGCCACTACGAGTCCACCGTCGCCCGCGGCCCGGTCCCCGGCCAGCACCTCAGCCTGCACGGCCTCGACCTGGTCGAACTCGCCTGTGCCCTGGCCCTGCTGGGGGAGGCGGACCGCGCGGTCGCCGTCTGCGAGGACGCCCTGCGCCTGTGCGAGCGGCACGACGAGGAGTGGGTGCGCTCGTACGTGCTGCGCATCCTCGCCCTGGCCCACGCCGTGCGCAAGGACTGGCGGCGCGCCGAGCCGTACGCCTGCCAGGCCCTGCGCCTCAAGCTCGATGTGCACGACGTCATCGGCATCGGACTCACCCTCGACCTGCTGGCGCGGCTCGCCGACGGGTCCGGGGCCGCCGAGCGCGCCGCCGTGCTGCTCGGCGGCGCCGACCGGGTCTGGTCCGACGTCGACCGCGACCGCTGGGGCTCCGAGGCCCTCAACTCCGCCCGGCGCGACTGCGAGACGCGGGTGCGCGCGGCGGTGGGGCAGCGGACGTACGAGCGGGCGTACGACCGCGGCGCCGGGCTCGGCCTCGGCGAGATCGTGTCCTACGCGCTCCAGGACCCTCAGGACACCGGCGCGGCGCGGGAGCCGGCCCCCGCGCCGCGGCTGACCCGCCGGGAGGCCGAGGTCGCCCGGCTCGTCGCCGAGGGGCTGGCCAACCAGCAGATCGCCGACCGCCTGGTCATCGCCCGCCGCACGGCCGAGGGCCATGTGGAGCGCATCCTCAGCAAGCTCGGCTTCAGCAACCGCAGCCAGATCGCCGCCTGGGTGACGGCCCAGCGCTGATGACTCCCACCGTGAGGGACGTACGACAGATGGGGAACCCATGAGTGCAGACATGCGTGCGCAAACCGGCCTGGTCCAGGGGGACTTCGACCACCGTATGGCGGTGTTCGGCTCGGACGACGAGTTCGTGGCGGCGGCGCTGCCCTTCCTCGCCGAGGGCCTGGCCGCCCCCGACGAGCCACCGCCCGTGGCCATCGTCGCCCCCGCCGGTCTCGACCTCCTGAGGGACGCCCTGGGGCTCGACGCCTTGAGGGTCGCCTTCATTCCGCACACCGACTGGTACACCGGCTCCGCCGCCAACGCGGTCGCCCGGAGCGCCGGCTACCTCGCGGCGCACGCCGGCCCCGGCGGCCGTATCCACCTCCTGATGGAGCCGGACTGGGCGGGCCGCGCGGGCAGTTCGCCCCGTGAGACCGCCGAGTGGATCCGCTACGAGTCCCTGGCGAACCTCCTCTTCGCCCCCTTCTCCACGACGGCGATGTGCGCCTACGACACCCGCACCGCGGGCCTCGCCCTCGTCGAGGCGGCCCGCCGGGCCCACCCCGCCACCGGCGTCTACGAGCCCCCGCCCGCCCTGGTGCGCGAACTGGACGCCGTACCCCTGCCGCCGCCGCCCGACGACGCCACCGCGCTGCCCGCCCCGACGAACGAATCCGTATGTGCGTGGTCGGAACAACACGGACTCCCGCCCGCCGACGCCGAGTTGTTCACCGCGGCGGTCACCGACGCGGCGGCCGAGCTCGGCCCCGTCACCGGCACCCTGCTGTGGGGACGGGCCCCGTCCTGCGTCTGCGAGCTGCGCCTGCCCCACCGCGTCGCCGACCCGCTCGCCGGCTTCGTACCGCCGCCCACCGGGGATCTGGAGCCCGGGCAGGGCCTGTGGTTCACCCGCCAGGTCTGCGCCTACGTGGACGTACGCGACCACGCCCACGGCTCGACCGTCCGCATCCAGTACACCTAGCTGCGGCTGCTGCGGCTGCGTGTACGCAGGCATGTCCGCATCCATGCATACGCGGGTGCCGGGCGAACCGACGCAGGTACGGATTCGGGTA
Organism: Streptomyces sp. NPDC025638; assembly: GCF_055558775.1. Classification (NCBI taxonomy): domain Bacteria; kingdom Bacillati; phylum Actinomycetota; class Actinomycetes; order Kitasatosporales; family Streptomycetaceae; genus Streptomyces; species Streptomyces sp. NPDC025638. The sequence goes on along the minus strand of NZ_JBVHLX010000010.1, from coordinate 377,351 downwards.
TTCCTCCCCGTGTGGGCGGGTATACGGGGAGGGCACGCTGTGAACATGCTGCATCCTTCCGGAAGAAGCCTTCCGGACCCCGGCCCTCAGTACGCCGCGTATCCGCAGCCGCCCATACGGGCCGGCCATCTGAGCGTCGAGTACGACCCCGTTCCCTCGGCGGCCCACGAGGCGCGCTCGGTCGTGCGCAGGCAGCTGGAGGAATGGGGACTCGCGGAGCGGGACGAGGTCGTCGACGTGGCCGAACTCCTGGTCAGCGAGCTGGCCACCAACGCCCTGCGGCACGCGGCGAGCCCTTTCCGGCTGACCCTCCTCGCCTCCCACGGCGTCCTGCGCTGCGAGGTCGCCGACACCGACCGCCGCGCGCCCGAGGTACTCGACGCGGGCATCACGGAGAGCGGCCGGGGCATGACCCTGGTGGACGCCCTCGCCCGCCGCTGGGGCTGCCACCGCGAAGGCCCGGGCAAAACGGTCTGGTTCGAACTCGGCACCTGCGACTGCGACGGCTGCGACCGGCGACAGTCTTAGCCTCGGGCCCGTTCGGCCGTTCAGCCGCGGGTATCGTATGGTCACCGGCCCGGCGTGGGTGTCAACACCGTGGGTCGACTACGTGGCGCCGCCCCATGGTCTGGGCTCAGTGTTTGATGCGGCAGTTCGTTGCAGAGGCTTTTGGACATGGGTGCTCGCGAAGCGGGGAAGCTCCAGATCTACGCAGTGGAGGAGCTGGACCCCTCGTCGGCGACCTGTGTCGTTCGGTGTGTGGGTGGAGTCGTGCGTCCCGGTGATCGGTTCGACGTCGAGTCCGCATCCGACCCTTCTGGCGAGGGGTCCCACGTCGTGCTCGACTGGATTGATCGCTACGGGCGCCGGGTGGACTTTGTCGATCCGCCCCACACTGCAAGGGTCCGCCTGGCCGGCGAGGGCGTTGCCCTGCTCGAGGGCGGCGTTGAGGTCGTTTCCGTCGCGCGGGCCGCGCAATGAGCTCGCCGCCCCCACCCACGCGAACGAGGGTGGGGGCGGACTCACCGACTTGATGTCCGACTACGGCAGCGCGTGCACGTGCGGGGCCACCGAGTTCGACCAGGCGTTGCCCGCGGACGCGTCCCAGTTCGTCGACCAGGTCATTGCGCCCCGTAGGCCGGGGTAGGTCTTCGACGGCTTGAAGGTGCCGCAGGCCGTGGCCTTGGTCAGGCAGTCCAGGGCGTTGTTCACCACGGTCGGTGAGACGTAGCCGCTGCCCGCCGCGCTCGTCGATGCCGGGAGGCCGAGGCCGACCTGGGACGGGGACAGGCCGCCCTCCAGCTGGATGCAGGCCAGGGCGGTGAGGAAGTCCACCGAGCCCTGGGAGTAGACCTTGCCGTCGCAGCCCAGCATCGAACCGCTGTTGTAGTACTGCATGTTGACGACCGTGAGGATGTCCTTGAGGTTCAGGGCCGTCTGGAAGTAGGAGTTCGAGGTCGACTGCATGTCGATCGTCTGCGGGGCCATCGTCAGGATCAGGGACGAGCCCGCCTTCGCCGACAGCGCGCGCAGCGCCTGCGTCATGTACGTCGCGTTGAGGCCGTTCTCCAGGTCGATGTCGACGCCGTCGAAGCCGTACGTCTGCATCAGCGAGTAGACCGAGTTCGCGAAGTTCGTCGCCGACGTCGGGTCGCTCACCGACACCGTGCCGTTCTGGCCGCCGACCGAGACGATGACCTTCTTCCCGGCGGCCTGCATCGCCTTGATGTCCGCCTTGAACTGGTCGACGGTGTAGCCGCCAAGACCGGCCGAGTCCAGGTTGAAGGTCACGGCGCCCGGCGTCGAGGTCGCGTCCGCGAAGGCCACCGCGATGATGTCGTACGACGAGGGCACGTCGGAGATCTTCTGGACCCTCGCCCCGTTGTTGAAGTTCTGCCAGTAGCCGGTCACCGCGTGCTTGGGCAGGGCGCCGCCTCCGCCTCCGCCCCCGGTCGCCGCCGTCGTCCCCGTCACCGCCGCCGACTTCGGCGACTCACCCGCCGAGTTGGTCGCGGTGACCTGGAAGGAGTACGACGTCGACGCGGCCAGGCCGGTCACGGTCGCCGAGGTGCCGGACACCGCCGTCACCTTCGTGCCGTCGCGGTAGACGTTGTAGCCCGTCGCGCCCGACGCCGCGTTCCAGGACAGTGACACCGACGAGGAGGTCGTACCGGACACGGCCAGGCCGGCCGGTGCGCCCGGCACCGTCGGGGCCGGGTCGCCGCCTCCGCCGCCGTCGGGGCCGTACACCGACACGTCGTCGGCGTAGTACGCGGGCTGGCCGTACCAGCCGTGCGTGTACACCGTGACCGACGTCGTCGACGCACCCGTCGTGAACGAGGTCGACAGCTGCTTCCACGACGTGGAGTCGGGGGTCCACGTCGACACGTCCGTCGTGCCCGTACCGGTCACGCCCAGGTATGCGTAGCCGCCCTGCAGCCACGCGCTCAGCGTGTACGACGAGTTCGGCTTCACCGCCACCGTCTGGGAGCACTGGGCGTAGTCCTGCCCGGCCGGTGTCGCCTTCAGCGCGGCCGTGCCGGAGTGGGCGGGGGAGGAGACCGTCGTACCGCTGCTCGCGGAGCAGGTCCAGTTGCTCAGGGCCGACTCGAAGCCGGCGTTCTTGACGTTGTTCACATCCGCGGCGGATGCCGGACCCCCGGACATCCCCGCCAGTGCCACCGCCGTCGAGAGGGCGGCGACGGCCGACCAGGTTCGTGTGCGTCGTCTCTGTCTGGGCATGACAACAAGTTGGTCCAGACCAATCCACCTGTCAATAGGTCCAGACCAAATGAAATACCTGCCGGATGCTCAACCTGTCCTGATTTGACGGGTCTTGCGCACGCACGGATCCCGACCAGCTACCCAAACGCTGTTCTCCGGTCACGGAGCCGTGGATACAGTGCTGAGGTAGTCACGCAATGAAGTCGTCCCGGCGCATTGGAGTAACACCGGTGGGCCGACGGGTGGGAAGAGCGGGGAGCTGCGCGTGCCAACTGCCATTGCCGTGACCAGCGCCGACCTGGCGCTGCCGCCGCAGGACGAACGGACCGTGCCCGCCGTCGTGCTGCGGGATCTCGACAAGCGGCCGCTGGAGCATGCGCTCGCCGAACTCCAGGGGCTCGTCGAACAGCACGGGCATGTGATCGTCGTGTGCTCGCAGGCCGTACCGGCCGCCGTGACACAGCGGCTGCACACCCTGCGGTCGCTGATGGAGAGCGACCGCATAGCCCTGTTCCGGCCCGAGCTGCCACCGCTCGGGATCGCCGTCCTGGCCCGCCAGTTGAGACAGCTCGCCTCCTGCGACCTCAGCCCCGGCGTCCTCGCCTCCGCGGGACGGCTGCTCACCCACTACATCCACTCCGGCGCGGTCCTCGGCTCCGTGGCCAGGCTCGACCGCGTCCCCGTGAGCCTGAAGGCGCACGCCAAGTCCTGGGTGCCCGGCAGCCAGTTCGCCGTCCTCGCCCATCCCGAGCCGCAGCTCGTCCGGATCGGACCCGACGCCACCCTGGCCGGTCCCGAGTTCGCCACCTGGATGCTCGTCGCCAAGGGCCAGTTGCAGTCCGAGTGGACCGGCGCCCTCTCCAAGGCCTGGAGCGTGCACGGGCTGCGCGAGACCCCGCTGCCCGCCGAGTCCGCCCACTGGTGGGGCACGAGCCGGGTCGTCGAGTTCTGCAGCTACCTCGCCGACCTCTCCGTCCTCTACCAACTGGTCACCTCCGTACGCCAGAACAGCTGTCACTGGTGCGGCATCGACGTCATCGGCGACCGCTGCGTCTTCTGCTCGGCCACCCCGCCCGACCATGAACCACCCGCTCCACGGGCCCTGGAGCAACGAACGCCCGCCTGATCGGCCCGGCCCGCCCAGTCCCCTTCGATCCCGCACGACCGATTCCCCCAATGAGGTTGCACGGTTCATGAACTCCCGTCAGCGCCGCGGCGTGATACTCCTGATCCTGTCGGTGCTCTGCGCGCTCGGCGCGTTCGCCGGCGTGCTCTCCGTCATCGACGACGTGAAGTCCAAGGTCGGCCCCGAGGTCACCGCGTACCGGCTGAGGTCCGACGTGGCGCCCTACACGACGCTGAACACGGGCCAGTTCGAGAAGATCAAGATGCCCAGGCGGTGGCTGTCGGCCAACGCGGTCACCAGCCTGCGCCAGATCGACGGCAAGATCGCCGTGACCACCCTGCGCAAGGGCTCCCTGCTGCAGACCGACATGATCGTCGAACAGCCCGCGCTGCAGGCGGGCCAGCAGGAGGTCGCCATCATGATCGACGCGGCCACCGGCGTCGCCGGCAAGATCACCCCGGGCTCCCGGGTCAACGTCTACGCCACCTTCGAGGGCAAGAAGCAGGGCGACCCCGACCAGTCCAAGATCATCGTGACGAACGCCCGGGTGCTCGACGTCGGCAAGCTCACCTCCCTGGAGCCCGACAACAAGAACCAGCAGCCCACCGACGCCGTCCCGATCACCTTCGCGCTGTCCACCATCGACGCCCAGCGCATCACCTACGCCGAGTCGTTCGCCCAGCGGGTGCGGCTCGCGCTGGTGGCACCCGGCAGCGCGACCACCGTCCCGGACAAGGACCGCACGTACGAACTCGCGACGGACAAGTGAGAGGCGGCCCGCATGCCCACCAGGATCCTCCCGGCCGTCTCGGACACGGACGCGGTCCGCTCGCTCACCACCCTGCTCAGCCAGCTGCCCGACGCCGAACCGCTCGCCCCGGTGACGGACTCCACCCAGCTGATCGACACCCTCGCCCGCCTCGCCGCCGAGTCCGTCGACGAACTGCCCGAGGTCGTCGTCGTGCACGAGCGCATCGGCCCGGTCCCCGCACTGGAGCTGATCCGTGAAGTCGCCCTGCGCTTCCCGGCCGTCGGCGTCATCCTCGTCACCACGGACGTCAGTTCCGGGCTCTTCTCCGCGGCCATGGACTCCGGCGCCCGCGGCCTGGTCGGCCTCCCGCTGGGCTACGAGGAGCTGGCCAGCCGCGTCCATGCCGTCGCCCAGTGGTCCAACGGCGTACGCCGCCATCTCGGCCACGGCGCCGACGTGTTCTCCGGCGTCGGCGGTACGGTCGTCACGGTCAGCGGCGCCAAGGGCGGCGTCGGCGCCACCCTCACCGCCATCCAGCTGGCCCTGGCCGCCCAGGCGTCCGGCCGCGCCACCGCCCTGATCGACATGGACCTCCAGGCCGGCGACGTCGCCTCCTTCCTCGACGTCCAGTTCCGCCGCTCGGTCGTCGACCTCGCCGCCATCACCGACATCTCGCCGCGCGTCCTCGCCGACGCCGTCTTCCGCCACGACACGGGCCTCGCCCTGCTCCTCGCCCCCGGCGACGGCGAACGCGGTGAGGAGGTCACCGACCGCGCCGCCCGCCAGATCGTCGGCGCCGTGCGCTCCCGCTACGAGGTCGTCGTCGTCGACTGTGGCGCCCAGCTCAGCGGGGCCAGCGCCGCCGCCGTCGAGATGGCCGACACGGCAGTGCTGGTGACCACCCCGGACGTGGTCGCGGTACGGGCCGCCAAGCGCACCGTGCGCATGTGGGACCGGCTGCAGATCCGCAAGGCCGAGGAGACCACGGTCGTCGTCAACCGCCACACCCGCGGTACGGAGATCCAGCCGCCGCTGGTCCAGCGCATCACCGGCACCGCGCTGGCCGGCACGGCCGTTCCCGCCAACTTCAAGGAACTCCAGAGCGCCGTGGACGCCGGACGCATCCACGAGCTCGACAGCAGGAGCACGGTGAAACAGGCCCTGTGGCGGCTCGCCGGGGAGCTGGGACTCGCGCGTGCGCCCGAAGGCTCCCACCGGGGCGGCCGGATGCGCGGGGACCGGGGGTCGGTGAGTCTGCGGCGGAAGAGGGAGTGAGGGGAAGTGAGGGGATGAGACGGCCACGCGGGGACGAGGGACAGGTCAGCATCGAGTTCCTCGGCATGACTCCGCTGATCGTGCTGACGCTGGTGCTGATGTGGCAGTGCGTGCTCGTGGGGTACACCTTCACGCTCGCCGGGAATGCTGCCGACGAGGCGGTGCGGGCGGGAACGGCGGCGCCGCGAGGGGAACGCGAAGCCGCTTGCCGGGCCGCGGGGATGAAGCACCTGTCGGCGGCATGGAGGGGGGATGCCACGGTGAACTGCGGCGGGGTCGGCTTTGTGACCGCCGACGTGTACCTCAAGGTCCCTGTCCTGTTCCCGGGCGCGATCGGCTTCCCGGTCACGGTGCACGGCCACGCCGGTGCCGTGGAGGAGGTGAAGGACTGAGATGCCGTACCTCCGCAGGCCGGGGCGACGCGACGGCGGGCAGGTCGCCGTCGAGTACCTCGGCTTCATCCCGATCCTGCTGATCGTCGCCCTGGCCGGCATCCAGATCGGAGCCGTCGCCTACGCGGCCGAGCAGGCGGGAACGGCGGCCCACGCGGGGGCGCGTGCCGCCTCCCTGCGGCAGGGCGTCGCACAGGCGTGCGCGGACGCGGTCAGCGGCGGCCTCGACGTGCGGTGCGCCTCCTCGGAGGGGGGCGACACCGTCACCGTCACCGCCACCGTCCGTATCCCCAGGATCGTCTGGGACTTCGGCTCCGCCAGCAGGACCGCCACGATGCCGCTCGACCACTGACCAGGAACGAGGAGCACCCCACCCATGAGCCTGCGGGCACGCATCAACTCCCCCGAGGAGCACGGAAGCCGGGGCGAGGACGGCCATCTGGTCGCCTCCTACCGGGCCAAGCTCCTGGAGGAGATCGACCTCGCGGAGATGAGCTCGCTGGCCGCCGCCGAGCGCCGGGCCAGGCTGGAGCGGGTGCTCGGGCACATCATCAGCCGCGAGGGCCCGGTCCTGTCGACGGTGGAGCGTGCCCAGCTGATCCGCCGTGTGGTCGACGAGGCGCTCGGCCTCGGCATCCTGGAACCGCTGCTGGAGGACGCGTCCATCACCGAGATCATGGTGAACGGCCCCGACGCGATCTTCGTCGAGCGCGGCGGCCGGGTCGAACAGCTGCCGCTGCGCTTCGCCTCCCAGGACCAGCTGATGCAGACGATCGAGCGGATCGTCTCGACGGTCAACCGCCGTGTGGACGAGTCCAATCCGATGGTCGACGCCCGCCTCCCGTCCGGCGAGCGCGTCAACGTCATCATCCCGCCCCTGTCGCTCACCGGTCCCACCCTCACCATCCGGCGCTTCCCGCGCTCCTACACCCTCCCGGAGCTGATCGAGTTCGGCTCGCTGGACGAGCACATGCTGTACCTGCTCGCGGGCCTGGTGCAGGCGAAGTTCAACATCATCGTGTCCGGAGCCACCGGCACCGGAAAGACGACCCTGCTCAACGCCCTCTCCGGGCTCATCCCGGCACACGAACGCATCATCACCATCGAGGACTCGGCCGAACTCCAGCTCCAGCAGTCGCACGTCGTCCGCCTGGAGTCACGCCCCCCGAACGTGGAGGGCAAGGGCCAGGTCACCATCCGCGACCTGGTCCGCAACTCCCTGCGCATGCGCCCCGACCGCATCGTCGTCGGCGAGGTCCGCGGCGGGGAGTCCCTGGACATGCTCCAGGCGATGTCGACCGGCCACGACGGCTCCCTGGCCACCGTGCACGCCAACAGCGCCGAGGACGCGCTCACCCGGCTCCAGACCCTCGCCTCGATGTCCGACGTCGAGGTCCCCTTCGTGGCGCTGCACGACCAGATCAACAGTGCCGTAGACGTCATCGTCCAGCTCACCCGCTTCGCCGACGGCGCCCGCCGCATCACCGAGATCGCCCTGCTCGACAGCCACGGCGGCGAGCCCTACCGGCTGGCTACGGTCGCCCACTTCCACGCACAGCCCATGACCCCCGACGGCCGTGTCCACGGCGCCTTCCAGCACTTCCCCCTCCCGCGCCGCACCGCCGACCGCCTCTACATGGCCGGCCAGCCCCTGCCCCAGGCCTTCGGCGTCGCCCAGCACGCGGACCAGCTCGCCACCCGAGAAGCCAGGTAGGTAGGCCACCCATGGATCTCCACGACCTCGTCACCCTCACCACCGGTGTCACCCTGCTCACCTGCGTCCTGGCCGTCGTCGGCGTCCACACCTACGCCTCGGGCCGGGCACAGCGCGCCGAGCTCATCGACCGCCTCTCCTACACCGGCCGGCTCCCGGAGACCGGCCGCAGGCGCCGCTTCCGCAACCTCGACCGCCGGCTGCGCCGCACCCGGCCCGGCCGGAAACTGGAACTGCGGCTGGCGGCCACCGGCCTGGACGTCACCGCGGGCGAGTTCTTCGCCTACATGCTCGCCACCGTCGCCGCCCTCTGGCTCATCGGCCAGGCCGCCCTGGCCCCCTTCTTCGGCCCGCTCGCCGGTCTGCTCGGCATCGGCGCGGCGTTCCAGTTCCTCAACTGGCAACGCCAGAAGCGCATCGAACGCTTCATCAACCAGCTCCCCGAACTGGCCCGCATCCTGGCCAACGCCACCCAGGCGGGCCTCGCCCTGCGCACCGCCATCGGCATGGCGGCGGAGGAGCTGGAGGCCCCGGCGGGCGAGGAACTGGCCAAGGCGGCCAACCAGTTGTCGATCGGCCACTCCATGGACGACGCGCTGGGCGAACTCGCGGACCGCCTCCCGTCCCGCGAACTGGTCGTCCTGGTCACCACCCTCGTCCTGTCCAACAAGGCGGGCGGCCAGGTGGTCTCCGCCCTGCGCAACCTCACCGAGACGCTGGAGGAGCGCAAGGAGACCCGGCGCGAGATCCGCACCCAGCTCTCCCAGGTGACCATGACCTCGTACGCGGTCCCCGTCCTCGGCATCGGCGCCCTGTTCCTCATGGACGGCGTCAAAGAGGGCGCCCTGGAACGCATGACCGGCTCACCGGTCGGCCAGGCCTGCGTGATCATCGCGTTCGGGCTGTACGCGATCGGCTTCGTCCTCATCCGCCGTATGAGCCGGATCGACGTCTGAGGGAGGGAGCGGACTCATGGCACTTCTGCTGGCCCTGGTCATGGGCCTGAGCGTCTGGGGCGTCTTCGCCGGGATACGCATGTACCGCGCGGACACCAAACTGCCCGGGGACCTCGCGGTGGCCCTGGAGGTGGGCGCGACCCGCACCGGCGCCGTGGACTCCCTCATCGACCGCATGGGCATGCGCTACGCGCCCACGGTGCTGCGCCTGATGGGCCCCAGACAGGTCGCCAAGTACCGCCGCAGGATCGACCTCGCGGGCAACCCCGGCGGCCTGACCATCGACCGCTACGCGGCCCGCAGGGCGGTCTACGGCGCACTCGGCGGCGTCGGCTTCCTGGTGATGCTGATGCGCGGCAACTACCTCGTCGCCCTGATCCTGCTCGCCTTCGGCGCGTTCTGGACGGAGGTCGGCATCTGGTCGGCGATCCGGATCCGCCGGGACGTGATCGAGCGGACGCTGCCCGACTTCCTCGACGTGCTCGCGGTGGTCGTCAGCGCGGGCCTCGGCTTCCGCCAGGCGCTGGACCGCGTGGCGTCCCGGTACGAGGGCCCCTGGGCGGACGAACTCCGCATCACGCTGCGCCAGATGGACCTGGGCATGAGCCGCCGCCAGGCCTTCACCGAGCTGCGCCGCCGCAACGACTCCGAGCAGGTCGCCATGTTCGTGACGGCATTGCAGCAGGGCGAGGAGCTGGGCGCGCCGATCGTCGACACCCTCGTCGCCCTGGCCAAGGACATGCGCCGCACCGACGCCCAGAACGCCCGCCGCAAGGCCGCCCGCGCGGTCCCCAGGGCCACGCTGATGATCACCACGTTCATGGTCCCGGCGACCCTGCTGCTGCTCGGCGCCGGTCTGCTGCTGGGTTCCGGGGTGGACTTCGGCTCGATCACGGGGAAGTAGGCGGGGCGGTGACGGCGATGGCGACGACGAGGGCGAGGGAACGCACGCGGCCGCGATGGCGCCGCGCGCGGCCGCCTGCGACCGCGATCGCCGAGTCGCCGGCCGCACAGCAGGCGCCGCTGGAGACGCGAGTCCCGGCCGGCGGAATCCACGGCCCGCTCCTCGACCCCGAGAAGATCCAGATCCGCGCCCTCCAGGCGATGTGCCGTCAGGTCTTCGGCTTCCGCCTGGCGATGATCGCGCTGGCCGCCCCCGCCGCGCTCGTCAACGCCGCGCCCGGTCTGGGCGTCCGCCTGGTGGGCGCGGCCGTGGTCGTCACCTTCATGGTCTCGTACGTCCTGTTCCGCGACTGGGAGCGCTTCGGCCCCCTCCTCCTGCGCCACCCCTCGCTCCTCGCCGCGGACACCCTCTTCGGCTCCCTGCTCCTGGTCTCGGCGGGCCCGGACACCACCCTCGCCTACGTCAGCGTCTGCACCCCCCTGCTGGCCGGCCTGGTCTACAGCTGGCGGGGCGCGGCCTGCTTCGCCTCGCTCCAGTCGCTGATCCTGCTGCTGGTCCACGCGACGCTGAAGGACGCCCACCGGGCGGACGTCGCCGAGTCCCTCCTCCTGCCCGGCCTCTGTGTCATCGCGGGCGCGGTGGGCTCGACCCTGCGCAACCTGATGCTCCGCTTCGGCGCCGCGACCCAGGCCCTGACCACGGTCCAGGCCCGGCTGGCGGTGGCGGAGGCGGTGAGCGCGGAACGGGCCCGGCTGGCCCGGGAGATGCACGACTCGGTGGCGAAGACCCTGTACGGAGTGGCGCTGGCCGCCGACGGCCTGGCGGGCTCGGCGGCCGCGGGCGCGCGCATGGACCCGGCCCTGATCAGACAGCAGGCGGAACTGGTGTCCCGCTCGGCGCGCAGGGCGGCCACGGAGGCCCGCGAACTCCTCACGGACCTGCGCCGCGAGCACGACCCCGCGCACGGCGTGGACGTCCTCACGGAACTGGCCGCCCGCACCGAGGACTTCGCGTCCCGCACGGGCCTGCCCACCGCGTACCACCGGACGGGCGACCACCCACTCCCACCGGTCCCGCCCGCGGTGGCCCGCCAACTCCTCGCGATCGTCGCGGAAGCACTGGAGAACGCGCACCGCCACGCGTCGCCCACGCGGGTCGAGGTGGAAGCGGGAGTCCAAGAAGACGTGTTGCGCATGACTATTTACGACGACGGCCGGGGCCTGCCTCCCGGCACCACGGTTGAACGACTGCGCAGCTCAGGTCACTTCGGCCTGATCGGCATGACCGAACGGGCGGCGTCCGTGGGCGCCCGCGTCCGGATCGGCACGGGCAAGGACGCCCGGGGCACGGAGGTCCGCCTGGAACTCCCCCTGGCCGCCCTGACGCCCTCACCCCCCACCCCCCGACAGTCCCCAGACGCATGAGAGGAGGCACCCGATGCCAGGCAACTCCTTCGAGAACCTCCCACCGGCCACCCCGGCCGCACCGCTTCGGCTCGTGGTCGCCGACGACAACCCCGTGGTCCGCGCGGGCCTCACGGCCCTTCTCTCCGGCCGGGAGGACATCACCGTGGTCGCGGAGGCGGCGAACGGCAGGGAGGCGTGCGAGGCGGCCCTGCGACACCGCCCCGACGTCATCCTCCTGGACGTCCGCATGCCCGATGTGGACGGCATCTCGGCGCTTCCGTACCTGGTGCGCCTGGCGCCGGTCATGATGCTCACGTACAGCCATGAGCCGGAGATCGTCCAGGAGGCGGTACGCCTGGGAGCCGGGGGCTACTTGGTCCACGGCGAGTTCGGCGTGGACCAACTGGTCAGGGCGGTACGGGACATCGGGGAGGGCAGGCCGCACTTCACTCCGACGGCGGCCGGGGCGTTACTGGATCAGCTTGGAGTGCGTGCAACTGCACACACGGTTCGTGAACTTCCATACTTTCCAACGCCTATTTCTTCCCAAAACCTTTCGCAACTGCAACCTGGTGTGGGACAGTCGGTAAGGTCGCGGTTCCGGCTGAGTTCCAGGGAGGCGGAGATCATGGACCTCATCGCGTCCGGCATGAACAACCAGCAGATCGCCGCGACCTGCTTCATCAGCGAGAAGACGGTCAAGAACCACATCAACCGAATCTTCGCCAAGCTCCAGAGCACGAGCCGCTCGCAGGCGGCGGCGAAGTGGTTGGGGGTGGCGTGAAGTGGGGAGTTCTGATTGGGCCCGGGAATGGGCCCTGGGGCCCTCCGGGGGGCGGGGGGACGGGGCATACGGTTCCCGCGTCGGAAGCGAATCCGGAGGGGAACACCATGAGCAACTGGTTCAACACCACCGTCGCTTACTTGCAGGCCCGCGCCGCCCGCAGCGACCGGGGCCAGACCGCGGTGGAGTACCTCGGCATCATCGCGGTGGTTGTGGCGATTGTGTTGGCGATCACGGGTACGAGCATCGGTCAGACGATCTACAACGCCATCACGGACAAGATCAGCGAGGTCACCGGCGGCTGATCCGTTCGCGTAAATATTGCGACGCAGGGCAGGCCTTCCCCATCTACATCACGGTGGTGGCGGGTCTGCTCTTTCTCGCGTTCGCCTACCTCGCGGTCGGCCAGGCCGCGGCGAATCGGAACGGCGCCCAGACGGCCGCTGATGCGTCAGCCCTGGCGGCGGCCCAGAACACACGTGACCAACTCGCGGACCAGTGGAAGCTCAACGTGCACGACCCGACCAAGTGGCAGGACATCTTCGACGGCATTGTGAACGTCGATCCCTCCTGCTGGCGGGCCTATCAGCTGGCCGCCCAGAACGACGCCACGGTTGAGGACTGTGCTCCCACGGGGCCACTGGGCTACAGCGTTCGCGTCAAGACCTCCAAGGCCGTCGGCGACTCCGTGGTCCCCGGTACGGAGAACGTGCACTCGACGGCAACCGCCAAGGCCGTGATCGAGCCGCTGTGCACATTCGAACTGCCCGGAGCGGACGCGGGGGACGATGCGCTGCCACAGCTCACTTGCAAGGACCGCAACTGGGACCTGAACCCGGACGACCTCACGGACCTCCCGGGACCGGAAGACCTCTTCGACGTCCACCTGGCCGACTGACAAGCGAACGACGAGTCAAGAAGGAAGCAGTCATGAGCATTCGGTTCACTGCGAAGGCCCGCGGGGGGCTGGTCGCGCTGACGGTGGCGACCGGTCTGGCCCTCAGCGTGGCCGGATGCGGCGGTGGTGGCGGTGATGACAAGAACCCGGAGGGTTCGGCGTCAGCCTCGAAAGCGGGAAGCTCCCGGCCGAGTGCTCAGGAAGGGCAGTCGGACAAACCGCTGGCCGAGTTGAACGGCCCGAAAGGCCTGATGCTCGACATCACATCGGCGGCTCGGGACAGCGGTGGCTTTGTCACGGTGAGCGGCAACCTGAAGAACGACAGCGCCAAGTCGCTCAACATCCCCGCACAGTTGAGTGGCAACGAGACTGAGATCATCAGGAATGGCCCCTCGTTCGGCGGTGCCACGCTGGTGGACTCCAAGGGAAAGAAGCGCTACTACGTCCTTCGCGACACCGACGGCCGTCCCCTCACCACAACAGGGGTTTCCAGTATCAAGTCCGGTGAGACCGTGCCGGTGTTCATGCAGTTCCCGGCACCGCCCGCCGATACAGGTCAGGTGTCCTTTCAGCTGCCCATGTTCTCTCCCGCCGACATCACGATCTCCGGGTGAGGCCCCGTGACCACGAATCGCCGCCTCGCCCTCACCACCCTCTTCCTCGCCGCCAACCTTTGCGGGACCACGTCGGCCCACGCCGACGACACCAGCCCCAGCGTCCCCCCAGGCACCGAAGCCTCCGCCGCCGCCCCCGTGAAGATCGACCCCACCGACCCCGACCTGAAGCTCCCCGAGGGCGCCACCCTCGCCCAGCCCAAGGTGCTGGACATCAAGTCGGTCGTCGAGGACCAGAGCGGGGACGAACGCCGCGAGGACACCAACGCGGACGTGAAGTTCGCGCTCCAGGCCGAGGTGCTGTTCAGCAAGGACAGCGCCAAGCTGAGCGCCGAGTCCAAGTCCCGTATCGACGCGATCGCCGAGGAGATCAAGAAGCAGAACGCGACCCAGGTCAGGGTCTTCGGCTTCACGGACAACCTCGGCTCCTCCGCCCACGGCGACGTACTGTCCCGGCAGCGCGCCAACGCCGTACAGGCGGTCCTGGACGCCGACCTGAACGACTCGAACATCACCTTCGAGGTACGGGGCTACGGCGAGCAGTACCCCATCGCGGACAACTCCACGGAGGCCGGCCGCAAGAAGAACCGCCGAGTGGAGGTCTCCTTCCCACGCTCGGAGAGCTGACCACTCGACCTACTCGACCTGTTCGACCTGTTCGACCTCCACGGCCACCCGCACTCCGACCCGTACCCCCCACCCCGCCATGACCCCCGCCTCCGCCTCCAGCACATGCCGGGACCGCAGGCGGGGCAGACCGAGCCGGCCGGGCCGCATCGTGCGTACGGCGATCACCGTGAGGTCGCGGTCGAGATAGGCGACGTCGATGGGGATCCGCATCCGGAAGGTGTGGACGCCGTTGGCGGGGGACAGCAGCATCGCCCCGTCGACGGAATCCCGGCCCAGCAGCCCCTTCGTACGGGCGCGATACGACGTGGCGAGCTCCAGCGGTACGGTCACCGCCGCCGAGCCCCCGCCCCGCACGACCAGCCTTCCCCGCCCGTCCCGCCAGCGCGCCATGCCTGGACCCCCTCCGTCGACCCACCTCGCACTGTAAACAAGTTGTCCCACCCGCACCGGCACGTTAGGAAGGCACCATGACCGGACTTGGCGCTGTGTTCCGTCCCCAACTGCCCCCCGAGCGGCTCGGGGCGGTGGCCCGCGTCGCGGACGAGGCCGGGCTCGAAGAGCTGTGGCTGTGGGAGGACTGCTTCCGGGAGGGCGGGTTCTCGACCGCGGCCGCCGCCCTCGCCCGGACCGAGCGGGTGCGGGTCGGCGTCGGTCTGCTGCCCGTGCCGCTGCGCAATGTCGCCATCACCGCGATGGAGGCCGCCGCGCTGCACCGGATGTTCCCGGGGCGCGCGATCCTCGGCGTCGGGCACGGCGTGCAGGACTGGATGGGGCAGGTCGGCGCGCGGGCCGAGTCCCCGCTGACCCTGCTCAGGGAGCATCTCGACGCGCTGCGGGCGCTGTTGCGGGGCGAGCGGCTCACCGTGGACGGGCGGTACGTGAAGCTGGACGACGTCGGGCTCGACTGGCCGCCGGAGGGCCCCGTCGAGGTGTTCGCCGGTGCCACCGGGCCACGTACGCTCCGCCTCTCCGGGGAGGCGGCCGACGGCACGATCCTCACCGCCGCCACCTCGCCGGACGGCGTACGGCGGGCGCGGCGGCTCGTCGACGAGGGACGCGCCTCCGCCGGCCGTACCGACCGGCACGAGGTCGTCGTCTACCTGCTCACCGCCACCGGCGCCGACGCCGCCGCCCGCCTCCGTGCCGAACTGGTCGCCGAGGGGGTGGAGTCGGTCCCGGACCTCGGGGTCGCCGGCGACGCGAAGACCGTGGCCGAGGCCGTGCGGCGGCTCGCGGAGGCGGGAGCCGACACGGTGATCCTCCAGCCGACGGGGGACGAGCCGGACCCCGAGGGATTCGTACGGTTCACGGCCGAGGAGGTCCGGCCCCTCGTGCCGTGACGGAGCCGTGGAGGAGCCGCAGAGGGGCCGTTGTCAGTGCCTCCTGCCAGACTCGGTCGCCATGAGGGAGACGGAGAAGACCGAGACGCCCGACACAACCAACGAGACGCCCAAAACGACCAAGAAGCCCCACGTACTCCTGCGCCCGGTGACGGAGGACGACCTCGAAGTCTTCCTCGCCTACGAGCACGATCCGGAGGCCGTCCGGCGGTCGAGGTTCACGCCCCGGCCGCGGGACGCCTTCCTGAAGCACTGGAGGGAGAGGGTCCTCGGTGATCCCGAGGGCCTGGTGCGGACGGTCACCGTGGACGGGGAGGTCGCGGGGAACATCGTCGCCTGGTGGGAGGGCGAGGACCGCTACGTCGGCTATTGGCTCGGCCGCGCGTACTGGGCCCGCGGCATCGGCACCGAGGCCCTGGGCGCCTTCCTCCGGGAGGAGCGCACGCGGCCGCTGTACGCCGACCCGTTCTCGGGCAACACCGCCTCCGTCCGCCTCCTGGAGAAGCACGGCTTCGAACACACCGGCACGATCCGAGACGGAGACGACGAATACAACCTGCTCGTGCTGCGGCCGACGGAGCGGACGAAGAAGGGGAACGCTTCGCCGAGTTCCTTGTGAAACTCCCAGGAGAGCTGGTCAGCCCGTACCTGTGACCCGCGGATGGTCTCCGGTGGCCCCGTCGATCAGCTCCCGCAGGATGTCCATGTGGCCCGCGTGCCGTGCCGTTTCCTCGATCATGTGGACGAGGACCCAGCGCAGGGACACCGGGTGGTCCCGCCATGCGGGGCGGCCGAGGTCGTCCAGGGACAGTTCGGTGATGACGCGGTCGGCGGCGGCGCGGGCGCGGCCGTAGAAGTCGGTGATCCGTCGCGTCGTCTCGCCGGGGCCCACGGTCATGTCCTCGTCGGCGTACGGGTCGAACCACAGCGGTTCGACCTCGCCGCCGAACGTCTCCACGAACCAGCCGTACTCCACCGACGCCAGATGCTTCACCAGACCGAGCAGATTGGTCCCGGACGGGGTGATCGGCCGGCGCAGCTGTTCGTCGTCGAGTCCGTCGAGCTTCCACAGGACAGCGTCCCGGTGCCGTTCGAGACTCGCGTGCAGGGTGTCCTTCTCGCAGCCCGTGTACGGCATGCCCGGAGTGTCCTTCTCAGGTGTCGTCATGCCGCGCGAAGCTAGCAGTGGGCACTGACAGCGCCTTGTGGGCGCAGTGGTTGCGGAAATGGCCGGGAAGCGTCGTTCGAGACGTGGAGCAAATCTGGCGATCTGCGCAAAAGCGAACGCGTTGATCCTGTCGCTCCCCGGAATGTCCACGCGGTTTCCACATCGTTATCGCGAGCGACTCGCATCTACTCGACCCCTCACGTAAGTTCAGACCAAGGGAATTCGCGTGAGCAAAGCTGCGCGGGCGGCACCGCGCAGTGGAGGGGGCTGCGCGGTGCCGAAATGCACCCGCGGACACGTCAAGCGGTCGTTCGCGACCGGGGTAGCCCTTCGGGGGGACCGCGGATGGCTGATCGATTAGCTCCTCGCGGGGCCTCCAATCCTTTTGATCTCTGTGTGCGCGCCCCGTTCGCCTGGGAATCCGCCGTGAATCGGCCAAGCGCGACCCCCGAACAACGGCTTCAGAGCCCACCTGGGCGTTGTCGCGCGACTCCGGAGAGTAGTTGTGGCACGCCGATGCACGCATCAGCCCTTACAAAGGGTTATGGTGGAAACCCCCCCTCGGGCCGGTCCGTCTCCCCCCCACGGACCGGCCCGTTTTTTCGTCCGGCTGCCCTGCGGCTCCCGAGGGGCGCCGGCCGTTCTTACCGTCCGGGAAACCCCCACCCGCCCACAGCCCTCGCCAACGGTCAAGGCCCCACAGGGGTAGGCTTCGCCGGCAAGGGGACCGCACCGATGGAGGGGCTGACAATCACGTGAACCTGCGCGACAAACTGCGCGGCCTTCTGGTCAGGCTCTACGCACGCCGGGTGGAAGGCCACCTGGACCACGCTCAGGTGCCCAAGCACATCGGCGTCATCATGGACGGCAACCGTCGCTGGGCGAAGGCCGCGGGCTCCACCACGGTCCACGGTCACCGGGCCGGTGCGGAGAAGATCGAGGAGTTCCTCGGCTGGTGCTCCGAGACGGACGTCGAGGTCGTCACCCTGTGGCTGCTGTCCACGGACAACTTCGACCGCGCCAAGGAAGAACTCGTCCCGCTGCTCGGCATCATCGAGGACGTCGTCCGCACCCTCGCCGCCGACGGCCGCTGGCGTGTGCACCACGTCGGCACCCCGGACCTGCTGCCCTCTCAGATGCAGACCGCGCTGAAGGAGGCCGAGGAGGCCACCGCCAACGTCGACGGGATACTGGTCAACGTCGCCATCGGCTACGGCGGCCGCCAGGAGATCGCCGACGCCGTGCGCTCGATGATCACGGACGCCGCCGACAAGGGCACCTCCATGCAGGAGCTCGCCGAGTCCGTCGACGTCGACATGATCGGCCGCCATCTCTACACCGGCGACCAGCCGGACCCCGACCTGGTGATCCGTACCAGCGGTGAGCAGAGACTGTCCGGATTCATGCTGTGGCAGACGGCCCACTCCGAGTACTACTTCTGCGAGGTCTTCTGGCCGGCCTTCCGCAAGGTCGACTTCCTGCGCGCCCTGCGCGACTATGCGGCACGCCACCGCCGCTACGGCGGCTGACGCACACCACCCGGAGCGGTCATCGTCCGGAGCGTCGCCCCCTGTACACCTGTTGGGGCGGAAGTTACGAGGAGTTCACCGGCGCGCTGTCCTATGCATTTGCATGGCAGTGCATGTTCGAGGGCATAAGCCAAGCAGGTCGACACCCGAACCACGGGTGTCGGATCTCAGCGGGCGGCGCGGAGCCGTCCGCCCGGGAGGCCCTTTGCACCAGCCCGACCGTGCGCTCTCAGCACGGACGCAGCCACGGAGGGCCGGTTCTCGGCCCGCCGTGCGCGGGGGCCGTCGACCGGTCCAGCTCCATCTCGTCGCTCCCCGACCTCATCCGAGGGGGTACGTCCTTCCGTGGTGACCAGCACAAAGCGCCACAAGTCAGACCGGCGCACGTATGTTCTCGACACCAGCGTCCTGCTGGCCGACCCCAACGCCCTGGCCCGCTTCGACGAGCACGAGGTCGTGCTCCCCATCGTCGTGGTCACGGAACTGGAGGCCAAGCGGCACCATCCCGAACTCGGCTACTTCGCCCGGCAGGCCCTGCGCCTGCTCGACGACTACCGGGTGCGGTACGGCCGGCTGGATGCCCCCATCCCGATCGGGGACCTCGGCGGAACGGTCCGTGTCGAGCTCAACCACTCGGACCCCAGCGTGCTGCCCACCGGCTACCGCCTGGGGGACAACGACTCCCGCATCCTCGCGGTGGCCCGCAATCTGCAGGCCGAGGGGTACGACGTCACCGTGGTGTCGAAGGACCTGCCGCTCAGGATCAAGGCGTCGTCCGTGGGGCTCCTCGCGGAGGAGTACCGCGCCGAACTCGCCATCACGGACTCCTCCGGCTGGACCGGAATGTCCGAACTGACCCTGTCCGGCGAGCAGGTGGACATCCTCTTCGACGAGGGACACGTGTATGTACCGGAGGCATCCGATTTCCCGGTGCACACGGGTCTGACCATCCAGTCCGAGCGCGGCAAGGCGCTGGGCCGGATGACGTCGGAGGGCAACGTCCGGCTGGTGCGCGGTGACCGGGAGGCGTTCGGCATCAAGGGTCGCAGCGCCGAGCAGCGGATCGCCCTCGATCTGCTCCTCGACCCGGACGTCGGCATCGTGTCGATGGGCGGCCGGGCCGGCACCGGCAAGTCGGCGCTGGCGCTGTGCGCGGGTCTGGAGGCGGTCCTGGAGCGCCGTCAGCACCAGAAGGTGATGGTCTTCCGTCCGCTGTACGCGGTCGGCGGGCAGGAGCTCGGCTATCTGCCCGGCTCCGAGGCCGAGAAGATGAGCCCCTGGGCACAGGCGGTCTTCGACACCCTCTCCGCGGTCACCAGCCGCGAGGTCATCGAGGAGGTCACCGCGCGCGGCATGCTGGAGGTCCTGCCGCTGACCCACATCCGCGGCCGCTCGCTGCACGACGCGTTTGTGATCGTGGACGAGGCGCAGTCGCTCGAACGGAATGTCCTTCTGACCGTTCTGTCCCGGATCGGCGCGAATTCACGCGTGGTTCTGACCCACGACGTTGCGCAGCGGGACAATCTGCGGGTCGGCCGATACGACGGTGTGGTCGCCGTCGTCGAGAAACTGAAGGGGCATCCGCTCTTCGCCCACGTCACTCTGACGCGGTCCGAGAGGTCCCAGATCGCCGCACTTGTGACCGAAATGCTGGAGGACGGTCACATCTGACCCGACTGTCCAACTTGGACGGTTTGCTCCGTAGTTGGCGCCGCCCGGCAAAGGCCCTGAGCCTAGCCGGGCGGCGCCGTCGTATGTGGCGGTTTCTTAAAATCCCCTGGGTCAAACGGGATGTGAGCTTTCACACGCACCTCGGAATTGCCACCCGGCGTTGTGTTACGGCAGAGTCTCACTCCTGTCAGGCCCCGCATACGACACACCTGTACCCCCAGCGGTACGGCACCACGGAAGCACCACAGCTAACTCCACAGCGACGTCGTATGCCGCCCGAGCACCACGCGGCGCTCCCGTGCAGGGAGTTGCCCACCGGGCCCGCGCCTCCCGTGACCCCGCAGTTGGGAGGCCAGCGCCAGGGGCACGATTGCGTCCGCCAGGGTCACCGAAGCGGGCGATGCTGGAAGGAAACCGTGTGAGCCGGATTTCGGTCCGGGGATTCGCAGTGGCCTCCGCCACCGCGGTCACCGCAGTCGGAAGCGTCGTCGGCGTTGCCTCGGGCAGCGTCGCGCAGAACAGCAACGACGCCGAGCCGACGGCTGCCGACGCCACGCTCCTCGCGGACATACCCGCGGGTCAGCAGGCCCAGGTGCAGACCGCGTCCCTGACGCAGCAGGCCGACGCCCAGGCCATCCAGGCGGACGCGAGCGCCAAGAAGGACGCCGAGGAGGCGGCCCGCAAGGCAGCCGCCGAGACCGCCGTCGCCAAGAAGGCCGCCGCGGAGAAGGCCGAGAAGGAAGCCAAGGCCCGCGCGGAGGCGAAGAAGGCGGCCACCCGGTCGACCCGCGACTCCTCCAGCTTCCCCGTGCAGAGCTCGTACACGGTCGCGCAGATCCAGGCGATGGCGCGCCAGATGGTGGCGAGCGGCCAGTTCCAGTGCTTCAGCAACATCGTGGACCACGAGTCCAGCTGGAACTACCGTGCGGTCAACGCGTCCTCCGGCGCGTACGGCCTCTTCCAGGCGCTGCCCGGCTCCAAGATGTCGTCCGTCGGCGCCGACTGGCAGACGAACCCGGCCACCCAGATCAAGTGGGGCCTCAACTACATGAACAGCCGGTACGGCAGCCCCTGTGAGGCCTGGTCGTTCTGGCAGGCGAACCACTGGTACTGAGCCCGTCGGTTCCTCTCAACCTTGCGCAGCCCCTCCCCGTCCTAGGGGGAGGGGCTTTCGCCCTGTACGGTCGGACGCGAACGACTCCAGGGGGGAGTGGTGGCGAGCACCCGGGGACGCGGGGGAAAGGGACGGATCATGTCGCGAGTGCCAGGGTGGCTCGGCCGACTCGGCGCCGGACTGACCGAAATGGGTGAACGGTTGGACGAGCGACGGGCCGAGGTGGAGAAGGAGACCACCGAGCCCGACCCGGTCGTCACCGACCGCGTGGCCGAACCGGCGCCGGCCGCCCCGCACCCGCCCGTGCCCGCCGGTCTCCGTCCCGACCCGGCCCAGGCCGTGCCGTGGGGCGTCAGGGTCGCCGCCGAGGCGGGCTGGCGGCTGCTGGTGCTCGCGGGTACGGTGTGGGTGCTGATGCGGGTCATCAGCGCCGTACAACTGGTCGTCTTCGCCTTCGTCATCGCGCTGCTGATCACCGCGCTGCTGCAGCCGACGGTGGCCCGGCTGCGGCGCCACGGGGTGCCGCGCGGTCCGGCCACCGCGCTCACCGCCATCCTCGGCTTCGTCGTGATGGGCCTGATCGGGTGGTTCGTGACCTGGCAGGTCATGGAGAACATCGACACCCTCTCCAGCCAGATCCAGCACGGCATCGACGATCTGCGCAACTGGCTGCTGAAGAGCCCCTTCCACGTCACGGACAAGCAGATCAACCAGATCGCCAAGAACCTCCGCGAGGCGATCGGTGCCAACGCGGACCAGATCACGTCCGCCGGCCTGGAGGGCGTACAGGTCATCGTCGAGACCCTGACCGGCATCCTGCTGGTGTTCTTCTCGACGCTGTTCCTGCTCTACGACGGCGAGCGCATCTGGGAGTGGTCGCTGAAGCTGGTGCCCGCGGCGGCCCGCCCGGGCGTGGCCGGCGCCGGACCGCGCGCCTGGCGCACCCTGACCGCCTACGTCCGCGGCACGGTGCTGGTGGCCCTGATCGACGCCATCTTCATCGGCCTCGGGATCTACTTCCTGGACGTCCCCATGGCCGTCCCGCTGGCCGTGTTCATCTTCCTGTTCTCGTTCATCCCGCTCGTGGGCGCGGTGGCGTCCGGCGCGCTGGCCGTCGTCGTCGCGCTGGTGACGCAGGGCGTCTTCGCGGCGGTCATGACCCTGCTGGTGGTCCTGGCGGTCCAGCAGATCGAGGGCCATGTCCTGCAGCCGTTCATCCTGGGCCGCGCGGTGCGGGTGCACCCGCTGGCGGTGGTGCTGTCGGTCGCGGCCGGCGGCATGGTCGCGGGCATCGGCGGCGCGGTGGTGGCCGTACCGCTGGTGGCGGTGACGAACACGGTGGTGGGCTATCTGAAGGCCTATGCGGAGGAGCAGGCCCTTCTCGCGAGCCAGGAGGATTCAGCCCCACCGGACTTCGAGGACGAGGCCGTCCGGGCCGAGGCGGGGTCCGCGGTCGCGGCGCCCAGGGACGCCCAGGAAAGCACCGGGGGCCTCGCCCACCAGGAGTGAGCGAGGCCCCGGCACAGCACGGCCGAACTACTCGGAGAGCACCGCCTCCGCCTCCAGGGTCACCCCGACCGCCTGGACGACCGAGGCGATCTTGAAGGACTCCTGGATGACCTCACGGTCGACGCCCGCCTTGCGCAGCACCTGCTCGTGCGAGTCGAGGCACATCCCGCAGCCGTTGATCGCGGAGACCGCGAAGGACCACAGCTCGAAGTCGACCTTGTCGACACCGGGGTTGCCGATGACGTTCATCCGCAGGCCCGCGCGCAGGCTGCCGTACTCGTGGTCGGACAGCAGGTGACGGGTGCGGTAGAAGACGTTGTTCATCGCCATGACGGCCGCCGCGGACTTCGCCGCGGTGTACGCCTCCGGTGACAGGTTCACCTTCGCCTCGGGCTCCAGCTCGCGCAGGACGATGGGGGAGCGGGAGGCGATGGCGGTCGCCAGCACCGTGCCCCACAACTGCTGCGCCGGCAGGTCCGAGTTGCCGATGACCGAGCCCAGGTTGAGCTTCAGGTCCTTGGCGTAGTCCGGTATGCGGGACTTGAGGGAGTCGAGGGACAACTCACTCACCGGCCAGCAGGGCGACCGGGTCCAGCGTCTCGTCGCCCTTGCTCCAGTTGCACGGGCACAGCTCGTCCGTCTGGAGGGCGTCGAGGACCCGGAGGACCTCCTTGGGGTTACGGCCGACGGAACCGGCGGTCACCATGGAGAACTGGATCTCGTTGTTCTGGTCGACGATGAAGACGGCGCGCTTGGCGAATCCGTCCTCGCCCTCGATGCCGAGGTCGCGCATGAGCTCGTGCTTGGAGTCCGCCATCATCGGGAACGGCAGGTCGCGCAGGTCGTCGTGGTCCTTGCGCCAGGCGTGGTGCACGAACTCGGAGTCACCGGAGAAGCCGAGCACCTGGGCGTCGCGGTCGGCGAACTCGTCGTTCAGCTTGCCGAAGGCCGCGATCTCGGTCGGGCACACGAAGGTGAAGTCCTTCGGCCAGGCGAAGACGATCTTCCACTTGCCCTCGTAGGTCTTGTGGTCGATCGTCTCGAACTCCTTGCCCTTCTCCAGCGAGACGCAGGCGGTCAGTTCGAACTCGGGGAACTTGTCACCGACAGTGAGCACGCGCTCTCCTTGCAGCGAGGAAGCGCCCGGATCGCGGGCGCTTCCCTTGGGTTGGACGTTGCCGATGTTGGCACAGGGTCGATTGATACGGGAAATAGCTACACTCGGTCGTGTTGATCGGAGGTATCTATCAGTGACCGTGAGTAGCGTGAGCGGGAGGCGGCGCCAGCCCAGCCTGTCCCAGCTACGTGCCTTCGCCGCCGTGGCCGAGCATCTGCACTTCCGGGACGCGGCCGCCGCCATCGGTATGAGCCAGCCCGCCCTGTCGGGGGCCGTCTCGGCCCTGGAGGAGACCCTCGGGGTCATCCTGCTGGAGCGTACGACCCGCAGGGTGCTGCTCTCGCCCGCCGGCGAGCGTCTCGCCGTACGGGCGAAGGCGGTGCTGGACGAGGTCGGTGCGCTGCTGGAGGAGGCCGAGGCGGTCCGTGCGCCCTTCACCGGGGCGCTGCGGCTCGGGGTCATTCCGACCGTCGCCCCCTATCTGCTGCCGACCGTCCTGCGGCTCACGCACGACCGGTACCCGGATCTCGATCTCCAGGTGCACGAGGAGCAGACCGCCAGCCTGCTCGACGGGCTGGCCGGCGGACGCCTGGACCTGCTGCTGCTCGCCGTCCCCCTCGGCATCCCCGGTGTCGTCGAACTCCCGCTCTTCGACGAGGATTTCGTGCTCGTCACCCCACTGGACCACTGGCTCGGTGGCCGCGAGGGAATCCCGCGCGAGGCCCTCAAGGAGCTCAATCTGCTGCTCCTGGACGAGGGGCACTGCCTGCGCGACCAGGCCCTCGACATCTGCCGTGAGGCGGGACGGGCGGACGCTCCGGTCACGACCACCGCCGCGGGCCTGTCGACCCTGGTCCAGCTCGTCGCCGGCGGGCTCGGCTGCACCCTGCTCCCCCGTACCGCCCTCAAGGTCGAGACCACCCGCAGCAATCAGCTCCTCACCGGATACTTCGCCGACCCCGCCCCGAGCCGCCGTATCGCCCTGGCCATGCGCACCGGATCGGCCCGCGGCGCCGAGTACCGGGAGCTGACAGCCGCACTGCGCGAGGCCCTGCGGCCGCTGCCCGTACGGGTGCTCGACGGAACCAACTGAGTTCGCTTCGCAATCGATCAAATGAGTGTCGAACAAGGCGTTTTGAGTAGCTCGACGCTCCAACTTCCGTCAGCTGCAGACAGGTAGGAAATCCCCGGCAGAAATATGCCGCTGAACTGATACACATACCCCCTCGGTGCGACGCGTCAGGCGTCAGTGCGAAATGCCGATAAGCCAAGGGGAGTGATGTCGGAGGTTCGGGATTCCCTTGACCGGGCCGGCCACGGACGGCTCGCGCACGCCCTCACCGTGTGCGGGCGCGAGGGATTCACGGGAGAGCTGCGGGTGCCGGGCAACCCGGGCGGCGTGTTCCACTTGCGGGACGGGCTCGTGGTCGCGGCCGCGAGCCCCGGCGCTCCCGCTCCCGAGGCGCTCCTGCTGCGCTCCGACCGCATCGACGGCGAGCAATGGGCGGAACTGGTGCGCGAGTCCGGCGGGGCACGCTGGCCGGCCGCCGGGCTGATCGCCCACGGCTACGCGGGGCCCGCCCAGCTCAGGGTGGTATGTGTCATGGCCCTGCACGACGCGGCCTTCGCCATCGTCGCCGGCCAGGTGGACGACTGCGAGCCCGTCACCGGCACCGAGCCGTACGCCCCGGTCGCCGTCGGCGAGACACCCGCCCGGCTGCTCCAGGAGGCGGTGCGCAAACTGGCCGCCGTGGCCGCGCTGCCGTACCCCGTGCGCCCCGACCGGGAACGCCCCCTGCCCGTGGCCCCGGCCGAGCGCGCCCGCACCCCGCTGCAACAGGAGCTGCTCGTCCATGCCGACGGCCGCCGCACCGCCCGGGACCTGGCCTTCCGTACCGGCCGCGGGGTCTACACCGTCACGGTGGAGGTCGCGCGCATGCTCGGCGAAGGGCTGCTGGAGTGCGCTGCCCTCGCCGACCGGATCCCCGTCCGGATGCCGCTGGAGGCTCCGGTCGTACGACACCGGAAGCCGCCCCCGAGCGCCCCGGCCCCGGAGCCGCCCCCCGCCCCCACCGAACTGCCGCGCCGCGAACCGGGCGCCAGCGGCATCACCGAAGCCCTCACCCCGACCAAGAGTGGGGTGAGCTGGAAAGGGTTCTTCCGGCTGCGGCACGGAACCGCCAAATGAAAGGCGCGAGTTGATCGCCGCAACGGTCGAATTCAGTCAGGAACGAGGAGTTGAGCACATGAATCACGAAGCCCTGGCGCGAGAAATGCGCGGGCTGCGCGAAAGGGTCACAGGAATTACCGACACAGCACTGGCCGCCGCCGACGGAATGCTCATCGCGGCCGACACGGCGGACTCGATCGACCCGGAGGGCCTCGCCGCGCTCGCGGCCGCCGGCCTCGGCCTGGCGCGCCGCACCGCCGAGGCCACCTCACGCGGAGTGCTGCGGCAGACGGTGACGTACGGCAGCCACGGCTGCGTCGCCTTCTACGCCGTCGGCGACACGGCCCTGATGGTCGTGCTCGGCGACGAGGGGATGGACGTGGACCGACTGCACCGGGCCACCCACCCGGCCCTCGACCGGATCGGTTCGATCCTCATGGACAAGACACCAGAAGGAGTGTGAAGGGATGGCGACAAAGCGTATGACTCCGGGTTTTTCCGACCAGGTGATGAGTCTGGTCAAATCGCTGCGCAGCGACGCACCGGACTGCCTCGCGGCAGGTGTGGTCGACATGTCGACCGGGATGCTGCTGTCCTACGAGACGGTCGACAACCACCCGCCCGAGGTCCTGGACCTCCTGGCGGGCGCGACCCTCGACCTGTTCCAGGGGCGGACGGTCGTGATGATCGAGGACATCTTCAAGGAGCGTCGCGGCATCACCGCTGACAGCCACTTCTTCCAGGAGATCCTGGTCAACAGCGAGAATCTCACTCACCTGTTCATCCGTATGACCGAGCAGCAGGACGTCGTGGCCGTCATCGTCTGCCGCAAGTCGGTCAACGTCGGCATGCTGTTCGCCCAGGCCCGGAGGGTGGTGCGGGAGCACAGCCTGTGACCGCACGGGGCGTGGGCCCCTCCCACCGGGAAGGGGCCCACGCGACGAGGTGCGGCTACTCCGTCCGCAGCCCGTCCGGCCGCATCAGCCGCAGCAGCGGCGGCAGGCTGAGCAGCGTCACGGCGATGACGACTCCGGCACCCACGCCGGTCATCGACAGGACGCTCATCCAGTCCACGCGGATCGTGGTGTTCGTCATCCTCAGCAGGACCGCGCCCAGCGTCAGACCCACCGTGGAGGCCAGCAGCAGGCCGAGCGCGATCGGGATCGCCGTCTGCCACAGCACCGACAGACCCAGGGTGCGGCGCCGGGTGCCGAAGGCGATCAGCGACGACAGCAGCTTCTTGCGCTCGCGCAGTTGCTCCAGCTGGGAGACCAGCAGGCTCACGCCGATCAGCATCAGGACGCAGCTGGCACCGACGAACAGACCGGTACGGATGGACCGGAACTGCGTCGACTGCTTACTGGCCGCCAGGCTGAACACGTTCGCCATCGGATCCAGCCGCGCGGCCGTGTTGCGCGCGTTCTCGCGAGCGTCCGGCACCGACGGGTCCAGCATCACGAACACCTTCTGGTACAGACCGGCCGCCGCGCCCTTGGGCAGCGCGCCCGAGGTGATCAGCAGGCCGCCGCGCGCATAGCCGGTCGGGTCCTCGCGCTGCTCCGCCGTCTTGACGCGGGAGGGCACCTGCCAGGCCGTCGGGTGGCTCGTCGTCCCCTCGTACGACGGGTCGAAGTACACGGTGCTGCCCGGCGCGGCGAGCTTCTTCGTCTTGCTGTCGTAGTCGCTGCCGAGGATCCGGAAGATATCGCCGTTGCGGCAGGACGCCAGCCGCGCCACCTCGCGCAGTTCCGTGCAGCTGCCGACGGCGACGTCCAGCGAGGAGTCGGGCTCCTTCGCCCGGTCTCCGACCGAGGTCAGCGAGATGGCCGACGCGCGGCGCACGCCCTCGGTCTTCTCCAGCTGCCGGCCGGCCTCGGCCAGCGGGATGCCGTTGCCCGTGGAGACCTCCAGCTGAGCCCGGGTCAGATCGTTGGCGGTCTGCTTGGTGTAGTCGCCCTCGACCCCGGCGAAAAGCATCTGCAGCGCGATCGCCCCGGCCACCGCGACGGCGATGCCGTTGACCATGCGGGCGGCCGTACCGCTGCTCAACTGAAGCCTGCGAACGGCCAGTTGCCAGGAGACCGAACCGGAGTTCAGCCGGGCCACCACGGCCTCGACGATCCACGGCAGCAGGGCGGTGATGCCGACGAGCAGCAGTACCGTGCCGCCGATCACCAGCCACTCGTTGAAGTTCCCGTTGTCGTTGCCCTGCCCGATCATCGGGTAGAGCAACGCTAGACCGCCCAGCGGCAGCAGCAGCCGCCACCACAGCCGGCGCCGCGGCGGCTGCGCCTTGCGGACCACGCCGAGCGGTTCGATGACGACCCCGCGCAGGGCGAACAGCGTCACCAGGACGGCCGCCGCGGGCACGGCGACGGCGACGAGCGCGACGAGCGCCGGCGACGGGTTGAGGTCGCTCGGGAACACGCTGATGTCCTGCACCTTCAGCAGGGCCGCCAGCTGACGCCCGGCCAGGAAGAAGCCGGTGCCGAGGGCGAGTCCGAGCAGTGCCCCGGCGAGCGCCTCGCCGCCGGCGATCCGGCGCGCCATCCGGCCGTCCGCGCCGACCAGCCTGAGCGCCGCGAGCCGGCGGTCCCGGCGCTCGCCGCCGAAGCGCACGGCCGCCGCGATGAACACGCCGACCGGCAGCAGCAGCACGGTGAAGACGATCAGGATGAGCAGCAGCAGAACCGGGTCCAGGGGCTCCTGGGAGTTCCCGGGGGAGGGCCCGAAGCGGTCGATGCGCTCGACGTTGCCGCCGGACAGATGGTTCTCCAGCCCCTGGGCGCCCGCGTAGTAGGCGAGTTCGGCGGGCCCGATGAGTCCGGACTGCTCGATGGTGCCGGTGATGCGGTAGGGGATGCGCTCGCGCAGCAGCTTGCCGGAGTCGGACTCGAGCAGGTTCTTCAGCGTGGGCGAGACGACCATCTCGCCCTTCGCCGGGAACCTTGCGATGCCCGGCGGCAGCGGCGCGCGTGCGCCCTCGGGCTCCAGGAGCCGGCCGCGGACGTCGTCGCTGCGGAACGTCGTGTCGGTGCGGCCGACGACGAGCGTGTCGTCCGCCTTCGGCATCACCTTCCCGCTGTAGGTGAAGTCGTCCCGGGCGCTGCCGCGCCGGTCACGCTCGTTCAGCGCGTTCGGCACCGCCGTCGTGAGAAGCAGCAGCGCCACCCCGAGCCCGACGCCGACCGCCGTCAGCACCGCCCGGACCCAGCCCTCACGTCCGCCGGTGAAGGCGAACCGGACCCCCATGGCCAGATCCCTCGACCACTGGCGTGCGCTCATACGGCGCGCTCCATGTCCCGGGACTTCCCGTCCCGCACGACTATCTCGCGGTCGGAGTACGCGGCCACCCGCGCCTCGTGCGTGACCAGGACGACGGCCGCGTTGGTGGAGCGGGCCGCGTCCGTCAGCAGCTCCATCACACGCTCGCCGTTGAGGGAGTCGAGCGCGCCGGTCGGCTCGTCGGCGAACAGCACCCGCGGCCCGGTCACCAGCGACCGCGCCACCGCGACCCGCTGGCCCTGACCGCCGGACACCTCGCCGGGCCGCTTGCCCTTCAGGTCGTCGACCTCCAGCCGCTCCATCCAGCTCAGCGCGGCCCGCTCGGCCTCCTTGCGGGAGGTGCCGTTCAGCCGCAGCGGCAGGGCGACGTTCTCCACACAGGTCAACTCCGGTACGAGCTGCCCGAACTGGAACACGAACCCGAACTCGGACCGCCGCAGCGCGCTGCGCTGGGCGTCGCTCATCGTCGCGAGCTCCTGCCCGTTGTACGTGATGGAGCCCGAGTCCGGCGGCACGATACCGGCGAGGCAGTGCAGCAGCGTCGACTTGCCGGACCCGGAGGGGCCCATCACGGCGACGACCTCACCGGGGTGGATGGAGAACTCGGCGCCGTCCAGCGCGACGGTCGGCCCGTACGCCTTGCGCAGGTCCTGGGCGGTGAGCAGGGAACCGGGAGGAGGAGTCACTTGGCCACCGCCTCACGGAGCCTGTCGAGGCGCGCGGTGGTCAGCTCCAGCCAACGCAGGTCCGCCTCCAGGTGGAACAGCGCGTGGTCGCAGATCAGCTGGTCCGCGAGGTCGCCCTTGCGCTTGCGGTCGGTCAGGATCCGCATGCTGCGCAGGTGCTCGGAGCGCTGGGTGTCGAGGATGCCGGCCGCGTTCCGGTGCGTGAGCAGCGCGAGGACGACCTTGGTGTAGAGGGTCGACTGGAGGTACTCCTCCGGCTTCTCCGGCGTCGCCAGCCACCGGTCGACGTCGGTGATCCCGGCGTCCGTGATGGCGTAGCGCTTGCGCTCGGGCCCGCCGCCCGCCTCGATCCCGTCGACTTCGACGAGCCCGTTCTTCAGCAGGCGGGACATCGTCGAGTAGACCTGGCCGTAGTGCAGCGGCCGGTCGTGACCGAACTTCTCGTCGAAGGCCCGCTTCAGGTCGTAACCGTGACACGGGCCGGACTCCAGGAGCCCCAGAAGGGTGTGACCGATGGACATGGCAGCACTCTACATACGGTGTATACGCGGTATGTATACGCGGAGTGTGTAGATCATGGCCCGGGGTACGGCCCCGCAGGTGGGGGCCGTTTGTCACGGTTCTGCTACACGCCGGTCAGTCCGGCCCCGGGGGCCGTCCACGGCGCGGAATCGGGCCCGCGCCCTTCGGCAGCCGTCCGGCGTCCGCGAGGGCTTTGCGCAGGAGGTATTCGATCTGGGCGTTGGCGGAGCGCAGTTCGTCCCCGGCCCAGCGTGCCAGTGCTTCGTACACGGACGGGTCGAGCCGCAGCAGCACCTGCTTGCGCTGCTGCGGCCGACGCTGGGGTGCCTGGTCCCCGGAGGCGTCCGTCACTGGTAGAGGGTCCCCGTGTTCAGGACGGGCTGCGGTGCCCGGTCCCCGCACAGCACCACCATCAGATTGGAAACCATCGCCGCCTTGCGCTCCTCGTCCAGCTCCACGATGTCCCGCTCGGCGATCCGGGCGAGCGCCGCCTCCACCATCCCGACCGCTCCGTCGACGATCTGCCGCCGGGCCGCGACCACCGCACCGGCCTGCTGCCGCTGAAGCATCGCGGAGGCGATCTCGGGAGCGTACGCGAGATGCGTGAAGCGCGACTCGATGATCCGCACACCGGCCGCCTCCACGCGCGCGTGCAACTCGGCCGCGAGCTTCTCGGTGATCTCCTCGGCGTTGCCGCGCAGCGACAGCCCGTCCTCGTCGTGCGCGTCGTACGGGTACTCGATGGCTATGTGCCGCACCGCCGTCTCGGTCTGCGTGGCGACGAACTCGGCGTAGTCGTCCACCTCGAAGACGGCCTGGGCTGTGTCCTGGACCTTCCAGACCACGACCGCGGCGAGCTCGATCGGATTGCCGTAGGCGTCGTTGACCTTGAGGACGGCGGTCTCGTGGTTCCGCACCCGGGTGGAGATCCGGGTCCGCGAGGTGAAGGGGTTCACCCAGCGCAGGCCGTCCTGCCGGATCGTTCCCCGGTACCGCCCGAAGAGCTGGACCACCCGCGCCTCGCCCGGCGCCACCGTGTTCAGTCCGCGCATCGCGATGACGGAGGCGAGGAGGACGAGCACGCCCGCGACCAGCAGTCCGGCCTTGGCGCCGGCCGCGGTGACCGTCGAGGAGGCGGTGATGAGGCCGAAGGTGACCAGCAGTCCGGTCAGCCCGAGCAGCAGCGCGAGTCCGCCGCCGATGCTGTGCGCGGTGAACTCCCGCACCCGCGGGGCGGGCATCTCGGGTGCGTCGTGCGCGTCGTGCGTGCCGTGTGCGTCGTGTGTGGGCATGGGTGGGTCCCCCCCGTTCGTCTAGCACTGCTTTAGCTAAGTGATATCACTTTACCGCCTCATGGCAACCTCGGACCCCTTTCGTACGTCGGTTCCCATGGGGTGGGGTGCTGATTGTCACGTCCGTAAAAGAGCGGATCGGGCGCCCTTTGTCATATAGAGCGGTGTTAGCTTTCTGAGCTGACCTGAGCCAAACACCTGTGTGACAGCCGAGACGGGGAGCAGACGTACTCATGGGACGAGCGGAAGAACGACGAGCGCGACAGCGCGGTGGCGGTGGCCACCGAGCGGCGCCCAGGCGCCGCTCGCCGGGTGGGGCGGCAGGGTCCACAGGCCCGGGCAGGCCCGCCAAGGGCCGCATACGCAGACTGTTCACCTGGAAGAAGATCCTCGGCACGTTCCTCGGCCTCTGCCTGCTGTGCATCGGGTCCTTCATCGTGCTGTACCTGGTGGTGGACGTGCCCGAGGGCAACGCGGCGGCGAAGCGGCAGAGCAACATCTACAAGTACAGCGACGGCACGATCCTGGCCCGCAGGGGCACGGTCAACCGTGAGATCGTCGACCTCTCCAAGGTGCCGAGGAAGGTCCAGCTGACCTTCGTGGCGGCCGAGAACAAGTCCTTCTACAAGGACGTCGGCGTCGACTTCCGTGGCACCGCCCGCGGTCTGATCAACACGCTCTCCGGCAAGGGCAAGCAGGGTGGTTCGACGATCACCCAGCAGTACGTCAAGAACTACTACCTCAACCAGGACCAGACCGTCACGCGCAAGCTGAAGGAACTGGTCATCTCGCTGAAGGTGGACCGCCAGAAGTCCAAGGACGACATCCTCGCGGGCTACATCAACACCAGCTACTACGGCCGTAACGCCTACGGCATTCAGGCCGCCGCGCAGGCCTACTACCGGATCGACGCCGAGAAGCTGAAGGTCGAGCAGGGCGCGTATCTCGCCGCGCTGCTGCAGGCACCGAGCCAGTACGACTGGGCCGTCGCCTCGGAGACCAGTAGGAAACTGGTGAAGAACCGCTGGAACTACGTCCTGGACAACATGGTCGAGGAGGGCTGGCTGTCCAAGGCCAAGCGCGACGCCATGACGTTCCCGGTGCCCAAGGCGCCCAAGGGCGCGCCCGGTCTGGACGGGCAGAAGGGCTATCTGGTCGAACTCGCCAACCAGCAGCTCGAGAAGCAGCTGATGGACCGGGACGGCCTGACACAGTCCCAGGCGGAGAACGCGGTCGTGGACCAGGGCTGGACCATCACCCTGAACGTCGACCGGAAGAAGCAGGCCGCGCTGGAGAAGGCGGTCAAGTCGCAGCTGACCGACAAGCTCGACCCGAAGAAGCGCAAGGTCGACGGGAACGTCCAGGCCGGCGCCGTCTCGGTCGACCCCAAGACGGGCCACATCGTCGCCCTGTACGGCGGTGTGGACTACTACAAGCACTACTTCAACAACGCGACCCGCCGGGACTACCAGCCCGCCTCGACGTTCAAGCCGCTGATCCTCGCCGCCGCGCTGGAGGACGACGCCAAGACGCAGAACGGCACGGCGATCACCGCGAGCACGAAGTACGACGGCACCAGCCGCCGCCCGGTCGTGGACCACGGCACCAAGGTCGGCTTCGCCCCGCCCAACGAGGACGACCAGAACTACGGCCCCATCACGGTCCAGAAGGCCATGAACCAGTCCGTCAACTCCGTCTTCGCGCAGATGGGCGTCGACGTGGGCATGGACAACGTGATGAGCACCGCCAAGAAGCTGGGCATGGACACCAAGGGCATGCAGGCGGTGCCCGCGCAGACACTGGGCTCCATGGGCGCCAGCCCGCTGGAGATGGCCGGTATCTACGCCACCTTCGACAACCACGGCGCGAAGGTGACGCCGTCGATCATCAAGTCGGCGGAGGCCAAGAGCCGTACGGTCGAGATGTCCGACCCGATCGGCGGCCAGGTGATCAGCCGCACCGCCGCCGACACGGTGACCTCGGTGCTGACCGGCGTGGTCGACGACGGTACGGCCCGTGACTCGGTGGCGCGGAACCCGCTGCGCAACGGCCAGCAGGTGGCGGGCAAGACGGGTACCTCCGACGAGAACCGGTCCGCCTGGTTCACCGGCTACACCCCCGACCTGGTCACCTCGGTGGGCCTGTTCGGCGAGGACAAGAAGACCAAGAACCATGTCTCGCTGAAGGGCGCGACCGGACTCCCGCTCCCCGGCCTGAGGGTCAACGGCGGCGGTTACCCGGCCAAGATCTGGGCGACGTACACCTTCGGCGTCACGGGCAAGGCCACGTTCGACCTGAACGCCACCCAGGGCGCGGCCGTCGAGCCGACCGACACGCCGACCTGGTCGTCGTCGCCGACCGAGACCCCGTCCCAGTCGCCGACCTCCGAGCCGCCGAGCCCGTCCGACACGCCGACGCAGTCGCCGACCCAGACCCCGACCACCCAGCCACCGACCCAGACCCCGACGACCAGGCCGCCGACGACGACCCCGCCGGCCACACCGACGGGTGGCATCACGGACAACCCGCTCAACCCGGCCGACCAGCAGTGACGCCAGAGGGCGCCCGGACAGTCCGGGCGCCCTCTGCGCCGTGCGGGCCTGCGAAGCTCTGTGACGGCAGCGAACCGGGCCTAACTGCGGTTCAGTTCGAACCAGACGACCTTTCCGGTGCTCAGCCGGGTCGCGCCCCACCGCCTGGCCAGTCGGTTCACCAGATACAGCCCGCGCCCGCCCTCGTCCGTCGCCCGCGCCTGCCGCAGCCGCGGCAGCTGCGGCACGTCGTCGCCGACCTCGCAGCGCAGCACGTCGGTGCGCAGCAGCCGGAGGGTGACCGGACGGGACGCGTAGCGCACGGCGTTGGTGACGACCTCGCTGACCAGCAGCTCCACCGAGTCGCTGAGGTCCTCCAGACCCCAGCGGGCGAGCGCGCGCCGGGCCAGCCGACGGGCCCGGCCGGGGGCCGCGTCCTCCGGCTCCAGGAACCAGTACGCCACGTCGCTCGGCGCGATCCCGTCGAAGCGGGCGGCGAGCAGCGCGATGTCGTCGTCCCGGTCGCCCGGACCGAGCATGTCGAGCACCTCGTCGCACAGGGCCTCAAGGGGCGGAGGGTGGTCGGGACCGGTCAGCTGGGCGGTCGCCGCCAGCTTCTCGCGCAGCTGCTCTATGCCGGTCCACACGTCCCGCAGCCGGGACTCGACCAGACCGTCGGTGTAGAGGAGCAGCGTGGCCCCGGCGGGCGCGTCCAGCTCCACGGCCTCGAAGTCGACCCCGCCCACGCCGATCGGCGCGCCCGGCGGCACCCGCAGCACCTCGGCCCGCCCGCCCAGGTGCAGCAGCACCGGCGGCGGATGGCCGGCGTTGGCGATGGTGATGCGGTGCGAGACCGGGTCGTACACGGCGTACAGACAGGTCGCCATCCGGTCGCTGCCCAGGCGCTGGGCCTGTTCGTCGAGATGGTGCAGCACCTCCTGCGGCGGCAGGTCGAGCCCGGCCAGGGTCTGCGCGGTGGTGCGCAGCTGGCCCATGATCGCGGCGGAGGTCATGGAGTGGCCCATGACGTCGCCGACGACCAGCGCGACCCGGCTGCCGGGCAGCGGGATGGCGTCGTACCAGTCACCGCCGACCCGGGCGGTCTCGGCCGCGGGGAGATAGCGGGAGGCCAGCCGGACGCCCGTCGGGCGCGGCAGGGTCTCCGGGAGCATGGTGCGCTGCAGCTCGTCGGCGATGTAGGCCTCGCGGCCGTACAGCACCGCCTTGTCGATGCCCAGGGCGCTGTGCGTGGCCAGCTGGGCGGCGACCAGCAGGTCGTCGGCCTCGAAGGCCAGGCGCTCCGGGCGGCGCAGGAAGAGCGCGGCACCGATGACCCGGCGGCGGCCGCGCAGCGGGGCGAGGATCGCGTGCTGGCCGTCGGGGACGACCGACTCGCCGCTCTCGCCGAGGAGTTCGGGCAGCGCGGCGCGGGCGGCCGGCGCGTCCGCGAACACGGGACGTACCCCGCGCAGCACCTCGTTCAGCGCGCCGCCGGGCCGCACCTCGCACAGCTCGGCGGTCAGCGAGGACAGCTCCGACAGTCCCGTCGGGTCCGTCGGTTCGGGCTCCGGGGCCTGCACGGGCAGGAAGCCGCCCTCGGTGTCACGTTCCTCCGGGATCCGGTCCGTGCGCCGCAGCCGCAGCACGACGGGTCCCGTGGGCCGCTCGTCGCCCACCGGCAGCGGGTCGCGCAGATAGACGAGGATGGCGTCCGAGAAGGTCGGCACGGTGGCCCGGCACAGGCCCATCACGATCTCGTCGAGGTCGATGCCACGGGCGATCCGCCGGGTCGCGGCGCCCACGAACCGCAGCCGGTCCCCGTCCCGCCGCATCGGCATCGGCCGCCCGGGCGGCAGCCCCCGTCCGGTACGGCGGTCCTGGCCACCGGTGGCCCGCTCCTGCTCGGCGCCGGGCTGTGGCGGAATGCCCTCCGGCGTGGGACGCGGGCGGTGCGTATCGGTCTCGGCGGCGGCCGGCTGCGAGTGCTCGGGGCGATTGACTGGGGGCTCCTTCCCCTTGCCGCAGGGCGCGGTCGCACCGGGCGAAGAGGGCGTCTCGCCGGTGCGGGCCTGTGCGGGTAAGGCGGTGGCGCCGAGCGACTTCGGGGAACGCATGAGCGCCCCGCGGGGCTCCGCGGGGTCGACGCCCGGCTGGGGGCGGTCGTAGGAGGGGGTGGGGTGCTCCGTCACGCGTGTCGAATCCATCCGTCCGGGGCTGCGCGCCGCGCGCGCAGTTCGTCCCGCAGAAATCCCGATACCCGGAATACGTGCCCCGGGAACGGAATTCCCGCGTGGTCAGAGGTTGTTCCTGTGCAACCGGCGAACCTTCTCCGGCCCGTGCCGGTGTTGCCCTCGTACCCCTCGCTCACGTCCTGCCGCCCCTCGGTGACGTTCGGTCAAGCCCGGCGCATGTTCCGGGAGTTGCTGTTGCGCACCCTTGCGGAGGACGATCCTACGGTTGTGGACCGGGGGCGCATCAAGGGTCTCATGAGGACACATGCGCTGGAGTACGGTCCCAGTCCTCCGGAAGTGAAGGTACAGCCCAGGACGGATCCGGGCGCCAGTGCTGCCAGCCTTCGGAGAACGGCGGCCCCCAGGTGCGGATCACCTCCACCACGGCTCGCCCCGCCTCCCGCACCTGACCGGCCAGCCGGGCGTCCATCAGCCCGTCCCGCTGGGCCTGCGCGAACTCGTCCTCGTCACGCCAGTGCCAACTGCGGTCCGGGTGAACGGAGATGTCCAGAAAATGGTCCTCGGAGTCCACTCCGCCGTCCCAACGGGCCAGCGGCTGCTCAAGATTGACGTACCAGTTCTTGAAACGCCAGCCCGGCTCCCAGAACAGCCACACCGACCACGGCTCACCGGGCCGGGCCAGCTTCAGCACCCCCGTGCCGAACCAGCGGCCGACCTCCACGGTGCGCGGCTTGGTGTACCGGGACTCCAGCGGCTCCACGTGCACGGGCGTACCGTCGGCGAGCACCGGCTTCATGCACTCGGTGCCCGGCGCCATCCACACGGCGAGCAGGTCACCGTCGTCCCGGACGACGGTGACGGGGCGTGCGATGTGGAAGCGCTCACCGGCATTCTCCCGGTACCGCCACAGGATGTGACTGCCGGGCGCCCAGTAGCCCGCCGAGCCGCCCGCTTCCTCGCGCTCCATGCGTCTCACCGCTCCGCCGTCTGCCATGCACAGATATTAGGTGCCGTAGGCATACGACGCTGCGGTGCGCGTCACGGTTCTGGCCCGGCGGGGACAATGGTCCGCCAGTGGTTACGGACGCGTCATACGCAGGACATCCAGCGCCTCGTCGAGCTGCTCCGGGCTGAGCTCGCCACGCTCCACGTACCCGCTCTCCAGCACGACTTGGCGGATCGTCTTCCGTTCCGCGAGGGCCTTCTTGGCGACCTTCGCGGCTTCCTCGTACCCGATGTACTTGTTGAGCGGGGTGACCACGGAGGGTGACGACTCGGCGTACTCGCGGGCCCGTTCCCGGTCGGCGGTGATCCCGTCGACGGTGCGGTCGGCGAGCAGTCGCGAGACGTTGGCGAGCAGCCGGATCGACTCCAGCACGTTCTTCGCGATGACCGGGAGCATCACATTGAGCTCGAAGTTCCCGGAGGCGCCGGCGGTGGCGATGGTCATGTCGTTGCCGACGACCTGCGCGCAGACCATGAGAACGGCCTCCGGGACGACCGGGTTGACCTTGCCCGGCATGATCGAGGAGCCCGGCTGGAGGTCGGGGAGCCGGATCTCGGCGAGTCCCGTCCGCGGCCCCGACGCCATCCACCGCAGATCATTGGCGATCTTCGTGAGCCCCACGGCGATGGTCCGCAGCTGTCCGCTGGTCTCCACGATCCCGTCGCGTGCCCCCTGTGCCTCGAAGTGGTTGCGCGCCTCGGTGAGCGGCAGCCCGGTGGCGCGGGCGACCTCCTCGATCACGGCGGCGGAGAACCCGGGCGGGGTGTTGATCCCGGTCCCCACGGCGGTGCCGCCCAGCGGCAGCTCGGCCAGCCTCGGCAGGGAGGCGTTCAGCCGCTCGATCCCGTACCGCACCTGGGCCGCGTACCCGCCGAACTCCTGGCCCAGCGTCACGGGCGTCGCGTCCATCAGATGGGTCCGCCCCGACTTCACCACGTCACCGAACTCCGCGGCCTTGCGCTCCAGGGAGCCGGCGAGGTGTTCCAGGGCCGGGATCAGATCGCGGGTGACGGCGGCGGTGGCGGCGATGTGCAGGGAGGAGGGGAAGACGTCGTTGGACGACTGGGAGGCGTTGACGTGGTCGTTCGGATGCACGTCCCGGCCGAGCCGCTCGCTCGCCAGCGTGGCGATGACCTCGTTGGTGTTCATGTTGGACGAGGTGCCGGACCCCGTCTGGAACACGTCCACCGGGAAGTGCTCGTCCCACTTCCCCTCGGCCACCTCCGCGGCCGCGTCCTGGATCGCCTCGGCGACGTCCTTGTCGAGCACCCCGAGCCCGGCGTTCACCTTCGCCGCGGCCCCCTTGATCCGGGCGAGCGCCTCGATGTGCGCGCGCTCGATGCGCTGCCCGGAGACGGGAAAGTTCTCGACCGCCCGCTGAGTCTGCGCCCGCCACTTGGCCCCGACGGGCACACGGACCTCACCCATGGAATCGTGCTCGATGCGGTATTCACTCATGCCGGGTACAGCGACGGGGGCGGTACGGATGTTCCGTCCCCTGGGCCACCCGGGTGGGCCACCGTGTCGCCTTCATCACCGTCGACGCTCGGGTTGCAGGGGCGGAGCCTCGCGAGGGGTGCAGGGGACGCAGTCCCCGCCGGGGTCCGGGGCGGAGCCCCCGGGGATGGGACGGGTAGGGGCGGCGGGGGCGAGGACCGTCCCCGCCGCACCCCACGTGCTACGCCAGCCCCGGCCCCCGCACCGGCATCGACGTGAACGTCGGCTGCGGAGCCGGGTCCTGGAAGAAGTCGTTCGACTTGTTCATCTGGCGGCACCACCCGTAGCATCCGCGCATGATCTCTAACCCGAGGGTGCTGGGGAACGTTCGCCTCTCCGTCATGAAGGACGACACGACCAGCCCGGAGAAGCAGCGCGCCGCCGTCGAGCACTGGGCGCACGGCCCCTCTATAGAAGGACGCATCGTCGGGTGGGCCGAGGACGTGGATGTGTCCGGCGCCATGCACCCCTTCAAGAGACCTGGCCTCGGTCCCTGGTTCAACGAGCGGGCCGACGAGTGGGATGTCTTGGCTGTCTGGAAGCTCGACCGCCTCAGCAGGAAGGCGGGCCACTTCGCCGAGGTCTTCGAATGGTGCCAGAAGCACGGCAAGGTGATCGTGTCCGTGACCGAGGGCATCGACATGTCCACCCCCATGGGCAAGATGTTCGCTCAGATCATCGCCGCCTTCGCGGAAGGGGAACTGGACACCATCCGTGCTCGCGCTCTGTCCGGCTCGATGGCCCGGAAGGCGAAGGGGGTGTGGATCGGGGGTGTGCTCCCGTTCGGCTACCGGTTCGAGCGCCAAGAGGACGGGGGCAAGAAGCTCATCCAGGATGCGGAGTACGCCGCTCTTCTCCGGGACATCGTCGAGAAGTTGAAGGGCGACTGGTCTGCGTACAAGATTGCCGTCGACCTGAATCAGCGCGATGTTCCGACGTGGCGTGACTACCTGCGAATTGATCGCGGCAATGAGCCGCGAGGGGTCGCCTGGACGGCTAATGCCATTCGGGCGATCGTGACCAACCCCACGGTGGGTGGCATCTATACCTACAAGGGCGAGCCTGTCGCGGATGACGACGGGGAGCCGGTACGGATCACGGATGAGCCGCTCATGGAATATGGGGATTGGGCTTCCCTGGTGGCTGATCTCACGGCCAATCGCCCGGTGGCCCGTGCCACGCCTTCTCGCTCCATGCTGGGCGGTGTGGCCGTCTGCGACCTGTGCAGCGCGAAGATGTCCTCTTCCAAGAAGACCAAGGAGAACGGAAGGGTCTTCTACTACTACGCCTGCAACAACATCAATACGGGAACCTGCCCGAGTCCTGCGCGTATCCGAAGAGAAGACCTCGACATGGCCGTTGGGCAGTTCGTGAGGGTCACTCTCGGACCGTTGCCGGTAATGGAGAGGGTCAATAACTCGATCAGCCAGGCGAAGACCGAGTTGGCTGAAGCGGAAGCCACCCTTGACCGGTTGGAGAGTGACTACCTAGCCGGTCGCATCAAGACGGACGTACAGGGCGAGCGTTACTGGAAGCAGCATGAATTTCAGTCCGCCAAGGTGGAGAGGCTGCGTAACGAGATCAAACAGGCGGAGGACGCTCCCGCCTGGAAGGAGACTGGGCGTACCTACGCCGAAGAGTGGGAAACCAAGGATGACGAACAAAAGCGGGTGTTCATCCAGCGCCACGGAATAACTGTGACGGTCGGCTTCACCGAAGAAGGGAAACGTCGCGCGCGTATCAGGATTCCTGAAGTTTCCGAGATTGCGCAGGAAACCGGCTTGCAGGTGCCTAGCGGATACCTCTGGACGGAGCCGGAATCCGAATGGATTCTTCCAGCTCGACGACCGCACTCCGGAGACTGATGTCCCTAGCCCCAAGGCCCCTGGAGCGTTTACACGCTTCGGGGGCCTATTTGTGCCCGCCCGTGCTCGCTACGGAGCCTACGTACGCCTGCGTTCTGGACGTTTAAACGCCCTTCCTTGATTCTGTCAGGGGTTTCGCTGTAGACATACCCGAGCAGCCAGAGCAGCCAACTAAGCCCGAGGATAGATTGAAAATTGGATTCGGACCCGGCGCCCCGTGGGGCGCCATTTCTCAGGTTGACTGCCGAGCGAAAGCGCGCAGCCCTCTGATCAAACCTCTCGCCCTGCGGGTGTACTTCGCTGCCCTGGGATGGGGCAACCGGCTAGGGCACGCCGAGTTCGCCGAGGGCGACCTAGCTTCCATCCTGGCCGCAGAGAACGGTCAGGCACTCACCAAGCAGGCCGTACAGAAGGGCATAGCCGGAGCCAAGTCCATGGGCTTGATCGGGCCTGAGTCGGGCGCACGCTGCCTCGTACTGCCTGGGCAGCACTTCCAGAAGAACGGCCTAGGGTCGGCATCCTGCCGCGTGCACTCTCTTCGTAGTTTGAGAACGCCTGCAGAAACCAGCGGTGCATCAATGTTGGGCATCTTGTGATCGTGGATTGGAAGCCGCTTCCTTCGAACCAGAACCGGGGGGATCAGTGAACGAGCTGATTCTTTGGATGGCCCGAAAGCGTTTCGAAGAAGAGATGATGGCAAACCGAAAGGCTCGGCTTCTAGCGGAGGGCCTTAACGTCCAGCGGCCGAGGGGAAGTCCGTCAGCTCTCCACTGGTGGTGAAGCCGTGAAGATGACTAACGAGGAATGGCGTCGCTTCTATCTCGAAGAGATGACCTACGAGGACCCTGAAACCGGCTGCTGGATTTGGACCGGTGAACTAGGGGACAACGGTTATCCGACGTGGGTTACGGGCCGGGGCACAAGATCAATGTGCGCCAATGGCTTGGGGGCCGTTGGAGACGGACCGGCCGAAGACGGTAGCGGCCGTCGAGGGCGGCTCCCTGGAGGCGTACCCGGTGTACTTCAATGCCCGCCGGTGTGGAGATTGGCGCCGCTGTGTGCGGCGGGGTCACTTGCGCATTGAACGCTGGGGCCATCTTTTCTTCGGAGAGGCCGGCTGAACCTTAGTCGGGAAAGAAGTCCCACCAGCACGGGGGCGCTGGTGGGACTTAACCAGCACGCTAGGCGAGAGGAGATTCGCCGTCCCTAGCGTGCCGGGGCTCTTGCTCTTGCTCTTCTACGGGGCCAGGGTCAGGAGTCTTCTCTCGCTGCTTTCGGCGGTATGCCTCGACCATGGTGATAGGCATTACGGGGGCGGGGGTGCACAGCATGGCCGCTCACTCCTTCGGACACTTGACATGCCGATAGACGACGAACGGCGGTCCCGACTGCCGTTCAATGCTTCCCCGCTTCACCTGCTCCAGCGTCTCGATTGACTTCAGGCAGGCAGGGCACGTCTCGCCCCGGGGAGCGTAAGTGACGTACTCCCACTTACTTGCGTCCGTCTCTGCCGCTGCTGCCGCGCTCATCCCGTCGCCTCTCCCCGCGAGTTCCTTTCGCCTCAGCAATGGTGCCGGGGAGCGTGCGTTGCTACGTGATTTATTCGCGTT
Organism: Streptomyces sp. NPDC025638; assembly: GCF_055558775.1. Classification (NCBI taxonomy): domain Bacteria; kingdom Bacillati; phylum Actinomycetota; class Actinomycetes; order Kitasatosporales; family Streptomycetaceae; genus Streptomyces; species Streptomyces sp. NPDC025638. The sequence continues at coordinate 335,073 of NZ_JBVHLX010000010.1, read as the reverse complement.
GTGGGCTAAAGATCATGAACGGCAGATGGCTGCCCACTCAGCGAGTTTCGCCCTGGCGTCTTCCCCGCACAGTGCGCTTCCCTCGTACCCGGAGAACTCTTCTAGGTAGCTTCTAACGTCTCGATCGTCACGGAGTACGAGCAGACCGGCTGAGGTTTCGATGGTTGCCAGCGACGCGTCATAGATGGTGAACGTGTTCAGCGGTGTCTTATGGGTGACTGTCCCGATGGGGATGATGCCAATACATACGTTGGGCAGATAGCTCAGCGAGGCAACCCGATCTATCTGCTCAGCCAATGCTAGTGGCGCGACAACGGGCCAGCGAACCGCTTGTTCCGTGAGAATGAAAGTGAATCGCTTCGAATCGTCATAGAGGATGGCTTGCCGTTCCAGTTTCCCCGCAACGGCCTTGCTGGTGTCTGCCGGTGAATGGGCGAGACTCGCCCGCACGTATTCCGGAGTTGCGAGAAGACCGGTAACCATCGACAGCAGGAAATACCGCATGTGCGTCGAGGATGCTTCGAGCGCCTTCAACTCGGCTTGGCGCGTTCCGAGACCCTTTCGGCGCAACTCTCGAAGGTTTCTCCATTCAGTGTTCGCCAGCCGTGCGAGAACCGAAACCTCTTCGATTATGTTCGGTGGCGCGTCGAGAGCTCTGAGGATTTGCTCGACGTCGACCAGGGACGGCCGCACTTTCCCATTCTCAATCCGGCTCACCTTGGATTGGGATATATTGCAGCGCGCCGCAAGCCGGACCCCCGAGAGTCCGGCTTGCTTGCGCAGTTCTCGCAGCTTCGTGGCCAGTTCCTGGCTGGACTGGCCAAGCTGTTCGGTTTCGAACGTCACTCCTTCACGTACTCCAGGAAGGGGACTGACTCGGCTTCGGCGATGCGTTGATACTCGACGAACGGGGCGGGATCGCCCTCGAACAGCTCCCGATTGATCTGCGTGCCGTCCGTCTCATAGTTCATGAGGACAACAGTCGACCGATCGAAAAGCCAGAAGTCCTGAACCTCACTCAGAGGGTTCTCTCGATCGGTCACGTCGAGGATGCGGATATCTTCGCCGGCTAGGGCGTGAGGCGCGTAATACCGCGAGAACTCGAACCGCAGATAGTCGGAAAGCGGTTGGGTCAGGACGTGCACCCGCCCCTTCCTCTTCCCTTCGTCTTTGAGTCGCTTCAGGTCTTCCGTGTATGCAGACGAGTAGCTGTGCGGGTCGATCTGCTTACCCGCACGGAACGCCTCGATCTCTGCGGACTCCTGCGGTACGAGGTATTGGGGCAGGGTCTCCAGTCGCCACGCTTCAGACTGGATGCCCCGGAACATTGCCCGCCACTCGTCACCATCCAAGAGCACGGATAGCCTCCCTGAGAACCGATTCCGGGATCTCCACCAGCCCCTCACCCATGGGTGGTGTGAAGGCGTCGGAGAGGTCGCCCTGTACGACGAACGATCCTCGCTCCGTGCGGTACACGTTCGGGCAGTCGTCCTCACCGCACTCGCCATTGCCGTTTCCGGTGAGCCGAGTCAGTTCCTCGCGTGCCATTGCGAAACCCCCCTGATTCGTGGCCCCGGTCGGGCCGTCGCGTACGACGGTACGAGGGGCCGCCGAGGAGCGTCTATGCATTCAGGCGACTATGCGCGTTCTCGCATAAACCCGTGGCCCAGACCGTTGCGGCCGTGGTCGCGCCCTGCCCCGAGTGAGGTCCCACGCGGGCCTGTGTGGGCGGGGCGCGGGTGAGATGGGGAGAAGCCCCCAGCCGACGGCCGGGGGCTCTCTGTGGGGTGTTGCTGTCGGGTCAGCCCAAGCCGGGACCACGCACCGGGATGCTGGTGAAGGTCGGCTGAGACAGTTGCTGCGGGCTGAAGAAGTCGTTGCCCTTGTCGTCGACGACGATGAACGCCGGGAAGTCCTCGACCTCGATCTTCCAGACGGCCTCCATGCCGAGCTCCTCGTACTCGACGACCTCGACCTTCTTGATGCAGTCCTGGGCGAGCCGCGCGGCCGGACCGCCGATCGAGCCGAGGTAGAAGCCGCCGTGCGTGCCGCACGCGTCCGTGACCTGCTTGCTGCGGTTGCCCTTGGCGAGCATCACCTTGGAACCGCCCGCCGTCTGGAACTGCTCGACGTAGGAGTCCATGCGCCCGGCCGTGGTCGGACCGAAGGAGCCGGACGCGTAACCCTCGGGGGTCTTCGCCGGGCCCGCGTAGTACACCGGGTGGTCCTTCAGGTACTGCGGCATCTCCTCACCCGCGTCCAGCCGCTCCTTGATCTTGGCGTGCGCGATGTCACGGGCCACGACCAGCGGGCCGCTGAGGGACAGCCGCGTCTTGACCGGGTACTTGGTCAGCTCGGCCAGGATCTCGTCCATCGGCTGGTTGAGGTCGATGCGGACGACATCGCCCTCCGACTCCAGGTGCTCGTCCGTCGTCTCCGGCAGGAACCGCGCCGGGTCCGTCTCCAGCTGCTCCAGGAAGACGCCCTCGGCGGTGATCTTCGCGACGGCCTGGCGGTCCGCCGAGCAGGACACGGCGATCGCCACCGGGCAGGACGCACCGTGGCGGGGGAGACGGACCACCCGGACGTCGTGGCAGAAGTACTTGCCGCCGAACTGCGCGCCGATACCGATCTTCTGCGTCAGCTCGAAGACCTTCTCCTCCAGCTCCTTGTCCCGGAAGCCATGGCCGAGCGGCGAGCCCTCGGCCGGGATCTCGTCCAGGTAGTGCGCGGAGGCGTACTTCGCGGTCTTCAGGGCGTACTCGGCGCTCGTACCACCCACCACGATCGCCAGGTGGTACGGCGGACAGGCGGCCGTACCCAGCGAACGGATCTTCTCCTCCAGGAACTTCATCATGGAGGCCTCGTTCAGGACGGCCTTCGTCTCCTGGTACAGGAACGACTTGTTGGCGGAGCCGCCGCCCTTCGCCATGAACAGGAACTTGTAGGCGCCGCCGTCGGTCGCGTACAGCTCGATCTGCGCCGGGAGGTTGGAGCCGGTGTTCTTCTCCTCCCACATGGTGAGCGGAGCCATCTGCGAGTAGCGCAGGTTCAGCTTGGTGTAGGCGTCGTAGATGCCGTGGGACAGCGCCTTCTCGTCCTCACCTTCGGTGAGGACGTTCTGGCCGCGCTTGCCCATCACGATCGCCGTGCCGGTGTCCTGGCACATGGGCAGCACACCGGCCGCCGCGATGTTCGCGTTCTTCAGCAGATCCAGCGCGACGAACTTGTCGTTCGCCGACGCCTCCGGGTCGTCGATGATGCGGCGCAGCTGCGCCAGGTGGGCCGGGCGCAGATAGTGCTGGATGTCGTGGACGGCCTCCTCGGCCAGCTTGCGCAGCGCCTGCGGCTCCACCTTGAGGAACGTCCGCCCGTCGGCCTCGAAGGTGGAGACACCTTCGGAGGTCACCAGCCGGTACGGGGTGGTGTCCTCTCCCATGGGGAGCAGATCGGTGTACGCGAACTCAGGCATCTTCGCCCATTCCTCACTCGACAGACGGCGGCTCGTCGGCGCCGACGAGCCTCACCAGCGTAGAACCTGCCGTCGGCGCGGAACCTGTGAGGTAAGGCTCAGTTCGCGACGCGCCGGGTTGTCCACACCCCTAGTCGCGATCTATCGCGTTTCGGTACGCTGCTGCCGTGGACCTTCAGAAGCACCCCCAGCAGGAGCGCACGGCGCCTCCCGTCGCCGAACTGCGCGCCTCGGACGCCGACCGCGACCGCATCGCCGACATCCTGCGCGACGCCCTCGCCGAGGGGCGCCTGACCGCCGACGAGCACGCCGAGCGCGTGGAGGGGGTGCTGAACGCCAAGACGGTGGGCGAGCTGGAGGTCTTCATCCGGGACCTGCCCGCCGCCCACGAGCGTCCGGCGGCCCCGGCCTACACACCCGTGCCGCCCCGCCCCGCGCCGGGCGCGATACCGGCCGAGGCCGACGCCAACGTTGTCGCCGTGTTCAGCAGCGCCATGCGCCGGGGGCGCTGGCGTGCCGGGCGCCGCCTGCACGCGTACGCGATCTTCGGCACGGTCGAGATCGACCTCAGCGAGGCGATCTTCGAGTACCAGCACGTCGTGATCAAGGCGGTCTCGGTCTTCGGCGACGTCCAGATCCGCGTGCCGGAGAACGTGTCGCTGCGCGGCACCGGCGGCGGTGTCCTCGGCAACTTCGAGGTCTCCCCGCTGGATTCGGTCGAGTCCGAGGCTCCCGTGGTCTATGTGGACGGGTGGGCCGTACTGGGCAATGTCGAGGCGCGGCCGAAGCGCGGCAAGCTCGTCGCGGACATCCTCGACCGTGTTCAGGGCAAGGTCGACAGGACGTTGCGCAAACACCTCGATCGTTGACGGTTGTGAATCGGGCCGGAAACGGAAGGAATCGGTCCTCCTGCAGACGGCGCACAGGGTCGTGAACAAGCCGCCGCGCGCCTGCGGTTCGGAACGCAGTGCATAGGCTCGCGTACAGCGGGTAGGGCTTGCACCATCGTCTCTCGCTCGCGAAGCCGTCGTCAGGAGTAGACCGTGCTGCAACCGCCGCATTCGTCCCTGCAGGTAGCTGCCGTTCCGGCCCAGCGGGGGCCGGCGCGGGACAGGGACCAAGACGCACCCTGGCACACCGAGGCGGTGTGCCGGCGCGACGAGGCCGGCCTGTTCTTCGCACCTTCCAAGGAGCCCACGGCGGCCAGGCTGTCGCGCGAGGAGGCGGCCAAGCGGGTCTGCGCGCGATGCCCGGTGATGGTCGAGTGCCGCGAGCACGCACTGCTGCAGCCGGAGCCGTACGGCGTCTGGGGCGGTCTCACCGCGGCCGAACGCCGAGTGGTCCTGGCCCGGCGGCGCCGCCGCGACATGGAACTGAACAAGGCGGCGCGGACGGTGCCCCGCATAGCGCAGGCGGGCTAACACGTGCAGAGGCGCCCCCTCCGCACCAGGGGGCGCCCCTTGTGAGCCTCGAGCGCGGGCTACTTCGCGGCTACTTCGCCCTGTCGAAGTCGATCGCGCTGTACGCACGCAGCTTGCTCAGCCGGTGCTCCGAGTCGATCCGGCGAACCGTGCCGGACTTCGACCGCATCACGATCGAGTCGGTCGTGGCGGTCTCCGACCGGTACCGCACACCCCGCAGCAGCTCACCGTCGGTGATGCCGGTGGCGACGAAGAAGACGTTCTCGCCGGAGACCAGGTCGTTCGTGGTGAGCACCCGGTCGAGGTCGTGCCCGGCGTCGATGGCCCGCTGCCGCTCCGCGTCGTCCTTCGGCCACAGCTTGCCCTGGATGGTGCCGCCGAGGCACTTCACGGCGCAGGCCGAGATGATGCCCTCGGGGGTGCCGCCGATGCCCAGCAGCAGGTCCACGCCGGTGCCCTCGCGCAGCGCGTAGATCGAGCCGGCGACGTCGCCGTCCGAGATCAGCTTGATGCGCGCGCCGGCCTCCCGGACCTCCTTGATGATGCCTTCGTGCCGCGGCCGGTCGAGGATGACGACGGTGACGTCCTCGGGCGTGGACCGCTTGGCCTTGGCGATCCGGCGGATGTTGACGGCCACGGGCGCGTCGATGTCGACGAAGTCGGCGGCCTCGGGGCCGGTGACCAGCTTGTCCATGTAGAACACGGCGGACGGGTCGAACATCGAGCCGCGGTCGGCGGCGGCCAGCACCGCGATCGCGTTCGGCATGCCCTTGGCGGTCAGCGTGGTGCCGTCGATCGGGTCGACGGCGATGTCGCATTCGGGGCCGGTCCCGTCACCGACGCGCTCCCCGTTGAAGAGCATCGGCGCCTCGTCCTTCTCGCCCTCGCCGATGACGACCACGCCGTTCATCGAGACGGTGGAGACGAGGGTCCGCATGGCGCGCACCGCCGCGCCGTCGGCGCCGTTCTTGTCACCGCGCCCGACCCAGCGACCGGCGGCCATGGCGGCGGCTTCGGTCACCCGGACGAGTTCCAGGGCGAGGTTGCGGTCGGGGGCCTCGGAGGGTACTTCCAGCTCGGAGGGCAGATGATGATTCTCGGTCATCGGAGCGCACCTTTCTGATACGGCGACGGCCGGATGAGGGTTTCCTCACGACTCTATCGTTGGGCAGACATAATGAGCAGAGCCCCCCACGGATGAGCGCGACGGACACCTGCGACGATAGGGGGCGTGGCAGGTTCGAACGGCAAGCAGAAGACGGTCCGGGACATGATCCTCTCCCTGGCCCTCATCGGGATCGCGGCGGGCGTGATCTATCTCTTCATCCCGCACGACGACCACACTCCCGACCTCAAGCGGGTGGACTACCGCGTGGAGCTCCTGACGGCGCGCCGCGCCGCGGCCTACCCGGTGGCCGCGCCCGAGGGGCTGCCGGACACCTGGAAGGCGACCTCCGTGCGCTTCCAGGGGGCGAACTTCGACCGCTGGCACCTGGGCTTCCAGAACCCCGACGGTGAGTACGTGCAGGTCGAGCAGTCGACTCAGAAGCGCGCCGAGTTCATCGACGAGGCCAGCCAGGGCGCGAGCGCGACCAAGGTCACCGAGTGGATCGGCGACCGCACCTGGACGCGCTACACCGGCGGCCGCTACGACGCCCTCGTACTGCAGGACACGCCCGGCTCCACGACGGTGGTGGCGGGTACGGCGTCGTTCGCGCAGCTGACGAAGATGGCGCAGGCGCTGAAGATGGCGTGAGTGCCCGTACGTACGTGATGTCCGTACGTACGAGACAGAGTGCCCGTACGTACGAGAGAGGCCCCCGGCGAACCGGGGGCCTCTACGTGTGTGCGTCGCGCGTCAGACGGTGGTGATGACGTCGTCGTACGCCAGTCGCGGCGAGCGCGGGAACCAGGCGTCCTCGCCCGGCCTGCCGATGTTGACGACCATCAGCGGGGTGTGGTCGTCATCCAGGAACTCCTTCTGGACGCCGGCGAAGTCGAGACCGGTCATCGGGCCGGCGGCCAGGCCCGCGGCGCGGATGCCGATGATGAAGTACGCGGCCTGCAGGGCGGCGTTCATCGCGGCGGAGCCCTCACGGACCGGGCGCTCGCCGAAGAACACGTCCTTGGCCTGCGGGAAGTGTGGGAAGAGGGCCGGCAGCTCCTCGTGGAACTCGTTGTCCGCGGAGAGGATCGCGACCAGTGGGGCGGTGGACGTCTTGGCCTGGTTGCCCTCGGCCATGTGCTGGACCAGGCGCTCGCGGGCCTCGGGGGAGCGGACCAGGGTGATGCGCAGCGGGGACTGGTTGAAGGCGGTCGGGCCGTACTTGACGAGGTCGTAGATCGCCTGGACCTGCTCCTCGGTCACCGGCTCGTCGGTGAAGGTGTTCGCGGTGCGGGCCTCGCGGAACAGCAGGTCCTGGGCGGCGGAGTCAAGAACGAGAGACATGCGTGAACTTCCTCGAATGCGTGTCCGGTCCGGGAAGGGCCGGACCGGCTTACGCACCCGAACGTACGTCAATGAAGTTCAAGCTTCAACCAAAACCGGGGCGTGGTGATCCGCTTCACAGCTGACCAGCGCCCATGACTACGCCAACGGCTACTTGTCCGCCTCTTCCGTAGCCTCGGCCGCCTCCTCCTCGGCCAGCGCCGCGTCCAGCCGGGCCCGCGCCCCCTCCAGCCAGCGCCGGCACACCCTGGCCAGCTCCTCGCCGCGCTCCCACAGGGCCAGGGACTCCTCCAGGGTCGTCCCCCCGGCCTCCAGCCGCCGTACGACCTCGATCAGCTCGTCGCGCGCCTGCTCGTAGCCGAGCGCCTCATCCACCTTGCCGGTCATCCACTCACCCTAAGAATCGACTCGTACGGAGAACTCACCCTCGGCGACCCGCGCCCGCAGCGCCTCGCCCGCGGCCACCTCGTCCGGGTCCCGCACCACGTGACCGTCGGACTTCTGCAGCACCGTGTAACCGCGCTTCAGCGTCGCCGCCGGCGAGAGGGCCACCACGCGCGCGTGCGTGTGCGTCAGCTCGGAGTCCGCCCGGTCGAGGAGGTGCCCGAGCGTGCGCCGGGAGCGCTCGACCAGCGATGCGACATGATCCGCACGCTCGTCGACCATGCGGTGCGGATCCTCCATCGAGGGCCGGGCCAGCGCATGGGCCAGTCCGCGCTCCTCCCGCTCGATGAACGCCCCCACGCACCGCCGCGCCCGGTCCCGCAGCAGGCGCACGCGCTCGAACTCCTCGCCCACGTCCGGCACGACCTTCTTGGCGGCGTCCGTCGGGGTCGAGGCGCGCAGGTCGGCGACATGGTCGAGCAGCGGGTTGTCCGGCTCGTGCCCGATGGCGGACACGACCGGCGTACGGCAGGCGGCCACCGTGCGGACGAGCTGCTCGTCGGAGAAGGGCAGCAGGTCCTCGACGCTGCCGCCGCCGCGCGCGACGATGATCACGTCGACGTCCTCCAGCTCGTCGAGCTCCTTCACCGCCTGCACCACCTGCGGCACCGCGTGCACGCCCTGCACGGGCACGTTGCGCACCTCGAAGCGCACGGCGGGCCAGCGGTGCCGGGCGTTCTCCAGCACGTCACGCTCCGCGGCCGAGGCGCGGCCGCAGACCAGCCCGATGAGCTGGGGAAGGAAGGGCAACGGCTGCTTGCGCTCGGTCGCGAAGAGCCCCTCCGCCGCGAGCGTCTTCTTCAGCTGCTCCAGCCGGGCCAGCAGCTCCCCGACCCCGACCGGCTTTATCTCGGCGGCCCGCAGCGACAGCTGCCCGCGCGGCGCGTACCACTCGGGCTTCGCGTGGACGACGACCCGGGCGCCCTCGCCCACGACATCGGCGACGGCGTCGAACACCTGCCGGTAGCAGGTGACGCTCACCGAGATGTCGTACGACGGATCGCGCAGCGTCAAGAACACCACCCCGGCACCCGGCCGCCGCGACAACTGCGTGATCTGCCCCTCGACCCATACCGCCCCGAGCCGGTCGATCCAGCTCCCGATGAGCCGCGACACCTCACCGACGGGCAGCGGTGCGTCCGCGGACGTGTTGACAGCCATGCGCCCGAGGTTAACGGCCGCCACCGACATCCCGGCCCGATCTTCGGCCTTCGCATGCGGCCTTACGATGGTTCCCATGACTGCTTCGCCTGGCCGCCGTGTCCTGCTCGCCGCCCCACGAGGCTACTGCGCGGGTGTGGACCGCGCCGTGATCGCCGTCGAAAAGGCCCTGGAGCAGTACGGGGCCCCGATCTATGTCCGGCACGAGATCGTCCACAACAAGTACGTCGTGCAGACCCTGGAGAAGAAGGGCGCGATCTTCGTCGAGCGGACGGAGGAGGTTCCGCCGGGGAACATCGTCATGTTCTCCGCGCACGGGGTCGCCCCCGTGGTGCACGAGGAGGCCGAGCGCGGCCGCCTCGCCACCATCGACGCCACCTGCCCCCTGGTCACCAAGGTCCACAAGGAAGCCGTCCGCTTCGCCGACGAGGACTACGACATCCTCCTGATCGGGCACGAGGGCCACGAGGAGGTCATCGGCACCTCCGGTGAGGCCCCCGACCACATCCAGCTCGTCGACGGCCCCGGGGACGTCGCCAAGGTGGAGGTCCGCGACGAGTCCAAGGTCGTCTGGCTCTCCCAGACCACCCTCTCCGTCGACGAGACCATGGAGACCGTCGACGCCCTGAAGGACAAGTTCCCGCAGCTCATCTCCCCGCCGAGCGACGACATCTGCTACGCCACGCAGAACCGTCAGCTCGCCGTGAAGCAGATGGGCGCCGAGGCGGAGCTGGTGATCGTGGTCGGCTCCCGCAACTCCTCCAACTCCAAGCGGCTCGTCGAGGTCGCCAAGCTCGCCGGCTCCCGCGACGCCCACCTGGTGGACTTCGCCGACGAGATCGACGAGGCCTGGCTGGACGGCGTGACCACGGTCGGCGTCACCTCCGGCGCCTCCGTCCCGGAGGTCCTGGTGGAGCAGGTCCTGGAGTGGCTCGCCGAGCGCGGCTACGGGGACGTCGAGATCGTCAAGGCGGCCGAGGAGTCCATCACCTTCTCGCTGCCCAAGGAACTCCGCCGCGACCTGCGCGACGAGGCGGCGGCCCTGGTCGCCGAGCGCGGTGGATCGGGTACGTCGGACGCGTGACCGGCACACCGCCCAGCACGTGACTGTCAGTCGTACCACGTAACGTAGAGCCATGCAGATCTTCGGCGTGGACATCGGCGGATCCGGGATCAAGGGCGCCCCTGTGGACCTGGAGCGGGGCGACCTCGCGGAGGAGCGCTTCAAGGTGCTCACTCCGCACCCGGCGACGCCCGACGGGGTGGCCGACGGAGTGAAGGAGGTTGTCGAGCACTTCGGCTGGACGGGCCCGGTCGGGCTCACCTTCCCGGGCGTGGTCACCGGCGGCGCCATGATCCGTACGGCCGCCAATGTGGACAAGAGCTGGATCGACACGGACGCGCGCGCCCTGTTCAGCGACCGCCTGGGCGGCCATGACGTCACGGTCGTCAACGACGCGGACGCGGCGGGCGTCGCCGAGATGAACTTCGGCGCCGGCCGCGACCGCCGGGGCACGGTCATCCTGCTGACCTTCGGCACGGGCATCGGAAGCGCCGTGTTCGTCGACGGCGCCCTCGTCCCGAACACCGAACTGGGCCACCTCGAACTGAACGGCCACGAGGCGGAGAAGCGGGCCTCCAGCAAGGTCAAGGAGGACAACGAGATGACGTGGGAGCACTGGGCCCGCCGGGTCCAGAAGTACCTCGCCCACGTCGAGATGCTGTTCTCCCCCGAGCTGTTCATCATCGGCGGCGGGGTCAGCCGCAAGTCCGACAAGTTCCTGCACCTGATCGAGGGCATCAAGGCGGAGATGGTTCCGGCGCAGCTGCAGAACAACGCGGGGATCGTGGGAGCGGCGATGCGGGCGGCCAAGCACGGCTAGCGCGCGGTTGCGTTCACGCCCGTCGCCGGCGCCTGACCAGCCGGATCCTCCGTACGATCACGATCACACCGGCGACGAGCGTCCCCCCGTACAGCCACCCGGCCTGGGTGGCCAGCGCGGTCACCACGCCCATCAGCTCCCCGGCCGTCCCCCCGCTGCCGTCCGCGACGGGCAGCAGCCCCACGGCGAAGGCGATCGGCACGACGACGGGCGCGATCATCAGATCGCTCCCGTGCACCCACAGCGCGGTCAGCATGCACACCGGCAGGAACAGCACGCCGTACACCGTCGGGGACGCCCCGAACAGCAGTTGGTCGAGGTAGCCCAGCAGGAACATCACGGCTCCGCAGAACAGCCCGCCACCGAGTCCGGTGAGCCGGGGGTTCGGCATCCGCCGCGAGGGCCGTACCGGTCGGGCCGGACCGGGGGAGGGCCGTCGTACGCCCTGCGGACGGCGTCTCGCCTGGGGCGGCAATGGCGCCGGCGGCGTGCCGCGTCGCGGTCCGTGCTGCGGGGGTCGCGTCCTGTGTTGCTCCACTGGACCAACTTAGGTCTGTTTATGTGCGGAATCGCCCCTCAGACACGCCGATGGGCAGAGCTTGGCCAACCGTTCGACGCGGCCGCTGGGGCCGGCCGGGTACGCCGTAGACTGGTGGATCGGCCGGACTCCTGGCCCCCTGGCCCTCACCACATACGGGAAGTCGCAACGTGTCGCTCACGATCGGAATCGTCGGTCTGCCGAATGTCGGCAAGTCGACCCTGTTCAACGCCCTGACCAAGAACGACGTGCTCGCGGCCAACTACCCGTTCGCCACGATCGAGCCCAACGTGGGTGTGGTCGGCGTCCCCGACGCGCGGCTCACCAAGTTGGCCGAGATCTTCGGCTCGCAGCGGATCCTCCCGGCCACCGTCGACTTCGTCGACATCGCCGGCATCGTGCGCGGCGCCTCGGAGGGCGAGGGCCTGGGCAACAAGTTCCTCGCGAACATCCGTGAGTCCGACGCGATCTGCCAGGTCATCCGCGCCTTCAAGGACGAGAACGTCGTCCACATCGACGGCAAGGTCTCGCCCAAGGACGACATCGAGACGATCAACACCGAGCTGATCCTCGCGGACCTCCAGACGATCGAGAAGGTCCTGCCGCGCCTCCAGAAGGAGTCGCGCATCAAGAAGGACGTCGCGCCCAAGGTCAAGGCCGTCGAGGAGGCCAAGGAGATCCTGGAGAAGGGCGACACGCTCTTCGCCCACGGCATCGTCCAGGGCACCGAGCGCAACGAGCTCCTGCACGACCTGCACCTCCTCACCACCAAGCCGTTCCTCTACGTCTTCAACGTCGACGAGGACGAGCTGGTCGACGACGACTTCAAGAACGAGCAGCGCACCCTGGTCGCCCCCGCCGAGGCGATCTTCCTCAACGCCAAGCTGGAGGCGGACCTCGCCGAGCTCGACGAGGAGGACGCGCTGGAGCTCCTGGAGTCGGTCGGCGCCGAGGAGCCCGGCCTCGCCACCCTCGCCCGCGTCGGCTTCGTCACCCTCGGTCTGCAGACCTACCTCACGGCCGGCCCGAAGGAAGCCCGCGCCTGGACCATCAAGAAGGGCGCCACCGCCCCCGAGGCCGCCGGTGTCATCCACACCGACTTCCAGAAGGGCTTCATCAAGGCCGAGGTCATCTCCTTCACCGACCTCGTCGACACGGGCTCGGTCGCCGAGGCTCGCGCCAAGGGCAAGGCGCGGATGGAGGGCAAGGAGTATGTGATGCAGGACGGGGATGTGGTGGAGTTCCGGTTCAACGTGTAGCGGGTGTCCTGGCACGGCATAGGTGATCCTGCGCACACGCGGGTCAGAAGGGGTCTGTCCGTTCGCGGGCGGGCCCCGTTCCGTTCAAGATCAACTTAGCGCCGCACGGCGGCGGTTCGCCACCCCCTTTTCATGTGGGCTAACTGACATCCCCGCATAGCGGTTGCTTTTCTGGTTGTTTCGTCCGATTAATCCCGGAAAAACGCCCGATTAATCCTGTGAAAACAGAGGAATACAGAGGAGTCTTTATGAAACAAGGCTCTGTTTTTGCATGGCCCTAGCTATGCTTGCGCCCCGTGCCTACGGATAGCTCGCTCAAGTACATACGTCGTGGAGCCGGATTACCGTTGCTGCTCGTGCAGGGGACGGCGGCGACGCATCTCCATTGGGGAGAGCGACTGATGTCGCTGCTCGCTGCTTCCTTCGACGTGGTGGCCTACGACCATCGCGGTGTCGGACACTCGGCGTTGGCGTGCGAGTCGTTCACAGTGGCTGATCTCGCCGACGATGCCGCCGGCCTGCTCGACGAGCTCGGCTGGCCGCGTGCGCACGTCATGGGGGTGTCGATGGGGGGCCTTGTCGCCCAGGAGCTGGCCCTGCGCCATCCGGACCGGGTGGAGAGTCTGCTGCTCGGCTGCACCCACACCGGCGGGGCCGGTGCACCGGCTGCTGCCTCGGAGGTACTGGCCTCGGCCGTCGTCCACGGCGACAAGCCGGCGACGCTGCGCAACATCTTTCGCGTCGGGGTGAAGGACCCGGAGCGGGCGCGCCCGGGCGCCTGGGAGGAGTACCGCGACGCCGCCCTGGAACTGCCGGTGGATTCGCGGACAACCGCCTTGCAAATTGGTGCAGTTGCCCTTCACAGCACCGCCGAGAGACTGCACCGCATCAATGTGCCGACGCACGTCGTGCACGGCGACGCCGATCGCCTCATTCCTGCCGACGCGGGTGAGAAGCTTGCCGCCGCGATTCCTGGCGCCGATTACACGGTGCTGTCGGCCGGTCACTTTTTCTGGTTGGAACAACCCGAGCAGACGGCCGGGTTGGTGGCGGAGACGTGCGCTGCGCGATCACGCGAGGAGGTCTCACAGTGACACGTGGCAATTTGTGGCGGACGTTCGTCCGGGTCGCCAGTGCCCACCCCGACCACCAGGCTTGTGCCGGCCCGGAGGGAGCCCTCGACTACCGTCAACTCGCGGACGCAGCGGCTATGCTGGCGGACCGTCTGAGGATGCGGAAGGTCGGTGCGGGTGATCTCGTCGCCGTCGACATGCCCGTCGGGCCGGGCTTCGTCGTCAGCGTGCTCGCCACCGTCGCGGCCGGCGCGGCGTATCTCCCGATCGATGTGTCGAGCCCCGCGAAGCGGCGTGAGCAGATACTGGAGGACGCCCGGCCCTCGGTTGTTCTCCGGGCCGACGACGATGACCTCCGTGCGGCCCTGCGCCTGTCGGAAACATCGGCCGCACCCGGCTCACCAGATCCGGAGCGGCACGATCCCGCCACGGACGACGACGATCCGGCCTACGTCATCTACACCTCCGGTTCCACCGGCAGGCCCAAGGGCGTCGTGGTCCCGGCACGCGGTGTCCACAACCTGCTGGCGGCCTTCCAGAGCCGCGCGCCGCTGAGCCCGGGAGCGCGGCACAGTTGGTGGACGTCGCCCGGGTTCGATGTCTCCGTGTACGAGATGTGGAGTGCGTTGCTGAACGGCGGGACCGTGGTGCCTGTGCCGGACGCGCATCGCCGTGACATCGACGCCACGCTCGACTACTTGGCCGCGCAGCACATCGACTCGGCGTACCTGCCTCCTCAGTTCCTCCCTTCGCTGCGCGACCGGGTCATGAGCGGTGGTCCCGCTCCCCGGCTGCGGCGTCTGCTGACCGGCGTCGAGCCGATTCCCATCGGACTGCTGGTCGATCTGCAGTCATGTATGCCCGACGTGGTCGTCGTCAACGGGTACGGCCCGACCGAGACCACGGTGTGCGCCACCCTGTACACGGTTCCCGAGCGATGTACCGAACCGCAGCGGCGGACACCGATCGGATCGGTGATCGAAGGCAACCGCGGCTTCGTGCTCAACGATCGCCTCGCTCCGGTCGGTCCGGGCCAGCCCGGGGAACTGTGCGTCGCCGGCCGTGGCCTGGCCCTCGGTTACCTGCACGATCCGAGCCGGACCGCCGAACGCTTCGTGCCCGCCGCCGACGGCGATGGTCTGATGTACCGGACCGGTGATCTCGTCGTTGCCGACACCGAGGGCGAGTTGACCTTCCTCGGCAGGATCGACGACCAGCTCAAGATCGACGGCGTCCGGATCGAACCGGCGGAGACGGAGGTCGCGCTCAGGCGGCTCGACGAGATATCGGACGTCGCCGTGCTCGCCCGGCCGACGAGCCCCGGTGGCCCGTTGGTGCTGACGGCCTTCGTGGTGCTTTCCGACGCCGTCGGCGAAGCCACCGGCGACCTCTGGACCGTGATCAGGGCGCGCCTGGCCGAGGAGCTTCCCTCACAGGCCGTACCCCGGCGCTTCTTCGCGCTGGAACGCATACCGATGACCAGCGACGGCAAACTCGACCGCGCCGCGCTCCCGCAGCCGAACGACGCGCCGGCGCGCCCGGCCCGGAACGAGCACGAGCGCGCCGTCGAGGACGCCTGCCGCGCTCTGCTCCCCCACACACCGCCCTCGGCACTGGACCTCGGGTTCGCCGAGGTGGGTGGCGACTCGCTGCAGGCCGCGCGGCTGTCCATCGCGCTGCGCTCGGCCACCGGCCGAGCCGTCACAGCGGCCCACGTTCTCGAAGCGGAGACCTTGGCCGACCTGGCGGCGAAGATATCGGCGATGCCCGTCGACGACGCGTCGGACGACGAGAACGCGGGAAAGAACGAGGCACCCTTGACGCCGGGCCAGGCCGGGATGTGGGCGGCGGAGCTGATCAGCGCCGTTCCCGGGTCCTTCCACGAATCCGTGGCACTGGAGCTGACCGGCCCCGTCGACCCCGACCGAACGGCCCAGGAGCTGACGGCCGTTCTCAACCGGCACGTTGTCTTCCGCGGACGCATCGACGAGGGCGCCGCGCTGTTCGTGACCGATGGTGAACCGGTCTCCGCCGTGGTGCGGTCCGTGGCGCCCGGGGAGACTCTGGAGCACGTCTGGCAGCAGTTGCTGGCCGCATTGCAGCGTCCGGCTTTCGACGTCACCAAGGGGCCGCTCGTCCGGGCTGCCGTGCTCGCCGCACCGGGCACGGTCCGCGTGCTGCTCGTCTGGCACCATCTCGTGATCGACGCATGGAGCGCTCGGGTCGTGCTGGAAGAGCTCGCGGCCGCACTCAGCGGCCGTGCCCCTTCCCGCTCGGAGGAGCACGGCCATGCCGACTACGCGTACAGGCAGCGGCGTTACCTCGATTCCACCGAGGGCAAGCTGGCCGTGTGCGCGGCGGCCGACCGGGTACGCGCCTGGCTGCCGCCGCAAGGCGACGGTGAGAGCGGTCCGGTACAGAGCTCGTGCAGTGTCACGGAACTGGCGGTCGGCCCACGTGTCTGGTCCAAGGTGCGCGACTGCGCGCGGCGCAACGGCACAACGGTGTTCGCGGTCACCTTGGCTGCCGTCCTGGAGCCGGTGTGTCAACTGGCGGAGACCGGCGGGCGGTTCGCTGTCGCGGTGGCCGACCGGAACGAACCTGCCGACGCCGACGCCGCGGGATACTTCCTCACGACCGTTCCGTTCGGCCCGCCTCCCGGAGACGGTCACGTCACCCCTGTCCCGAAAGACGCACTGCGCCGCGCCCGCGAGGTGATCGCCGAGGCACGCGAGATGTCGAGCGTGCCCTTCCCCGCGCTGATGGCCGAACTGGGCCTGCGCGAGACCCGATCCGTCGCACCGCTGGTCATTGCGTGGGACCGCGACCCGGCCACCGCGCTCTCCGTCCCGGGTTGCACGGTGCGGTCCCTGTCCGTAAGCCCTCTGGGAGTGCGCTGGCCGTGGACCGTTCTGTTCACGGACCGAGCGGACCTCGGAATGTCCGGACGGATCGAGTTCCCACCGTGGGTGCCCGGTGACCCAGTGGCGCGCTTCGGCGCGGAATTGGAATCGATGCTGGACGAGTTCACGTCCTCGGTATGAGCTCGGTATGAGTACGGTGCGACTCGGTCGCACGACAACCGTTACCAGTGGTGGAGCGGCGTAATCATTGCCTGATGTGCCATCGCATACACATTCTTTCGGGGGAGGAATGCTGCCTACACATAGCGCCGACGAAGGTGAATGTACCGGAGAGGTTGATTCGGTCGAGCTGTACCGGCTGATGGTCCGTCAACGGGACCTGGACCTGTCCGCGGCGGCGGGCATGCTGGGCTGGAGCGAGGGGCGTACCGTCGCGGCCGCCGAGTGGCTCAGCAAGTACGAGCTGCTGGTCCCCCTGCTCGGAGAGGGAACCACCTTCGGCGTCTCCACGCCCCGTAGCGCGGCATCCCGGCTGCTGGTCCCGCTGGACCAGCAGATCGAACGCCTCGAACGCGAGGCGGAACATCTCCGTGCCGACCTCGGCCGCTATCAGGTCACGTACCACGAGGCCATCCACGAAACCGAGGACGGGAACGAGTTCAGCACGATTGCCGGGCTCGACGCCATCAATGCCGAGTTGGAGGTCGCGGCCACGCGCTGCACGGAGGAAGTGCTCACCGTGCAGCCCGGCGGCGGCCGCAACGCCGAGAGTCTGGCCGCGTCCTGGGAACCCACCCGCGCCATGCTGGAGCGCGGTGTCCAGATGCGTACCATCTATCAGCATTCTGCCCGCTTCCACACTGCCACCCGGCAGTACGTCAAGCAGGTCACCAGTCACGGCGGGGACGTGCGCAGCGTCGACGAGTGCACCGATCGGCTGATCATTTTTGATCGCAAGATTGCCTTCATCCCGGCCCGTGGTGACCGTCAGATCGCGCTCGCCATCCACCAGCCGGCCGTCGTCGAGTTCCTGGTCTCGGTCTTCGAGCGGTTCTGGAACGACGCGACACCCTTCTCGGCCCGCAACCGGGTGTCGGAAGTGAAGACCCTGCTGTCCGACGTCCGCATGTCCATCATCAAGTTGCTGGCCGAGGGGGAGACCGACAACGCCATCGCCCGCCGCATGGGAGTGAGCGTGCGGACCTGCCGTGGACATATCGCCAAGATCTACGAGGAGTTCGGCGCGCGCAGCCGCTGCCAGCTCGGCGTGCTGATCGCCACCTCAGGGATCCTGGACGCCGACGATGTCCAAGACGACGGCAACGCCGCTGCCGGCTGACCGGACGGCTCAGGCCCGCTCTGCCGTGGGGAGGCCGAGGCGGTCCGCAAGGCCGGCGCTGTCACGCACCACGTACGTGGCGCGGCTCAGGCGGTCGGCCGGAGTCAGGGGCGCGAAGCCGATGCTGGTCATGCCTGCGGCCACCGCCGCGTCGACCCCCGGCACGCTGTCCTCGATCACCACCGCGTGGGCCGGGTCGACGTCCATGCGCACGGCGGCGTGCAGGAAGAGGTCCGGAGCGGGCTTTCCCCGCAGGACGTCGTCCGCCGAGTACACACGGTGCCCGAAGTGGGGGGCGAGCCCGGTGACCCGCAGGGCGAGGTCGAGACGGTCCCGTGGTGAGCTCGACGCGACACAGAACGGAGTTCCGCGCTCGCCCAGGGCGGTCAGGATGTCCAGCATCCCGGGGACGGGGCGCAACTCCCGCTCGAACGCCGCCTTCAGGCGCTCCCGGTAGCGCTCCGCGAAGCCGGCCGGGATCTCGCGTCCCGTTTCCGCGCGGACCAAGGCCCGCACACGGTCCAGGGTGCCGCCCATGTAGCGCCGGATGCTGTCCTCGAAGGTGGTGGGGAACCCGGATTCGGTGAGCAGGGCGGCGAGCACCCGGTTGGCGATCGGCTCCGAGTCGACCAGTACTCCGTCGTTGTCGAAGATCACCAGATCCGCGTCGGCGGGGTCCCGCAACGGCGTCGCGACGGGCGCGGGCGGTGCCCAGCCGGGATACGGATTCCCGTGCAGACGGGAGTTGTCGAAGCGGAGGTCCTCGGTGACCTCCTCGGCGATCCACGGGGGCAGGTCGGTGACGGATTGGGCGTCGTCCGCGTCCAGTTCGGCCAGGACCAGGCCGGAGTTGGAGCCGAAGAACTCGTCCACGATCCAGCCGTCGTAGGGCCCACCGAGGTAGTGCCGCACCTTCTCCACGAGGGGTTGTGGGCACAGCCGTCCGAGGATCTCCCCGGCGTCGGCGAGCGGTACGTGGTACTCGAACTCGGGCCTGAGCGCGCCCTGGCGGGGGCCCTTGACGGTGAGGACCGCGGACCGCCCGTCGGTGATCCGTACCCGCACGGCCCGGTCAGGGTCCTCGGACAGGTAGCCCTGGCGGATTTCCCGTGTCCGGACCACCGCCTCGCGCCAGCCGCGGCGCACCAGGAACTTGCGTTCCGTCTCCACTCCCATCACGCGAGCCCGTTCAGTGCGGTGTCGAAGATCTCGGCGAACACGTCGAGTTCGGCCTCCCGGATGACCAGAGGCGGATGCACGTTGATGACGTCGGGTGCCATGCCGGTCGTGGCGACGAGGACCCCGGCCTCGGGGTGCGCGGAACGGAAGAGGTGACGCAGTCGGCCGGCGTGCGGCCCGTCGAGGACGATACGAGCCGTGCCGCCCATCGCGTCGACCTCGCGGACCAGGGCGGGATGACGCGTCGCGACGGCGGTCAGCCGTTCCCGCATCGCCTCCTCCAGCAGGAGGATGTCCTTGTCCACTGTCGTCCACCGCTCCCAGCGGTCCAGCACCGTGTCCACGACGGCGAGTGCGCTCGGGATGCCGATGTACGTGGAGGAGTGGCTGCCGGGGCGGTACTGGTCGGGATGGCCCAAGGGCTCGCGCGACCAGACCATGCTCAGCGCCGCACCGCCGTTGGTCAGGCCCTTGCTGGTCACCACGACGTCCGGAGTGACGCCGGCTCGCTGGAAACCCCAGCGCGGTCCGACCCGGTGCATGCCCGTGAAGATCTCGTCCGCGATGACCACCGCGCCCTGCTCCCGGGCGTGGTCCACGGCGGAGCGCAACAGCTCGTGGTCGGGCTCCACCATGCCGCCGACGTTCTGTACGGATTCGAAGACGAACGCCGACACCTTGCGGCGGAAGCCGTTGCCGCCGACCCCGGTCAGCTCGGATCCCCAGCGGGCGACGGCCTTGCGGCAGCCGGCCGTACACCCGCCGCCGACGGGAGGGTGTGGACACCGCCGGCAGTCCGGGCTGGGCAGCCGGACCACCTCAAGGCCCCACGCGGCGAGCAGTTCGCGGTAGCGAGGGCTCGAACTGAGCATGCTCGTCACTCCGGAGCGGCCGTGGAAGGCCCCTTCGAAGACGACGACCGTGCCGGGCCCGTTGGCCGCGAAGGCTATGCGCAGCGCTGTTTCCATCGCTTGCGCGCCGCCGAGGTCCAGTTCCACGCGCCCGGGGGCGCCCACGACACCCGACACGAGTCGCTCCAGCCGGGACAACACCTTCAGCCGCAGTTCGGACTCGCAGAAGGAAGGCAGAGCCGGCAGTTGCTCGCAGCGCGTCAGCGCCTCGCGCAGCAGCTCGCCGTCGTAGCCCCAGGCGACGGTGCCGTTGGCGGCCTCCGCGTCCAGGTAGCGGCGTCCGTCGCCGGCGGTCAGCCAGCAGCCCTGGCCCGAGACGAATCGGGGGACCTCGGGCTCGCGATAGACGAGGTTGCCCGCTCCGACGAAGCCGGGAATGCGGTCTGAGTTCTTGGATTCGGTCATGCGGATGCTTCCTCGGTCAACCGCCGACCGCCCAACGGCGTCGGCTGTCCGTCCACCACGACGACGCGGCTTCCGTCAGGGTGCGTGCTGTCGCTGAGCGCGAGCCGTCCGGCCGCGAACGCCCGCACGGTCCACTGCAGGCAGGGGCGGTCGCTGCGGCTCTTCTGCTCCAGTTCCTGCTGCCAGGCGTCCTCCGGGGTCGGCCGCCGTCCCCCCACGGGCACCTCCGGTCCCATGGCCAGCACCGCGCCCCCGTCCCGGGTCGGGTCGACCAGGAAGCAGGAGGTACGAGTCGTGGGACGGCCCGCCGCCATGGCGAGCCGTACGGGATCCTTGCCGATGAACTCCCGTGTGCCCTGGTCGGACAGGACCGAGAGATCGGCCGGGTGCTGGTTGATCATGCGGCCCTGATAGCGCTCCAGGAGCCGGCCCTCGATCCAGCGGTGGTAGGCGAGGACCATCAGGTCCAGTTCGCCGTTGCGCCGCTCCCAGTCGGCCAGCCGCGTGTCCAGGCCGTCGTGCCATTCCCGGGCCCGGGCCCGGTAGCGCGCGCGGGCCTCCGGGCCGGACGCGGCCGACGCGGTGCCGCAGTGGCGGTCGAAGTCGCCGGTCCACGCCTCGACGCCGGCCCGGCGCGCCACGTCCAGGGCCTTGACCCGCTCCCCGTGCGAGGCGACGAGGCAGACCTCGAACTCGCCCGGGTGTGCTTCCTGCATGCCGAGCAGGGTGCTGAGGTTGGCGCCGGTCGCGGAGACCAGGACACCGATGCGCAACGGCCCGGAGACGGAGCGGCGGCTCAAGGGGACATGGGTACCGGTGGCGGTAGGAAGTACGGACAAGGGCGGACTCTTCTCTCGGGTTCTTCGAGGCCGTGCGACAGCCGCTTCGACGTTGTTCCACTGTGCGGTGCGGCGGCATGCCGGTCCATCCCGGTCCGGCCCAGTTTGCTGAACTGCAGGAAGCTGAAGGACGACATTCCTCCGCCGACACATGCATCGAGCTGCACTCATGTTCATGCAATGCATGGAGATGATGCCCGCGAAACTGGAGTTCGGTCAGGCCAGGGAGCGAGTCTTGCGAGGCCGCCACAAGCGGCGTTCGTTGAATTCCTAACGGTGGGAGAATTCAGATGGCCTCGTGCTCGCTCATACGGTCCCGTTCCGCGCTCTTTGTGACGGCGAACGACATTCGCTGGGACCTGATCTTCGGTCTGGCGACGCCCGGCCAACGCTCGGCCGAGCTGCGGCACGTTGGCTGACATCGCGGGTTATACGGCGCTGGCCGGCCTGGTGGTGGTCGTCCCTGGAGCCGACACGCTCGTCGTGGTGCGCAACACCCTGAGCGGCGGCCCCGGGAGCGCTGTCCGGACCACCACGGGCGTATGTACGGGGCTGGCCGCGTGGGCTCTGCTGTCCTCGGCGGGACTCGCGGCCGCCGTCGCTGCCTCTCCGACGCTTTTCGCCATGCTCAGGGTGGCCGGCGCCGCCTATCTCGTCCTGCTCGGGGTGCAGGCGCTCGTCGCCGCGTCCCGGGCGGCGGAGCCCGAGCTGCCCGTCGGCCGGGACTGGCGGCAGGGCGCGCTGACGAGCCTGGGAAACCCCAAGGTCGGCGTTTTCTACACGTCCCTGCTCCCGCAGTTCCTGCCCTCCCACGGGTCGGCGCTCGGGGCCGCCACGCTGCTGGCGTCGATTCACATCGCCTTGAGTTTCCTGTCGCTGCTCGTCTATGGCGTTCTCGCGGCGCGCATGGGCGACATCTTCCGCGAAGGGAGATGGCGAAAGGTCCTGGAGAGGTGTGCGGGGACCGGTTTGTGTGCCGTCGGACTGTGGCTGATCGTGTCCGCGGTGACAGGGAATTGACAAGGCTGGAAGGGTTGCAATGGGGTCGCCGCTGGACGGCTGGTACGAAAAGGCAGGAGTGCGGACCGATCCGCGGCGTGTGATCGGGGACGAGCTGGAAGCGGGAAAGACCCTCTTTCCCGAGAAGCTGATCCCGTACCTGGACCATCCGCTGGTGCGGACGCTGGAGCCGCGGCAGCGGTTCGCTCTCATAGCCCGGCATCTCTACCAGTACATGCTGTTCACGATGCACTTCGAGACGAGCGTGGTGAACCGCGCCGCCGGTCGCATCGCGGACGGTACCTCGGGGCTGCACCTGCCGTCCTCGGTGCGCCTGGACGCGTACAAGATCTACTGCGATGAGGCCTACCACGCGCTGTACAGCCTGGACGTGGTGGAACAGGTGAGCGACGCGACCGGCGTCGAGACGCCCGACTACGACTTCGCGCCCTTCCTCGGCCGCCTCGACGCAATCGGCGCCGAGGTTCTGCCCGGCGAGCCCGTCCTCGTGCAGCTGCTCCAGGTGGTCGTGTTCGAAACGCTGGTCACCTCGATCCTCAAGGACATACCGAAGGACCCCTCCGTGGTCGGCACCGTCCGCGAGGTCGTCCGTGATCACGCCGAGGACGAAGGCCGCCACCACGCCTATTTCGCTGCCTTCTTCAAGGAACTCTGGCAGGGCATGAGCCCGGCGTTGCGCGTGCGGGCCGCGCGCTGTCTGCCGGAGCTGGTCAGCCGCAGCCTCACGCCCGACCTGGTGCCCGTGCGCAGCTCCCTCGGCGCGGCAGGGCTGGGCGACGCGGCCGTGCGCGAGATCGTCGCCGACTGCTACGCCCCCGAGCAACTGCGGCGCGGCGTCCGGTCCTCCGCGCGGCACACCTTTCACCTGTTCGAATCCGTTGGAGTGCTGGACGTGGCCGGGGCGCGGGACGCCTGCACGTCCGCCGGATTGTTGTGACGACGTCTATAGGAGATGTGAGACATGGTGGCAACAGGCCGATCCCTGCTGGGACTGCCTGAGCGTGCTTCGGAGTCGGGGATCTTCTCCCTCGCCGACCTGGAGGACAAGGACCTCGACCAACTGGTGTGCCGGTCCCGTGCGTTCTTCACCGACCGGACGGGTCACGACGAGCCGCTGCGGGGGAAGATCGCGGGCATCCTGTTCACCAAGACGTCCACCCGCACCCGTACGGCGTTCACCACCGCCGCGCTGCGCCTCGGCGGCCAGGTCATCAGCTACGGCCCGCACGACCTCCAGCTGGAGACGGGCGAGTCCGTGGAGGACACCGGCCGCGTCTTCGGGCGCATGCTCGACCTCCTGGTCGCGCGCACCGCGGGGCCCGTGGCCCAGTTGAAGACCCTCTCCCGGGCCGGCGGCATTCCCGTGGTGAACGCCATGGGTCAGGAGGAGCACCCCACCCAGGGAATCTGCGACCTCGCAACCATGAGCCTGCACTTCGGCGCCCTGGACGGCATCAAGGTGCTGTATGTCGGCGAGGGCAACAACAGTGCCGTGGCGCTGGCGCACGGCCTGGCCCACTACACCGGGACCGAGCTGACCCTGCTCACCCCGCCCGGCTACGGCGTGCCCGAGGCCGAACTGGTCCGCGCCCGCGCCCGGGCCGCCGAACGCGGCTCCTCGATCCGGCAGGTTCACGCGCTCGACGAGGCCCCCGAGGCCGTCGACGTGGTGTACACGACCCGCTGGCAGACCACCGGGACATCGAAGCCCAACGCGAACTGGCGCGAGGAATTCCGCTACTTGCACATCGACGCGGCGTTCATGAGCCGCTGGCCGGGTGCCGTGCTCATGCACGACCTGCCGGCCCATCGCGGTGACGAGATCTCCTCAGAGGTGCTGGAGGGCGACCGGTCGCTCGCATGGGCCCAGGCGGAGATGAAGCTGACCAGCGCCATGGCGGTTCTGGAGGCTCTGATACAGCCGCGCCAGGGAAGCCAGTGATCAAGGATTCCGTGTGCGATCTCGTCACCGATGACGTCTTCCTGAGGTTCACCGACGTCCTCCCGGGAAGCGAGCTGTATCTCAAGCTCGAGGGACTGAATCCGGCCGGCTCCGTGAAGCTCAAGACGGCGGTCGGGCTGATCGAGGACGCCGAGCGGCGCGGTCTCCTGTCTCCGGGCGGACGCGTCGTCGAGTCCTCGTCGGGGAACCTGGGCGTCGCCCTGGCCATGGTCTGCGCCGCGAAGGGCTACGCCTTCAGCTGCGTGACCGACGTCAACGCCGCACCGCACAATGTGGCGCTGATGCGCGCCCTCGGCTCGGCCGTCGCGGTGGTGGACCAGCGGGACGCGAACGGGGGCTTCCTGGGCACGCGCATCGCCCTCATCGAGCGCATGCTGGCGGACGATCCCCTGCTGGTGTGGCCCAATCAGTACGCCAACCCCGCCAATCCGAGGGTCCACCAGACCCGTACGGCCGCAGCCATTCTCGCCGCGATAGAGAACGTGGACTTCCTGTTCGTGGGCGCGGGCACGACCGGCACCCTGACCGGGTGTGCCATGCACTTCCGTGAGGTCTCGCCCCACACCAGGATCATCGCCGTCGACACACTCGGCTCGGTCACCTTCGGCACCCCCGCGGGCCCCCGTCACATTCCCGGCCTGGGCACCAGCCGCCCTCCCGAGATCTGCCGCCCCGGCCTGGTCGACGAGGTCGTGCTGATCGAGGAGACCGAGGCGGTGCGCACCTGCCGGATGCTCGCCCGGCGGCACGGTCTGCTGGCCGGCGGCTCGACCGGCTCGGTGTTCAC
This sequence comes from Streptomyces sp. NPDC025638, assembly GCF_055558775.1. NCBI lineage: Bacteria > Bacillati > Actinomycetota > Actinomycetes > Kitasatosporales > Streptomycetaceae > Streptomyces > Streptomyces sp. NPDC025638. Next base: position 310,066 of record NZ_JBVHLX010000010.1, on the reverse strand, counting down.
GGCGGTACATCGGGCCGCGCCCGGAATTCCCCCTGGTTCCCGGGTGGTGGCCATCGCACCGGACATGGGCGAGCGCTATCTCGACACCGTGTACGACGACGACTGGGCCGCCGCTCGCTTCGGTATCGACCCCACTCCTGCTGTCGACGCGCTGACGCGCCGGCTGAGCCCCGAGAAGGAGACACCTTGTTCGCGTTCGATGTAGTCAGCGGTACGGTGGCCCGCGAGGTCATCTCCGAGTCACGGCAGGACCTCCTCCAGGTCGTGAAAGAGGCCTACCTGGCGCATGAGTCGGGGCAGTCGATCAACCCCAACAGCTACTTCCTGCGGTTCCCCGAGAAGCCCTCGGCACGGATCATCGCGCTGCCCGCGTATCTCGGCGGCGATCACGACGTGGCCGGCATCAAGTGGATCGCGAGTTTCCCGGACAACGTCGCGCGCAACGTTCCCCGGGCCTCCGCCGTACTCCTGCTGAACGACTATGCCACCGGGTATCCGTTCGCCTGCCTGGAGGCGTCCCAGATCAGCGCCGCCCGCACCGCGGCCTCCTGCGTCCTGGGCGCCTCGACCCTGCACGGGTCCACCCGCGCGGACCGGATCGCTGTCGTCGGCGCCGGTGTGATCGCGCGCAACATCCTGGAGTTCTTCACCGCCGGGCAGTGGGAGATCGGCGAGTTCGCGGTGTACGACCAGGTGTCCGGCTACGCGGATGCCCTGGTGTCGTACTCCCGCGAAACGCTGGGGATTCCCGCGACGGGGGCGGACAGCTTGGAGTCCGCCGTGCGCGGCGCGGACGTGGTCGTTCTGGCCACGACGGCTGCCACCCCCTACATCAGCGGCCCCGACGTCTTCTCCCCGAAGCAGACGGTGCTCAACATCTCGTTGCGCGACATCGCCCCCGAGATCGTCCTGGCGTCGCACAACGTGGTCGACGACATCGACCACTGCCTGACCGCCCGGACCTCCCCGCACTTGGCCGAACAGGCCTGCGGCCACCGCGACTTCATCGACGGGACCCTGGCCCAGGCCGTGCTGGGCAAGGTGGAGTTCGACGACGCCAAGCCACGCATCTTCTCCCCCTTCGGGCTGGGCATCCTCGATCTGGCCGTCGGCTCCTTCATCTACCGGCGCGCGGTGGACTCGGGGCGTACGACCCCGATCGACGGGTTCTTCGCAGAGACCGAGCGCTGGCAGAAGTGAACCCCGCGATCGTGTGGGCGAGCCGCTCACCCAGGACATCGTCCCGGCCCTACGCGACATCTGCGCCGACGACCCGCTCCCACTGAGCGGGTCGTCGGCGCACCAAGTCGGGCGGCCGGTCACGCCTCGGCCGGTACGGCTTCCATCGCGGCCTGTGAACGAGCCCAGATGCGCTCTACAAGCGCGCACACGAACCCCGCTGCGGTGACGATCACCCCGAGGACGATCCAGCCGGGCTTGCCCCAGTTGACGCACATCCCGATGACGACGATGGGCGCCACCGCCTCGGTCAAGCCGTATCCGAGACCGAACACGCCCTGGTACTGGCCATGGGCCTCAGGCCGGGCCAGGGCGAAGGAAAGCTCGAACGCGCCTCCCGCCTGCCAGACTTCGGCCAGCGAGTGCACGATGACGCCCACGAGCAGCAGCGTGATCGCAAGCCACGCGGCGGGGCCGGACGCCATGGCGATGAGGAGCCATGACACCAGGAACAGCGGGCCGGACAGCGCGAGCAGCCGCGCCGCGGAGCGCGGCCCGTCGATGGAGCGCGTTGCGGGGACCTGTGTGGCCGCGACGATGGCCGCTTCGAAGAACAGGACGACGGCAGCAATCCATCGCGGCGCCGTCGTGTGCAGGACAATCCACACAGGCAGGCCCGTGACCAGGACGAAATACTGCAGGCTCGCGACCGACGACGCGGCGGTCAGCGCCAGGTAGGGCAGGTCGCGCAGCGCCACCCACCGGGGCTCCTTCTTGGGCTCGGCGCTGTCCTTTCCGGCGGAGCGAGTCGGGGGGATGTGCGGGAGCCGCGCCAGGATGCCGGCGCCGATCAGGAAGGTGATCGTGTCGGTGAGGATCATGGCCACGTACGCCGGGCGGGTGTCGACGGCCAGGACGATCGCGGCCCCGATGGTCCCGATGGCGAGCCCGACGTTGGTCACGGCACGCAGATACGTACGCAGTTGCGCGCCCTTGCCCTCCTCGGCCAGCGCGCCGATCATCGCGCCGCGCGCGCTGCCCGTTCCCGAGCGGCCGACGGCAGCGGCGGCGGCCACGACCAGCAACGGCCACAGGCTGTGCACGAACAGGAGGCTGACGCTCGCCACAGCCTCCAGCAGCATGGATCCGATGACCACCTCCCGCGTGCCGCGTCGGTCGGCCTGGTCACCGATCAATACTCCGGCGCCGAAGCCGGTCAGCGACCCCACCGTGAGGCCGATACCTGCGTTCGTCGGACTCAACCCGGCGGACCTGATGAGGAAGATCGTCCCTGTGGACAGGAATATCCCCATGCCGATGGTGTTGACGACGGTCGACAGCGCGAGCAGCCGCTGGCGGGGATCCTGAGGACCACTCAGTGCGGTGCGGAGTCTGGTCAGCTGGTTCATGGTGTTCACCTGGTTTCTCTCTCTTGAACTGCGACCTGCGCAGGGTGGTTCACAGGCGTCGCCGTGCGCACCGAGAAGCCTGTGGTGCGGCCTCTTCGGTGAGCACGGCGACGCGGTGGGCAGGTTTCGCCAGTACGCTCAGCCGGCCGAAAGGAGGGCGTCCTCGAGCCGGACGAGGTGCGCCTGGGTCCATCGGGCCACGCGGCGGGCGCAGTCGCCGTCGGACTCCCCGGAACGGGCGCCGTCCAGGACCATCGAGCGGTATTCGTCGACCGTGATCCCGCATTCCGGCGTGCCTTCGAGACGGCGCAGCATCCACTTCTTGCGTCGGCACAGCTGCCCGGCCAGGACCAGACTCGCGTCCGCGATGTGCTCTGCCGCGATGTCGGCGGACACACGAGCCGACATGAAGTCACCGGAGTCGAGCTGGCCGGCGACATCGGTCAGAGAGTTCTCCGTGTCGGCCTTGAGGAGGCGGGCGAGTGCCCGCTTGTACGACGAGCGGTCGAGCAGCTCGTTCATTTCCTGGAAGAATTTCTCGTTCTTCAGCGGAATGCCGATGGAGAGTCGGTAGACGAAATCCTGGAGAAAGTCGCCCATGGAACAGAACTCGACCTCGGTTTCGAGGTAGCGCGCCAGCGCCGTGGCGAGCGTGTCGGTCGGCCACACCTTCAGGTCGACACGCGCGCCGTCGTAGACGCCCATCCAGTTGTGCCAGCGGATTCCGCTGGGGTCGGCGCCGGGCCAGGTCTCCATGGTCTCGTCGACCGGAAGAACGAGTTCCTTGTCGGAGAACACATAGAGGTCGATGTCGCTGAAGGTATTGCCCCAGCCGGCCGCCGTCGAGCCCGTCATGCAGACGGCCTCGGCCTCGGCCAGTCCGGGAAAGTGCTTGAGGATGGCTTCGAAGGAAAGGTCCGGCGGAGTGAGGACCCTCGGCTGTGCGCAGATGACGTCGATGGTGGGATTAAACATTAGGACCTCCCGGATAGAAGGGATTCTCGGGTTGTGTGAATTCTGTTAGCTTCGTCACGCTGTGCCTTGAATGGCGCAGCGGGTAGGATCTGTTTTATGAATATTCCAAAGCAGTCTTCGGTGCTGATTCCATGGAGTGCGGAAACAGGGAATGGAATCGCCTGTATATGTATTCCGTGGGCCGGCGCCGGGGCGGCTCCTTTCCGCGCCTGGGCTCCGGCGCTCGGCGACGCGGCCGACGTGTACGGCGTCCGGCTCGCCGGCCGCGAGAGCCGGCAGACGGAGCCGCCGGCGACCGCCCTCGGTGACGTCGTCGACGAGCTGGTCCGGGAGCTGACCGAGCTGGGCGCACCCCGGGTCGCGCTCTTCGGCCACTGCTCCGGGGCGCTGCTGGCCTTTGAACTGGCGCACGCGCTGCGCCGATCCGGCAGCGCTCCCGAGGTGGCCCACCTGCTCGTCGCGTCGCAACTTCCGCCGCGTGTCTTCCAGAACGCCCGCGTCGACCAGGATCAGGACCTCGCCCGCTACGTGCCCGAGGAGTTCCGGCGAGAACCCGAACTGCTCGAGGTGCTCCTCCCGATCCTCACCGCGGACATGAAACTGGTCTCGGACTACGCCCGCTCGGTGGACGCGCCCCTCGATGTGCCGCTCACCGTCGCGTACGGCGCACGCGACGACGAACTCGGCGGCGCCGAGGTCGACGGCTGGCGCCACGAGACCACGGGCCCGGCCGCGTTCCATGAGATCGCCGGTGCCGATCATCTCTTCAGCGGCAGCGCGTGGTTGGAGCTCGCCCGGACGGTCCGTGCCGCGCTGACCTGAGCGGTCCGCCGCCGCGATCGGCTCACGCATCGCCGAGAAACGCCGCGAGCTGCCCGGGAGTCGGGTGGGAGAAGACGTGGACGATCTTCAGGCGCGGCCAGCGTCGGCGCAGGATGTGGACCACCCGCACCACTGTCGCCGACGTGGCTCCCAGGTCGAAGAAGCCCGCGTCCGGGTCGACGGACTCCAGGCCGAGCACCTCGGCCCACACCGCCGCGATGACGTCGCCGGGGGCGCCTTCCAGAGCGAGGTGGTTCTCCGGGGCGCCGGTGCGCTCAGTCATCCATGGCCTCGCGCAGTGTCGTTCCGACCCGGTGCAGATGGTCGAGATCGCCGGCGTCGAGGACCGTGGCGATCACACCGTCGACCCCGGCCGCGCGGTACTCCGCGACCTGGCGCCGCACCTCGGCGGGGGTGCCGCAGAGCGCGAGTCCGCGAGCCGCGCTCGGCGCCACGCCCAGCAGGGATCCCAGCCGCTCCAGCGCTTCCTGGAGCTCTGCCTCGGAATCGGTGACGATCGCGGTCCCCAGCCAGGTCTTGCTGATCTCGCCGCTGTCGCGACCCACCGCGGCGCACGCCCGTTCGAGGACCTCTGTCTTGTGGCGCACCGTGGCGGGTCCGCCGAAGAAATTGCACGCGTCCCCGTGCCGCGCCACCAGGGGGATGAGGACGCGTTCGCCGCCGCCGCCGATCAGGATCGGCGGACCGTCGGGATTGACCGGGCCGGGCACATTGAGCGCTTCGTCGACGCTGTGATACCGGCCGGAGAACCGCGCGGCGTGCTCGGTGAACATCGCCCGGCAGATCTGGACCGCCTCGTCGAGACGTGCCAGACGTTCCCGGGGCGGCTGGAAGTCCATGCCGTACGCGCGGCACTCCTCCTCGTGCCAGCCGGCGCCTATGCCGAGGACCGCACGGCCGCCGCTGATGATGTCGATGGTCGTCACCATCTTCGCCAGCAGTGCAGGGTTGCGGAATCCATTGCACGAGACGAGCACGCCGAGGCGAGCGGTCGAGGTGACGGCCGCCAGCGCCGCGAGCGTGGTGTACGCCTCCAGGATCGGTTCGTCCGGCTCGCCGACCGACGCGATCTGGTGGACGTGGTCCATGGTCCACAGACTGTCGAAGCCGGATGCCTCGGCAGCGTGCGCGATGTCCACGATGTGCTGGAAGAGCTTGTTGTCCATCACTCCTGGAAAGGAGTAGCCGGCCAGCTGCAGGCCGACCCGGGTGATCGCGGGGCGGCTCATCCGGCGACTGCCGACTGTGCGAGGGCAGCGGCGTCGGCCGGAGTCAACTCCTCGACGAGACCGAGCTCCAGCAGCCGCTCGCAGAGGTCGTGCACCGGCCCGCGGACCTCCGCGGCGGACAGTCCCAGCTTCTCGGCCACGCCGTCGACCACCTGGGCGAGGTTGCGGCGCCCGTCGATGAGCAGCCAGACCACACGCCCGTCGCTGTCGACCACGTAACGGCCGACCCAGGTCTCGAGCAGTACGCCGCCCTCGGTGCGCTCACTCAGTTCGGCCACCTGACCGGTCATGCGGGCGGTCACGTCCAGCCGGCGGACCAGGGCGGTCTTGTCGTTGACAGTGCTCATGAGGTTGTCTCCATAGCTAGGGTCCGATCGAGGAAAGCTGCGCTGGCAGCGATCGTGGGAGCGATGAACGGCAGGTCGACCGCGAGGTCGAGCCCGAGGCCCTCGTTCAGGCGGGCACCGATCTCCACCGCGTACAGGGAGTCGCCGCCGAGGTCGTCCACGAAGTGTGCGTCGTGCGCGATGTGCTGAACGCCGAGGACTTCGCACCAGACCTTCTCGACGTAGCCGACGATGTTCGTCGCGTCGGTGCCGCTCGAACCACGCGGCTCGACGTCGGCGGGATCCGGCTGGACTTCGGGGCGCTCGAGCCAGAACCGACGGCGCGTGAACGGATACGTCGGCAGCGGTACCCGGCCGCGCGGCTCGTCGCCGTAGTAGGCGGCCCAGTCGACAGCGACTCCCGCTCGCCACGCCGCGGCCGCAGCCTCGGCCAGGTCGAACGACGGCCCGACCAGGACCTGACCGGCCCGCTCGCGGACGGATCCGGCGTCGGCGCCGGTGCAGGCCTCGACAGCTGCGGTCAGTGACGCGGGGTCGGCGCCGCCGGCGAGCCACTGCGCGGCCGGACGTGCCCAGTCCGGCGCGTCCACCCGGGAGAAGGTCAGCCCCAGGCGGCGCAGGATCCGGGCAACGCCGAGCGCGGCCAGCGCGCCGGCCTGGTGCGGGGCGAGGCCGGTGAGCCCCGCCTGCCCGGTGAGCCCGGCCGCTTCCTTGAGCTCGGCGACCGCTGGGCCCAGCAGCGGCTCGGTGGCCAGCAGCCGCTCACCCATCGCGGCCAGCTCGTCGGGCGTCCCGTGGATGGCCAGCGACCACCGCGTGATGGGCCTGCCGGGCTCGGCGGGCGAGCGGAGCCGCGCGACGGCCTCGGCCCGGTCGGCGGCGACGGCCGCCCAGCGCCGGCTGAAGCGCGCCCGGCCCATCGCGAGCGTGTGCGCGGTGTCGGCCAGCGCGGACAACTCCAGTGACGGCGCCGCCGCGAGCCGGTCGGCGAGTCGCTGCCGCATCCGCTCCAGCTCTTCGTCCGAGCGGGCCGACAGCGCGAGGACCTGACGTGAGCGCGCGGCGTCCGCGGCCGGAACGGCGGGGACCGACTCGACAACGACGTGCGCGTTGGACCCCCCGAGGCCGAACGAGCTGACGCCCGCGACACGCGGTCCCTCGGCGTCCCAGGCCCGTGTCTCGGCGGTGACGGTGAAGGGGGTCGAGTCGAGGTCGATCTCGGGGTTCGGGGCGCGGAAATGCAGTGTCCCCGGCATGACGGCCCGCTCGACCGCCAGGGTCGCCTTGATCAGCCCCGCGACGCCCGCCGCCGCGTCGGTGTGCCCGATGTTGGGCTTGACCGCACCCAACGTGAGGGTCCGAGGCTGCCGGTGGGGAGTCGCGAAGACGCGCCGGAGCGCCTCGAATTCGACCGGGTCGCCGATTGCGGTCCCGGTGCCGTGGGCTTCTATGTAGCCGACCTGCTCAGGTGTGATGTCTGCGCGCGCGAGCGCGGTGCGGATGACCGTTTCCTGGCCGTCGATGTTCGGGACGGTGAACCCGGCGCGTGATCCGCCGTCGTTGTTGACCGCCCATCCACGGATCACAGCCCTGCGGCGGTCGCGACCGGTCTGCGCGTCGGCGTCGCGCCTGAGGACCACGATTCCGGCGCCGGAGCCGGGTATCGTGCCGGAAGCCTCGGCGTCGAAGGTGCGGCAGCGCCCGTCCGCCGACAGGATCCCGCCCTCGGTGTAGGTGTAGCCGTCGACGTCGGGCATGATCAGGCTCACGCCACCGGCCAGGGCGATGTCGCAGTCGCCGGCTGCCAGCGACGCACAGGCGAGCGCCACGGCGCTGAGCGCGGTGGCACAGCCGGTCTGCACGGTGATCGCGGGCCCGGTGAGACCGAGCTTGAAGGCGAGTCGCGGTGCGAGGAAGTCCTTCTCGTTGGCCAGCGTGATGCGCACGTCGCCGCCGCGTCCCGCGCGGGCCTCCGTCGGGGCGACGAACTCGCGGAAGTAGTGGTTCTCACCGGAGCCGACGAACACACCGACGACCGCATCCCGTTCCCCGGCGTAGCCGGCGTCCTCCAGTGCCGCGGACGCCACTTCCAGCAGCACCCGCTGCTGAGGGTCCATGGTGACGGCCTCTGCCGGCGGTACGCGGAAGTGGTCGGCGTCGAACGACTCGATGTCACCGATCTTCGCGACGGCGCGCACATGGCGGCCGTCGCTCCTGCCGTCGTCCGGCACGGACTCACCCTCGTCCGGACGGCTGACCGACTCGACGCCGTTGACGAGGTTCGTCCAGTACTCCTCGACGTCGTCGGCTCCTGCGAAACGTGCCGCCATACCGATCACTGCGATGGGGCGTGCGTGAAGTGGGGTTGGCTGCATATGAGAACTCCTGGAGGATCAAGGTGCCCTGCGGCCACTCAGCGAGCGGCGGCAGCGCGACGTACGAAGACAAGGGGTGAGAAACCACCCGGCCGCGAAAGGGGCCGGTCCGGTGGTGCCGGCGAGGCCTTCAGCGCGCGGGCTGACCGAACGGCCGCTCGACAGCGGTCGACGACACCGGCTCACCCCGCACTTCCGGCACGGACCCGCTCGACGAAGTCGGCGAGACGCGGTGCTTCGAACAGCGCGCGCACCGGTACGTCCGCACCGAGTTCCTGGCGCGTGCGGCTGACGACCTTCATCACCATCAACGAGTGTCCGCCGAGAGCGAAGAAGTCGTCCGCGGACCTCACCTCGGCAACTCCGAGCTCCCCGGCCCAGATACCGGCCACGGCCGCTTCGAGGGAGTCGGTGTGGGAGCGGTGTTCCTCGGCCGGGTCCGCCACCCTCGTCACCGCACGAGCCTGGTCGAGCAGTGCCCGGCGATCGACCTTGCCGTTGGGTGTCAGCGGCATGCGGTCCAGGATCCGCAGTTCATTGGGGACCATGTGGCCGGGCAGCCGATCGCTCAGGAAGGCGCGGAGCCCGTCCGCGTCCGGGCCGCCGGAGCGGACGGTCGCCCAGGCGAGCAGCCGGGACCCCACCGACTCGCCGGTGTCGGTCACGACGCAGGCGTCCACGACGTCCGGGTGTGCCCTGAGCGCCGCACCGATCTCGCCGAGTTCGACGCGGTACCCACGGACCTTCACCTGCTCGTCGCGCCGTCCGACGTAGAAGAGCTGGCCGTCGGCGCCCGCTCGTGCGAGATCGCCACTGAGGTAGGTCCGGCGCCGGTCCTGCGGCCCCCAGGACGCTGTGCGGAATGCGCGGGCGGTGGCCTCGTCGTCGTTGAAGTAGCCACGGGCCAAGCCGGGTCCGGAGACCCAGATCTCGCCGACCTCGCCCACCGGGGTCGGCGCGCCCTCCTCGTCCCGCAGTGAAACGGCCAGGTCGGACAGCGGCACGCCGATGGGGCTGCCGGTGCCGGCGGCCGCGTCCTTTGCCGTGATCCGGCGGTGGGTGACATGGACGGTCGTCTCGGTGATCCCGTACATGTTCACCACACGGGGGTGTTCGTCCCCTCGACGGCCGAACCAGCCGCCGAGCGAGGCCGGGTCGAGCCGTTCACCGCCGAGGATGATCAACCGCAGGCGGTCGAGCCGGGCCGGGCGGCCCTCGTCGGCAGTGGCCAGTGCGGCCAGGGCCGAGGGCGTCTGGCTGAGGACCGTGACGCCCTCGCGGTCGATCAGGTGGAGAAGCTCGTCGGGCGTACGGGCTTTGTCGTCGTCGACGACGACAAGACGGCCGCCGAAAAGCAACGCCCCCCACATCTCCCACACCGAGAAATCGAAGGCGTAGGAGTGCAGCATCGTCCACACGTCGTCGGAGCCGGGACCGTAAAGGCCTTCCGTCGTGGCCATGAGCCGGGTGACGTTGCGATGGGTGATTTGCACGCCCTTGGGGGTTCCGGTCGATCCCGACGTGAACATCACGTAGGCGAGATCGTCCGGGTCCACCTTTACGCTCACTGCCGGGCAGTCCCGGTCCGAGGTCTCGCCGGCGAACACGAGCGGGCCCGGGTGCCATTTCCCGGCACGACCGGCAAGCTCCTCATCGGTCAGAAGAACCCGGGGAGCCACCCGCTCGACCAGGCTCTCCAGGCGCGCGTCGGGATAGCGGGGGTCGAGCGGCACATAGGCGGCGCCGGCCATGAGAACGCCGAGAACGGCCGGCACGACCTGGCGGCGCGCGACGAACACCGGCACCAGATCGCCCGGCCGCACACCGGCCGCGACCAGCCGACCGGCTATGCATCCGGCCAGGTCGTGGAGTTCCGCGTAGGACATCGAAGTTCCGCCGGCGGTGAGTGCCGTGGCCTCGGGGCTCGTGGCCGCTCGGCGGGAGAACCAGGAGTGCAGCGTATCGGCGGCTACCGCAAGGTCAGTCAATTCAGGTGTATTGATTTCCACTTCCGGCAACTTTTCCCCCGGATATCGAAGCTGATCGGTTTGGGATCCTAGCCGACGGAAAACTCAGGTCTTCCCTTTAAAGGGTGGCCGAATCGCTGCCACAACGTTAGGGGATCCCTTGCGAGTTGCACGCCTTCAGCATGATGCAGTGCAGGATGTTGACCTAGGCCCGGACTGGCTGTCGTATGCACCGGTGACTCACACTCGGTAGGAGTGCGACTCATTGGATTGGGAGTGTTCTCGTGGAATCCCCTGAAGCAAACTGGCTTCGGCCGCCGTTGAAAGACCTTTCGGAGCTGCCACCGGTAGAGGTTCATTGCCACGGGTTCGGTGATGTCGACTTCTCGGACTTTACGAAGGTCGACCTCGACCGGCTCGAGGAATGGTGCGCACGCGAGGGCGTTCTGAGCCTGCCCACGATGTACCTCCACCGGTCCCAGCTGGCGGAGTTCGAGGCGTTCGTCCGCGAGTACCACCGCATGCGGGGCGACGGCCGGCTCCAGCACATCGCCGGCATCGCCCTGGAGGGCCCGCTGCTCGCCAGCCACGGCGGTACCCCTGCCGCGACGGTCTGGGCGCCCACACGGCACGAATGGGAGCGCCTCGCGGCGCTGGGGCCGTACGGTCTCATGTACACCGTGGTGTCGCCGGACGCGTTCTCGCCCGCCTCGGAGCTGACCGGTCAGCCCGGTGCCCAGGAGACCGGCTTCGACTGGATCGTCCCCGTGCTCATGGCCCACGGCATCCGTCCGGCACTCGGGCACTTCACCCGGGCCGACCCGGCGGCCAGCGCGGAACTCGTCGACGAAATAGTCGAGTCGGCCTGGCAGGCCGAGTGGGCCGGCAACGGTGTGCGAGTGGTCACCGACCACCTCTTCAACGACATGCCGCTCAACATCCGGCACGCGTTCCGCACGTCACGGGCGCGCGCGGAGCGGGACGCGGCCATCGCCTCCTACGACCTGCCCTCGTGGACGCTCGACAGGATGGCGGAGATCGCCGGACCGGTGCCGGCGGCGATCATGCGCCACGCGGCGGCGGGACGGATCGGCGCCTGCATCAACTTCGACGGCGAGCATGTCGACCTGGCCATCGCGGCCCGCGCGGTGCAGCTGATGGGCGCCGAGAACTCGATGATGATGACGGACCGCTGCGACTCGGCCCGGCTCGGCGGCCAGGGCCTGCACCACATCGAGGACAACGGCCTCTGGTACCAGCAGGACGGCATCGTCGCGGCAGGCTCCGTGCCGCTCGCCCGCCAGCAGGCCAACGCCCTGTCGCAGGGCCTCACGCCCGCGGAGGTCCACGCCCTCGCGGCCGGCACGGCGCACCGGGTGTTCGGCATCTCCGCCATGAAGGACCTGCGCCTCCCCACCGCCTGACGAAACAAGGAGCCACCCATGCTGGAAGATCTCGACCGGCTGGTCGTCGACTGGTCGGACCTGCCCAAGGCCCGCGCACAGACCCGGGAGATCCTCACCGCGCTCGCCGAGGACAAGGCGACGCTGACCCAACTGCTGGAGCGCGCACGGGAGGAGGAGGACCTCTTCGACAAGTGCGAGCACCACCGGCTGCTGGACAAGCTGGTCATCTACGACGCCCTGGACCGCGGTTTCCGTATCCGCGTCCACGTCTCGACCGAGGATCACCGGGACCGGCCGCACGACCACCGGTTCACCTTCACGTCGCTGATCATGCGCGGACAGTACAAGCACGTGCGGCACGAACTGGTCGGGCGCCTGTCCGACGAAGACATCCCGCAGAACGCCCAGGACGACTTCGACGCCGTCCCGACCGACCTGCGGGTCGTGCCCAGGTTCGTCACCAACGAGCAGGCGGGCAACTGCTACACGCTCCACCACAGCGAGATCCACACCACGTACACCACCCCCGACACCGTCTCCCTCTTCCTTCGCGGCCCCGCCGAGAAGGAGCGCTCGATCATCACCGAGCGCGAGACCGGCCGGGTGTGGTGGCGCTTCGGCGAGGACAAGGAGAAGGCCGAGCGCCGCGGCAGCAAGCGCATCAGCAAGGACTACTTCGACGAGCTCACCGGCCGCCTGCGTGCCATGGAGGTGCTGTGATGGCCACCCGCCCCGGCGACGACCTGCTGGACCCGACCCCGGCGATCCTGCTGGCACCGCCCTCCGAGGCCGAAGTGACGAAGGCCGAGGCCCTGATGGCCTCGCTGCCCACCGTTCGCTGGGACGAACTCGAGCGCGCGGCGGAGATCACCGACGCGATCGCCCGCCGCCTGGGCGACGACCACGCGCTGCTGCGCACCCTGGTGGCCCGCGCCATCCGGACGCCCGAGCTGCGGCGGAAGTTCGAGTGCCACGCCCTGGACGACAAGATCGTCATCTGGGACGACCAGGAGAAGGGCCTGCGCATCCGGCTCCGGCTCGCCAACACCGACCAGTACGAGCGGGTGCACAACCACCGCTACAGCTTCACGGCGTACATCCTGCACGGTGCCTACCAGCACACGCTCTACGCGACGGACCAGCCGCTGGACGAGACGGCCGATGTCTCCCGGTTCTGGCCGTACTTCGTGCGCGAGGAGCCGGTCGGCCGGGTCATCACCCTCGACCACGAGCAGCTGCACACCACCATCACCGAGCCCGAGACCATCTCCTTGATGATCCAGAGCCCGGCCCAGAAGCGCCGCGCGTTCATGATCCGGCGCGACAACGGGGACGTGTGGTACCGCTACGGCACCGCCGACGAGTCCGAGGAGCGCCGCTCCGAGGTGCTGATGTCCGACGAGCGGCTGCACCACTGGCTGTCGCGCCTCGAAGCGTTCGGCCTGCTGTGAGCATGTCCTACGGCCACCTCGGCTACGGTCCCTCGCACTGGCAGCGGATCGATCTGTACGGGCCCGCAGAGCCGGAGGAGACCGAGGCGACGGTGGCGGGGGCGGCCGTTCCGGCCGCCCCGGTGGTGCTGGTGCACGGCGGCTTCTGGCGGCACGACCGTACGGCCCAGGACCTGGAACCACTGGCCTGTGCCCTGGTCGCACGCGGTCACCGGGTCGCCGTGGTGGAGTACCGGCCGACCTGGGACGGCGGCGTCTGGCCGGCCGCCGCCGACGACTGCCGTGCCGCGCTGCTGGCGCTGGAGGAGTCGGACGCGAGCTGGGCCGGTGCGACGCTCGTCGGGCACTCGGCCGGCTGCCATCTGCTGCTCGCCTCGATCGCCGGGACGGCCCGTGGAGCCACCGCGGTGCTGCTCGCCCCCGTGACCGACCTCGCCGAGGCATCCCGCCTCGGGGCGGGCGGCGGAGCCGTGGACGACTTCCTCGCCGCCCATCTGGCGGCCGGGGGCAGCCACGAGCAGGCCACCCCCGAGCCGCACCCGGCCGATCTCGCGTCGCTCACCGTCGTGAGCGCCGAGCACGACCAGGCCGTGCCAAGAAAATTGACGGATCTTCAGTTGGACGACTGGTCCAGGCGTGGACTGCCGGTGACATCCGTGCGGGCGCAGGACGCCCGGCACATGCACCTGGTGAACCCGGAGCGCCCGGCCTGCCGCTCCGTCGTACTGCCGCTGCTGGCGGACCACGCCTCGATCGTGGAGGAATGAGAGAACGATGACGGCGACCACCGCCGAGGCAGACCTGGGCACGCACCTCGTGCCGGAGACGAACATGTCCGCCGTCAGCCCCAGGGCGTTCGACTCCCTGACCGCGGACCCGCGCAAGCGGGCCGCGTACCGGCTGGACCCCTATGCCCGGGAGGGGCTCGACCTGTTCCGCTCGCCCGGCGAGCGCGCCTGGCTCTACACGACCACCTTTGTGGTGATCAAGCCGGACGCGGTCGTCGGCCGCCGCGGCGGGCTGGTTCTGGAGATCCTGGGCGAGGAGGGCTGGCAGCCGATCGCGGCCCGGCCTTTCACCTTCGACCCGCTGCTGACCAGGGAGATCTGGCGCTACCAGTTCAACGCCGCCTCCCGGCAGCGGATCGCGGTGGTGGATCACCTGCTGGGATCGAGCCCCTCGCTGCTGGTTCTGCTGCGCGACACCCGCCGGGCGGACGGGCTGCCGGCGAGTGTCCGCCTGACCGCGGCGAAGGGGGGTGCCGATCCGCAGGCGGCCCACGCGCGCGATCTGCGTACCCGGTTCGGCAGGGTCAACGGCCTGTTCAACTTCATCCACACCGCTGACGAACCGGCCGATCTGGTGCGGGAGTTGCGGCTGTTCTGCTATCGGACCGGCACCGACTGGCTCCGCGCCGCCCTGACCGCGACACCGTCGTCCACCACTGAGGAATGTCCGGCCCGAAGCCTGCTCGCCGGCCTCGAGGCCGACGCTCCGACCCACGACCTGGACTCGGCGCAGAGCCTCACCCGGCTGGTCGCCCGCTCCGACGTCTGGGGGAGCCTCGCCCGCGAACACGGCACTCGTGACGCCGTACGACGGTGGCTGTCGGCCCTGGACGAGTCCGACCTCCCGCCGGGCACGGCCCGATGGGACGTCCTGTCGGTCCTGACAGACTGGATCGACTGCAACGAGCCAGGCGTCGCACCCCTGTTGGCGACCGTCTCGGCGACCGACTGGAGGAAAGCAGCGTGACGTTCCTTCCCCTCGCTCCACAAGCCGTCGTCTTCGACTGCGACGGGCTGCTGGTCGACACCGAGGTCTGCTGGACCAGAGCCGAGACCAAGATCTTCGCCGCGCACGGTCACGACTTCGGCCAAGAGCAGAAGGCCCTGGTGATCGGCCGTACGCTGGCGAGCGCGGGCGAGGCGATGGCCGACTACTTCGGCAGGCCCGGAGCCGGCCCCGAACTCGCCGCGGAACTCTTCGAGCTCGTACGGCAGGAACTGGCCGGCGGTGCCGAAGCCCTGCCCGGGGCGGCCGAGCTGGTCAAGGCCTGCGCCCGGGCCCTCCCGGTCGGGGTCGCCAGCAACAGCCCCCGCGAACTCCTCGACACCGCCCTCACCTCGGCCGGCCTCGCCGACCTCTTCCCGGTATCCTTCGCGGCCGACGAGGTGGCGGACGCCAAGCCCGCCCCCGACCTCTACCTGAAGGCGTGCGAGGCGTTGGGGGCGGCGCCGGGGGCCTCGGTGGCCTTCGAGGACTCGGCCACCGGGATCGCCTCGGCCCGGGCCGCGGGGCTCTTCGTGGCAGTGGTGCCGTCGCTGCCGGGGAGCGAGCTCGACCACGACTGGCTCGGCGGCAGTCTGGCCGAACCCGAACTGGTGAAGTGGGCGGCGGGACTCGGGTATGACATCGCCCTGTGACCTGCTGGTCTGTCTGTGCTCCCGGGTGAGCGAGGGTGAGCTGGTCGCGGCCATCCGCGCCGGGCACCGGGACGTCGCCGCGCTGCGCGAGGCCACCGGGGCCAACACCGGCTGCGGCGACTGCCTGGAGGACCTGGAGGACCTGCTGGCCGACGAGGCGGAGCAGAACGCCCCGGCGGAAGTCGGCCCGCAGCAGCCTGCACTGCACCATGCTGAGGGCGGACCCCTCTAGCCCGCGGCGAACGGCCGGGAGAGGGTGAGCCAGGAGGACGGCTCCGCGAGCGCGAGCCGTTGTCGCTCAGCCGGCCGGCAGGCCGGACCCGTGAACGGGTGGAGCGCTCCTCCCTCTCAGCCATTCGTATCGCTGCCCGCCCTCGCCGCGGAGCGCGGAAACGGCCTCCACCCGTATCGGCCGGGCCCGGTCCGCGGCCGTCGGCGCGACTTCGCAGGAAGGACATCACCATGGCTCTCGGCACCGACGGTTTCGCCCTGATCGACCTGCCCCCCGCCCCGGCCGAGGTACTCGCCAGCTACGAGGACCTGCCGGTCGACGCCTACATGGGCCATGGCACCCGGTACAAGAAGTTCTCGCAGTACCGGCTGTCGGCGGCGCGGGACGGTGCGGGATGGGACTTCGAACGGCTGCCGCACCGCGACTACACCGCGTACCGGAAGTTCAACCCGGTCGGCGGCGGCAAGCGGCGCACCTACCTTCCGGTGGCGGTGGATTTCACGCCGCTGATCGACGCGGGGGCGCGGTCGCTCGGGCTGGACCGGGGCGAGGACTGGCAGATCAACCTGCACCAGAACCGCACCTGCGCCGCACCCGGACGCCCCGGTCCCCTCACCCCGGAGGGCGTGCACCACGACGGCCACGAATTCGTGATGATCGGCGTGCTGCGCCGGGAGCGGGTCGGCGGCGGCGAGACCCGGCTGTGGCGACCGGACGCCCCGCAGCCGTTCTGGACCGGTGTGATCCGGCCCGGCCAGGCCGTACTCCTCGACGACCGGGCGATCGCCCACGACGTCACCGATGTGCTGGCGGCCGGTGATGAGCCGGGCCACCGGGACATCTTCATCGTCGCCTTCTCCCGCTGGAGCGAGAAGTGGTACGGCGACGAGCACGACGCGGCCGCCTTGACGCACAGCGAGAGCTGAGCAGCACAGAAACGGTTCTTTTCTGTATGGACACCATGGACACCGACTTCACGGGCCTGTTGGACAACAGCCTGCCGGCCGCGCTCCGGGCACTGCTCGCCCTGCCCGCCGACGACCTGCGGCGCGCCAGCGAGGACTACGGCTTCCGCGGTGAACTGGCCGCCGTCTGCCGCGCCCTGACGGCGCGCGCGTACGGAAAGGCGGAGCAGGCCGCGCTGGAAGAGGTGCACGCGGTGCTGGCCCTGATCCACGACCGGGACTTCTCCGGCGTCGCGGTCACCGACACCGACCGCGAGGAGCAGCCGATCCTGCGGGACGTCGCCGCCCTCCTGGAACACGCCGTACTGCGTCACGAGACGGAGCGGGTACCCGCCCGGGAGCTGACCGGCTACCCGGAGACGGGACCGGAGTACGTGCGCTGGCTCAAGGCGATGGTGAGCCGGCACCCCGCGGGCTGGCACCCGCTCTACCACCAGCACCTGGGCGAGCACGGCAGCGTCGAGGACCTGCGGCTGCTGCTGGCCCAGGAGACCAATCTCGACCCGCGCTTCGACGACATCCTCGCCGCGATGCAGATCGGCCGGCAGGGCGCGGAGAAGATGGAGATCGCCGCCAACTACTGGGACGAGATGGGCAACGGCGACCCCGCCCAGGTGCACACCACGCTGTTCGGCCGGGCGCTGGAGGCGGTCGGCGCCGATCCGCGCTACATACGCGAGACGTTCCTGCCGGAGGCCGCCGTCTCCGGCAACATCTCCTCCTTGCTGGCGCTCTCCCGCCGCCACTACTACAAGGCTGTCGGCTACTTCGGGGTCACCGAGTACCTGGCCCCGCGGCGCTTCCGGTGCGTCGTCGACGCCTGGCGCGGTCATGACCTCGACGAGGTCGGCATCGTCTACCACGACCTGCACATCGGGGTGGACGCCGGCCACGCGGCCGGCTGGTTCAAGAACGTGGTCGGCCCGCTGGTGACCGCGGACCCGCGGGTCGGCCGGGAGATCGCGCTGGGCGCCGCGATCCGGCTCAACACCTCGCAGGACTACCTCGACGCCCTGCTGCGGCGCATGCACGCCACCGAGCGGGTCGCCGCCTCGGCAGCCTCCTGAAGGGAGGACCACCGGTGCGCCAAGACGCCTGGAAACCCGCCGACTTCGTCAAATACGAGGCGCTCGGCAACGACTACGTCGTCATCGACCCGCGGTACGCCGACTTCGCACCACTGCCCGAGAACGTCCGGCGGGTGTGCGACCGGCACCGCGGCCTCGGCGCCGACGGCCTGCTGTACGGACCGCTGCCTGCCGCCGACGGCTTTCGGCTGCTGACCTTCAACGCGGACGGCTCCGAGTGCGGCGGCAGCGGCAACGGACTGCGGATCTTCGCCTGGTACCTGCGCGAATCCGGCCACACCGAAGCGGACGTGATGACCCTGCGCACACCCTCGGGGACGTCCACGGCGACGATCGTCGACGGGGACGCCGGCGTCGTGCGCGTCGGCCTCGGCACCGCCCGCCCCGACAGCGGCGCCGTCGGGGCGCGCGGTCCGGCCCGCACCATGCTGCGCGAGCCCCTGGACGCAGCCGGCCGGCGGTGGGAGGCCGGCTGCGTACGGCTGGGCAGCCCGCACTGCGTGCTCCCACTGGCCGACGGCCCCGCCGACGCGGAGCTGGCGCGCCGGGTGGGCGCCGCGGTCAGCGGCCACGACCTCTTCCCCGACCGGATCAACGTGGAACTGCTGCACGTCACCGACCGCGAGAACCTCGGCATCGAGGTCTTCGAGCGGGTGGCCGGCCACGTGCCGGCCTCCGGCAGCGGTGCCGCCGCCGCGGCGTACGTGGCCCACGCGCGCGGCCTGTCCGGCCCCCGGGTCACGGTGAACATGCCCGGCGGCCGGGTCGCCGTGGACATCGGTGAGGACGGAACGGTGTCCCTCACCGGCGAGGTCGGTCCGGTACTGCGCGGGCACTGGGCGCCGCGGCTCGCACGATCGCTGTCGGGGTGACCCGATGACGACCGCGCTCACCGACGACGGGTACCCCATGCGCCGCTGGTTCTTCGAGGACGCGGCCGGCCGCTACGACCTGGACCTGGGCGACAGCTTCGTGGACTGCGGATCGGTGGACGACCTGCCGTATCCCGCCGGCCTGTTGCTGGACTACGGCAGCAACCGCGGCAGCGCCCCGCTGCGCGAGCTCGTCGCCGGCCGCTACGGCCGGCACGCCGCCGACGTGGGCGTCACCCACGGCGCCCAGGAGGCGCTCCACCTGCTCCACCGGGTCCTGCTGCGCCCCGGCGACCACGTGGTGGCCTTCACCCCCGGCTGGCCGCAGGCCTGGGAGGTGCCCACCGAACTGGGCTGCCGGGTGGACCGCGTGGGCACCACCCCCGACGGCGACCCGGACATCGCGCACGCGGTACGGCTGATCGGCCCGCACACCAGGGCCGTGGTGCTCAACTCCCCCTGCAATCCCACCGGACGGCGCGTGCCGGAGCGGGACGTGGCCTTCTTGGTCACCGCGCTCCGCGCCCACGGCAGCCACCTGATCCTGGACGAGGAGTACGTGGCCGACCTCGCCCGCGACTCGCTGCTCGGCCGCTACGAACGGGCCGTCTCGGTCTCCGGCGTCTCCAAGGTGTACGGCTTCCCGGGGCTGCGCACCGGCTGGATGTGCGGGCCCGCGGACCTGGTGGCGGCCGCCATGGAGCGCAAGCACTCCACCACCCTCGCCAACTCCGTGCTCACCGACGCCCTGGCGGCCGAGGTGCTGCGGCGGCACGACCACTACCTCGACCGCTACCTGCGGCTGACTTCCGGCGGCATCAACGTGCTGCGCGACTGGGTGGCGCGGCACCGGGACGTCTTCCGGCTGCTGGAGCCGCAGGGCACGCCGTTCGCCTGGCTGGAGATGACCGGTGCCGGCACCTCGTTGGCCTTCTGCCGTGAGGTGCTGAGAGCCGGGGTGCTCCTGATGCCGGCGGAGGTCTTCGGCACCGAGCGCGGCCTGCGGATCACCTTCGCCCGCGAGGAGTCCGTCCTGCGCGAGGGGCTGCGCCGCATCGACGCGGTGCTCGCCGCGCACGGCCGGAGCGCAGGGCGGGCGGACTGTTGACCACGACACACACCGCCGACCTGTGGTCGCGGCTGCTGCCACCCCGCGGCACGGCCGACCACCCGCGCGCCGCGGTCCGGCTGTTCGACGGCGTCAAGGGGGCCGATGGCCCATGGCGTCCGGTGCGGCCGCTGCTGTTGGACGCCGGCACGTACCGGGACCTGGTCCGGCTGTCGCGGCGGGCGGCCGAGCTGGTGCTGGCCGCCGCGCGGCGCCGGGCGGACACCGCCGGCGACCTGCTCGCGGCGCTCGGCTCCCGGCCGGAGGACTACCCGCTGCTCGACCCCCGCGACCCGGTCGGGGACCGGCTGCTGACCGCGGTCCGCCCGGACATCCTCATGGAGGACGGCGTCGCGCGGTTCGTGGAGTTGAACGTGGACGGGGCGCTGGGTGGCGTACTGCAGGCCGACCTGCTCAGCGGGCGCTTCCTCGACCGCTACCGTCGCTGCGGCCTCGCCGGCCGGCTC
The DNA here is from genome assembly GCF_055558775.1 of Streptomyces sp. NPDC025638. Classification (NCBI taxonomy): domain Bacteria; kingdom Bacillati; phylum Actinomycetota; class Actinomycetes; order Kitasatosporales; family Streptomycetaceae; genus Streptomyces; species Streptomyces sp. NPDC025638. Next base: position 289,727 of record NZ_JBVHLX010000010.1, on the reverse strand, counting down.
GGGCTGTCCGCGGCCCCGTCCGCCGTGCGGGCCAGGGCCGAGGCGCTGCGCAGCTTCCTCGGACTGCCCCGGGGCGCCACCGCCCAGGTGCTGATGCCGCACTTCACCGGGGGGCATCTGCCGGGGCTCGACGACTGCGCCCGGTTCGCCGACTGGCTCACGCCCGTCTTCCGGCACGCCCGGGACCACGGCATGCGGATGTTCGCCCATCCCCTGACCGCGCTGACCACCGCACCCGACGGGACCCTGCTGGCCGGCGGAAGAGGGGTCGACGCGGTGTTCCGGACCTTCGTCAGCCACGGGGAGCCGCCCAGCGCCGGACTGACGGCGCTCCGCCGGGCGCTGGACGCCGGCACCGTGCGGATGTTCACCCCGGAGAGCACCATGCTGCTCACCAACAAGACCACGCTGGCCTGGCTCTGGGACGACCTCGACCTGCTCGACCCGGCGGACCGGCGGCTCGTCGAGACCCACGTGCCCAGGACCGTCCGGCTCGGCCCCGCCGACCGCGACACCCTGGGCCGCGCGCTGCGGGACCGCGCCGGCTGGGTGCTCAAGCCCGCCGACGGCTTCGGCGGCAGCGGCGTCGTCGTCGGCGCCGCCACCGACGACGCGGGTTGGCGGGCGGCGCTCGACCGCGCGGCCCGGCAGGGCGGGCACGTGCTCCAGCGGTACGTCGACGCCGACCGGACGGCCCTGCGGTTCGTGCGCACCGCGGACGGCGAGGTCGCCGACGCCGAGGTGCCGTACGTGCTCGGACCGTTCCTCTACGGACTGCGGGGCAGCGGTGTCCTGGTGCGGCACGGCACACCGGCCGCGGCGGGCGTGCTCAACGCCGGCCGGGGGGCCACCATGAACACCGCCCTGCTGGCCGGTGGTTAGCCGATGCCCCAAGGCCTGATGAGCCGTCCGAGGCACGCGTTGAAGCTGGACTTCCGGTTCCGCACCTTCCAGGTGTCGGTCCTGGGCTCGAACCTCGCGGACGGCATCTACCTCGTCACCATCCCCCTGCTCGCCCTGTCGCTGACCGGTTCCGCGCTCGTGGTGAGCGCGGTCGGCGTAGCGCTGCGCGCGCCGTGGCTGCTGCTCACCCTGCCCGCCGGCGTGGTGGTGGACCGGTTCCCGCCGCTCAGGGTGATGCGGGTGGCGTCCATGGCCCGGCTGCCGCTGGTCGCGGTGCTGTGCGTGCTCGCCTGGCAGCGGCTGCTGCCGGTATGGGGGCTGGTGACCGCGGCCTTCCTGATCGCCGGGTGCGGCACCTTCATCGACGTGGCGGCCCAGTCGCTGGTACCGCGGATGGTCCCCAAACCGCTGATCCCGCGGGCCAACGCCAACCTGCAGTCGGGCCTGACGCTGACCCAGCAGTTCGCCGGCCCCGCGCTGGGCGGTGTGCTGGCGGCGGTCACCGGCGCCGGGATCGCGGTGTCGACCACGCTGTACGCGGCGACCCTGTCCGGGCTGCAGGCACTGCACCGGCGGCTGCCCGGGGGCGGTGACCGGGACGCGGGCGTCACGCCGGGCAGACGGCTGACGCTGCGGGCGATGTTCCGGGACCTGGGCGAGGGCGCCCGGTACTTCCGCACCCGGCGCGATCTGATCGGCCTGGCGGTGGTCGCCGCGACCGGCAACCTCGCGTTCGCCTCGGTCACCACGATGCTGCCGCTGTGGGTGGTCGCCCCCGGTCGCCTGGGACTGCCCAAGCCGGCACTGGGGTTCATCGCCGCGGCGCCCGCGGTGGGCGGCCTGCTCGCCGGGGCGGTGGCGGCGCGGATGCTGAGCCGGTTCGGCGGGCGCGCGGTGCTCGGCTTCTGCGCGCCGGCCGTCGGTCTGTGCTTCGTGCTGATCGCGGTGCCCAGCCCGTTCGCCGCCTTCGGGGCGATGGCGTGCTACGGGGGGTTCACCGTGGCGCTGAACGTGATGAGCATGTCGCACCGTCAGTCGACCATCCCGGAGCACCTGTTCGGCCGGGTCAACGCCGTCTACCGGTGGATCGTGCTGGGCGTCTCCCCGTTCGGCGCCGGGCTCGGCGGCCTGGTGGCCGACCACTTCGGGGTGGCGGCCGTCTTCCTGTGCGCCGGCGCGTTCGCCGGCGGCGCCGGGGTGCTGCTGCCCGCCCTGCTCTTCCGCGCTTCACCTCCGGATCCGGACCGGAGCCAGGACCCCGGACCGGACCGACGCACCGACGCACCGACGCATCGACAAGGACGTGACACATGACCGATCCGCTCCTCGAACTGCCCTCCGACTGGCAGCGCGCCCTGGCCATCGTCGCCCACCCGGACGACGTGGAGTACGCGGCCGCGGCCGCCGTCGCCACCTGGACCGACCAGGGCAAGGAGGTCGTCTACCTGATGGCGAGTCGGGGCGAGTGCGGCATCACCGGCGTGGATCCGGAGAAGGCCAAGCCCGTCCGGGAGGCGGAACAGCGGGCCAGCGCGGCGGTGGCCGGGGTGACCCAGGTCGAGTTCCTGGACCACCCCGACGGCCTGATCGAGTACGGCCCGCGGCTGCGCCGGGACTTCGCGCACGCCATCCGGCGGCACCGGCCGGAACTGGTGGTGACGCTCAATCACCACGACCACTGGCGCGGGGTGTCCTGGAACACGCCTGATCACCGTCACGTCGGCCGGGCCGCGCTCGACGCGGTGGCGGACGCCGCCAACGAGCATCTGTTCCCGCAGGAAGGCCTGGATCCGTGGGAAGGCGTGCGCTGGCAGGCGGTGGCCAACTCCCCGTACCCGACCCACGCGGTGGACGTGACGTGGGCGGTGGAACGCGGCGTGCGGGCGGTGCTCGCCCACGACACCTACCTGCGCGCCCTCACCGACGAGGACCCGGAGGAATACGTACGCGCCTTCCTCGGGCGGAACCTGTCCGCCGCCGGCGCACGGTTCGGCGGCCGGCCCGCGGTGCCGTTCGAGGTGTTCCACCGCGACCCCTACCGCGAGCGCGCCGGCCAGCTCCACTACCGCTGACCCGCGCCCCCTGTCCCGCGGGTCGAAACCCGGGTCGTGGGGCCCCGAACCCGAAAGGAGCCGCGCCGTGCACATCGCGGTCGTGGACGCCAACCCGCCGTCGTTGCGGGCCCTCCTGCTCGCGAAGGCGGCAGGGCACCGAGTGACCTTCCTCCAGCCGCCGCTGACCCAGTACGCGCTCACCGGCGAGAACCTGAGCATCGTGCACTGCGTGGACACCCTCGTCGACGGGATCGACACCACGGACCCGGAGGCCGTGGTCGCCGCGCTCGCCGAGTGCCACGCGCGGCACCCGATCGACGTGGCCGTGGCATTCCAGGAGCTGGCGGCCGAGGCCGTCGCCCACGCCTGCCGGGAGCTGGGCCTGCGCGGTACGGCACCGGAGGCAGTCCTCGTCGCACGGCGCAAGGACCGTTGCCGGGCGGCGTTGGAAGCCGCCGGGCTGGACTCCGCCGCCTACGTGCTCGCCGCCGACCAGGACGCGGCGCTCGCCGCGGCGGAGCGCATCGGCTACCCGGTGGTCCTCAAGCCGCCGTCCGGCAGCGCCAGCCTGCTGTCCCACGTGGCCCGTGACGCGGCCGAGGCGCGGAGGGCCGCCGCCGACGTCCTCGCCGGCCAGGACGCGGTGCCACCGCACTGGCGCACCCAGTTCAGCCGGGGCGTGCTGGTCGAGGAGCTGCTGGTGGGCCGGATGGTCTCGGTGGAGATCGGCGCCCGGGACGGCGCGTTCTTCCCGTTCTGCGTCACCGGCAGGTTCCGCTCGCCGCGCGACGAGGTGATCGAACTGGGGTCGTGCGTCCCGGCGGACCTGGCTCCGGCGCAGAGCGCGGCGTGCGTGGCGTACGCCGAAGAGGTCTGCCGCGCGATCGGCGCCGACTTCGGCATCTTTCACTTGGAGATCATGCTGACCGAACGCGGCCCGGTGCTGGTCGAGTTCAACCCGCGCATCATGGGCGGCGGGCTGCCCAACGCCTACCGGCACGCGACCGGCCAGGAGATCTACGCCTCCTTCCTGGACCTGGTGACCGGCGCACCGGTATGCGTCCCCGAAGGCTTCGCGGGGTGCACCGCGGTCTTCGTGGTCACCGCCGAGACCGGTGGGCGCCTGCCGGCGACGGCGTCCCTCTCCCCGCTGCGCGATGAGGACGGCGTGCTCGAGGTGCTCGGCTTCGACACCTACCGGACCGGGCCCGGCCGGCTGGTCGTGCCAGGCCAGACGGTGGCCCGCTTCATCCTGCGCGCCCCGGACCGCAGGACGGTCGTCGCCCGGGGCACGCGACTGCTGCACCGGCTGGAGGAGACGCTGGGGTTGACCCTGATGACGGGTGACAAGGACGCCGAGGGCGGGGCGGCGATGCTTCATGCCCCCATCACTCTGTCGATCACACCCCTCAGCCGACCTGACGTGACGGCTCCCGCGCGGAGTCGCTGGAGCGCGAGCCGCAAAAGGTCTCGGCAGGGGTCGGGAGGGAGCGGCCCGGCCGGTGCGTGATGCTGCGCGGGCGACGCCGGGTGGGCAGAGCGCGGCTGGTCGAGCGGTTCGTGGGCCGCTCCGAGGCACCGTTCTTGTTCCATGCGGCCACTGGTGCGTCGCCGGGGGACGATCTGGCACGGCTGGCCCGGGACGCCCAGGCATCGACGCTGCCGCCGGCGCAGCTGGTGGCTGCCGCGCGGCCGGACAGCCGGGACGCCGCCTTCGATGTGCCGGCCGCGGCGCTGCCCGCCGACCGGGCGAGCGTGCCGGTCATCGACGAGGTGCCCCGTACCTGTTGGATGCCGACGGCGCTTTCGAGGGGATGCTGCAGCGGGCCTGGGACCGGGTGCTGCGCCTTACACGAGTCCTCACTCATGGGCGCTCCATCGCGCGAGTCGATCCATTCCTGTCCGGCAGCGTCCAGTCACTGATCGTTTCAGGATGAGCCCCTGTCACATGACCGGGTGAGCCCCCACCCGCCGATTGGCCCACCCCCGTGGCTTCGCGCAGACGTAAGGCGTCCTTGGCGGCTTACCGTCACCCGGGGAGCAACTTCCGATCTTGTTGCCCGGTGCCAAGGAGGCGGCCATGGTGTCGCGAGAGTCGTGGGGTCGCCGGTCGGGGCGGAGGGGTCGGCGCGCCGTCGGGGTCTGTGCGCTTGCTTTGGGGTGCGTCGTGGGGAGCTGCGTGCCCGCCGCGGGTGTGGCGGGTCCGGAGGGGGACGCGGCCCGGCTGTGTGCCACGACTCCCTATCCGCCGTCGCAACCCACTCCGCCGCCGATCCTGTCGGGCAGCGACGTGTGGAGTTTCGTCTCCGAGCCCGGTCTTCACCCGATGCGGGTCAGCGTCACCGCGCACCGGCCGGGGACGGCTCCCGGCGGCATCTTCGTCGGGCCGTTCAGCGCGGACCAGATGATCGGCCAGACCGGGGCGCTCATCAACGACGACTCCGGTGATCCGGTCTGGTTCCGTCCGCTGCCCTCCACGAACCTGCAGAACGCCGACTTCAGGGTGCAGACCCACTACGAGGGCCGCGGGGGCCGGGGACGGCCGGTGCTGACCTGGTGGCAGGGCACCCTCGCGCTTCCTCCGGCGTACACGAATCTGCCGGCCGGCGCGCCGGAACCGGGCGGGTGCTACTACATCTACGACACCCACTACCGCCTGCTCAGGACGGTCTTCGCCCACCACGGCTACTACCCGGACGAGCACGAATTCACCCTGACGCGCAGGGGCACCGCACTGTTCATCGCGTCCAGGCCGGTGCCCATGGATCTCACGCCCTACGGGGGTCCGGAGAACGGAGCCATCGAGAACAGTGAGATCCAGGAGGTCGACCTCGCCACCGGCCGGCTCCTCTACTCGTGGAACGCGCTGGACCACCTCGACCCCGCCGATTCCGAGGAGGCGGCCTCGACCGCGTCGTCGTCCGGCGGCGTGTGGGACGCCTTTCACATCAACTCGGTCGACGAGGGTCCCGACGGCCGGCTGCTGATCTCGGCCCGGAACATGTGGGCGATCTACGACGTCACCAAGAAGTCCGGGCGGATCCGCTATCAGATCGGCGGGAAGAAGAGCGACTTCACCTTCGGGCCCAACGCCGACTTCTACTGGCAGCACGATGCCCGGTTCCGGCCGGGAAACCGGATCAGCATGTTCGACGACGGCTGCTGCGACCTGCCCGACGGCTCCCCAGAGCAGCGCTCGCACGGTCTGATCCTCAACCTCGACTTCCGCGGGCGGAAGGCGACCGTGGACCGGGCCTACTACCATCAGCCGCCGCTGGAGTCACCGACCCAGGGCAACACCCAGGCCCTCGCCAACGGCAACGAGTTCATCGGATGGGGCCAGAGCCCGTACTACTCGGAGTACGCGGGCGCGGGGAACACCGAGGCCGACGCCGCACGGAACCTGCTCTACGACGCGAAGCTGCCCGGCTCCGACATCTCCTACCGGGCGTTCCGGAACGAGTGGACCGGCACGCCGTACTACCCACCGAGCGCGGCGGCACGCACCGACGGCGGGCACAACGTCGTCTACGCCTCCTGGAACGGCTCGACCGAGACCCGGGCATGGCAGGTGCTGGCCGGGGCTGCCCCCGACCGGTTGTCCGTCGTCGCCCGTCATGTTCCTCGGGACGGGTTCGAGACCGCCGTCAGCACGAACAGCGCCGGGCCGTACTTCCAGGTGAAGGCGCTCGATGCGCAGGGCAAGGTCCTTCGCGCCTCCCGCGTCGTGACTCTCTCGGTCGGGTGAGACGAGTCGGGTGAGATGCGCCAGGGTCGCCGGCCTCGATGCCTGACCGTCAGATTCCCCGCACGGACGCCACGGTGAACGGCGACTCGGGGACTCCGGGGCCCATCGGCCCGCCCTTGTCGAACTGCGAGCGTACGACCAGCAGCCATCCCCGGTCGCGGACCAGCGTGGTCGGGATCTGCAGCGCGGGGTCGGTGAACCGTCGCTCCAGACGGGCCGAGCGGCCGTCCGGTGACAGCCGCCACCGGGTGATCGTGTCGACGGCGTTGTGCGCGGCCCACAGCGTGCCGTGCGCCAGCTCCAGACCGTCGCCGTGCGTCAAGTCACCGCCGTACAGGGTCACTTGACGTACGGCCCCGGTGGCGACGTCCACCCGGTAGAGGCCGCCGCCGGTCATGTCGACGGCGAACAGCCGCTGCCCGGCCGGGTCGACGACGATGCCGTTGAGGGTGAAGGCGTCGGGGGACCCCGGGTCCTTGACGTAGCTCAGGTCGTAGGCCGGGGTCAGCGTCCCGCGCGGGCCGCGGGCCAGGTCGGCGGGGGTAACGCGGTAGATCACCGCGCGGGTGCTGTCGGTGAGGTAGGCCGTGCCGTCCGGAGTGACGGCCAGGTCGTTGACGAAGCGGGGCGCGTCGCCCGGCACCTCGAAGCGGGCGATCAGGGACCGGTCGCGCAGGTCGTAGACGTCGACCCCGGCGGTCGAGTCGATGACCCACAGCCGTCCGGCCCGGTCGGCCTTGAGTCCGTTGGCGGTGGCGCGGCCGTCGGCGCCCGCGGGCAGGAACACCTCCGCGGTGCGTGCCCCGCGACCGGCGCGGTAGACGGCGCCGGTCGTGTACGAGCCGACGTATATGTCCCCGGTGCGCGGGTCGAGGGCGATCCCCTCGGGGTAGACACGGTCGCCGGGGAGCGCGAAGGCGGTTGACACGCTGGGCGTGGTGGCCGCGTGCGCCGTGGGGGCGGCCGCGGCTACGGCCAGGGCGGCGGCGGTGGTGGTGGTGAGGAACGTGCGGCGGTGCATCGAGCGGGACACAGTGGTGCCTCTCGGTTCGGCTTCTCACGGGATGATGGGTATGAACTTAGATTAGAGCTCTAATCATCGTCAACGTATTAATGCCCTGCAGTCCCGTGGAGGGTGCACCGACGCAGGGGCGATTAGCATGCGCAGATGACGTCCATGCCCGCCGCCGAGCGCCTCGGTTCCCACCTCAAGCGGGCCGAACAGGCCCTCGCCGCGACCAAGTCCGCGGTCCTGAAACCGGCCGGCCTGACCGTCGCGCAGTACTCGGCGCTGCTCCACCTCTCCGGCAACCCCGGCATCAGCGCGGCGGCCCTCGCCCGGCTGTGCGGGGTCACTCCGCCGACCATGAACACGGTCCTGAACAACCTCCAGGACCGTGCCCTGATCGAACGCACGCCGCACGAGTGGCACAAGAACGTGCTGGAGACGAGGCTCACGGACGAGGGCCGCGCCGTCATGAACGATGCGGACGCGCGGGCCGTACGGGTGGAGCGGGCACTGGCCGCGGAGTTCACGGACGAGGAGCGGACGGCGCTGACCGCGCTCCTCGCCCGTTGTGTCACCGTCCTGGAGCGGGAGCGCCCATGAGGCCCGGGGTGCTGAACGGCGTCGGTTCCGTGACCCAGCCGGCCGCGAGCACCAGACGCGTCTCCCGGTGCACGGCGAGGAACCCGAAGGGCCGGTCGAACGCCACCTGGACGACGGTGGTCTCGTAGCGGTACCGCGGAGGACCGCTGCCCGCCACGGGCATCACGGCCGTCACCGCGGCGGCGCGGAACCCGAGGGCGCCGAACTGGGCGACCGCCGACTGCCGGGCCGCCCCGACGGCCAGCGGGGAACCGCTGATCCCCGGAAAGTGCCCCTGCCGGGTGTCCCGCGCCGTCGTGAGCCCGAACAGGCGGTGCAGGGCCAGCAGATCGTGGTCCGCCTTCACCTCGTACGCCACCGTCCTGATGTCCAGCGTCGTCGGCTCCGGGGTGAGGGAGGGCCGCCGCTCGACGCGCAGGCCCGGCCACGCGTCCCCGTACGGGAGACGGCCGCCCCCGACGACCGGAAGCGCCCGCTCCAGGATGCCGACGCCCGCCCTCAGCACCTGCCCGGGGGCCATCCGCTCCTCGCCGAGCAGCAGGTGGACGTCGATGCCGTTGTCGCCGGGCACCTTCAGCGAGGTGACGAAGCCGTCGGGTGTGTTCGTCACACCGACCCGGTCCGGCCGCACGCTCCTGCGGTACAGCCCGAGCAGCGTACGGCCCTGCCACGGCCCGGCGGCCGGCCGCAACGGCAGTTCCCGGAACGGGTGCGGCCAGTTCGTGCGCAGGGCGAGCGCGCAGGCGAGCACCATCCTGGCGTCCTCCGACAGCTCGACCGGCATCCGCTCGATCAGCCCGCCCGTCCGCTTCGCCGCCCACGCGTCCAGCGCCTCCTGGGAGGCGGCGAGGTCATGGGTGAGCACCCCGTGCGCCTCGGCGGGCAGCCCCGCACGCCACTCCTCCCGCAGCTCCAGCGCGCGGTCCGTCCACAGGCCGAGCGCGGAGTCCAGGCCGGGCATGGCGTCCATCGCGGCCAGCAACTCCCGTGCGGCGTACGCCGCCTGCTCCGCCGGCACCCCGATCGCCGCCGCGAGCTCGGCCCGCGCCGGACCCGCCGCGCCGTCGGCCAGGAAGGCCAGCAGCGGCCACACCCCGGCGGCCGAGAACACCGTGCCCTCCTCCGAGACCCCCGCCCATCGCGCGGTCAGTCCGTTCACCGCCCGCACGGTCGCATGTGTGACCCGCATTCCACCCCCGTCGGCAGCGCGCTTACCATGCGCCCAGTCGTACGTCAGTTCAGCGTCACCGCCGCCCGACCCAGGAGCACGGTACCCGTGTCCATACCCCCGCCTCCCGGCCCCCAGCAGCCCGAAGGGCAGCACCCGTCGTATCCGCAGGGCCCTTACGAGCAGGGGCCGTACGGTCAGGGCCCCTACGCCCAGGGCCCGTACGGCGGACTGCCGTACCAGCCCTGGGCCCAGGGCTACAGCCCCTTCAACCGGCCGGCGCCCGTCAACGGGCTCGCCATCGCCGCCCTCGTGCTCGGCATCCTCTGCTTCCTGCCGGGCGTGGGACTGGTCCTCGGGATCGTCGCGCTGGTCCAGATCAGGAAGCGGGGCGAGCGCGGCAGGGGGCTGGCGATCAGTGGCTCCGTGCTGTCCGGGATCGGGCTCGCGCTGTGGGTGCTGGCGCTCGCCACCGGCGGGGCCTCCGACTTCTGGGAGGGCTTCAAGGAGGGCGCGCGTGGCGGCGCGAGCCTGTCGCTGGCCAAGGGCGAGTGCTTCAACGCGCCCGGCGGCTCGCTGTCCGGCGAGACGGACGACGTCGACAAGGTGTCCTGCGACCATGCGCACGACGGCGAGGTGTTCGCCTCCTTCAGACTGAAGGGCCGCTCCTACCCGGGCGACGGCCCGGTCACCAAGGCTGCCGACGAGCGCTGCTACGGGCTCCAGGACAGCTACGCGATGGACGGCTGGGCGGTCCCCTCCGACGTCGACGTCTACTACCTCACCCCGACCCGGGACAGTTGGAGCCTGGGCGACCGCGAGGTCACCTGCGTGTTCGGCAACACCGTCGAGGGCAAGAACCTGACCGGCTCGCTGCGCAACGACGAGACCGTCCTCGACGCGGACCAGGTCGCCTATCTGAAGGCGGCTCATGTGCTCAACGCCGCCATGGAGAGCGCACCCGACGCGGAGTACGTCGAGGACGACCTGCCCGGGCACAAGGCATGGGCGGGCCGGGTCGAGGTGGCGCTCGCCGCGCAGGCCGGGATGTTGCGCGGCCACTCGTGGCCGGCGGACGCGAAGAAGCCGGTCGCCACGTTGGTCGTGGAGATCGACAAGTCCCGCGCCGAGTGGGCGAAGGCCGCCGCGGCCGACGACGCCGACACCTTCTACGACCACTACGACAAGGGCTTCAAGCTGCTCGACCGGAACAAGACGGTCACCGCCCGCAAGGCTCTGGGCCTGGCCACGACCCCGCCGTCCTACGAAGACGACAGCGGCGGCTCCGACAGCGGGGGAGACGGCGGCGGTATGGAGGTGTGATCGCGGCTATAGCGGGGAGAAAGTGCCTGCGTAAAGCCCTCGCGAGCCACAAGTCATCACATCGAGTGATTCTCTGGCCTTTGCTTGCACGGCACAACCCACGGTTGCCACTCTGTTGCTGTCTGTACAATCTGATGGGAGCGGCCAGTGACTTTCGGTGAGCAGCCGGCGTATCTGCGTGTCGCGGGTGATCTCCGCAAGAAGATCGCCGACGGTTCGCTGCCGCCCCATACCCGGCTCCCCTCCCAGGCGAGGATCCGCGAGGAGTACGGGGTCTCCGACACCGTCGCCCTGGAGGCCCGCAAGGTGCTGATGGCCGAGGGCCTGGTCGAGGGCCGTTCCGGCTCGGGGACCTATGTGCGCGAGCGGCCCGTGCCCCGGCGGGTGGCCCGCTCCGGGTTCCGCCCGTCCGGTGGCGCCACTCCGTTCCGCCAGGAGCAGTCCGACGCCGCCGCGCGCGGCACCTGGGAGTCCAGCAGCGAGCAGACCGAGGCGAGCGGCGCCATCGCCGACCGGCTCGGCATCCGGCCCGGCGAGCGCGTGATGTGCACCAAGTACCTCTTCCGGGACGGTGGAGAGCCGATGATGCTCTCCACCTCCTGGGAGCCCCTCGCCGTCACCGGGCGCACGCCCGTGATGCTGCCCGAGGAGGGACCGCTCGGCGGCATGGGCGTCGTGGAGCGGATGCGTGCCATCGACGTCATCGTCGACAACGTCACCGAGGAGGTCGGCGCCCGCCCCGGCCTCGCCGAGGAACTGCACATCCTCGGCGGTGTGCCCGGTCATGTCGTCCTCGTCATCCAGCGCACGTACTACGCCTCCGGCTGCCCGGTGGAGACGGCGGACGTGGTCATCCCCGCCGACCGCTATCGTGCCGCATACCACCTCCCGGTGAAGTAGCGCACACCCCAAGGGCAGTTGACCCCGTCGCCCCGCCGATCCGCGGGCTGTCCCGGGCCGTTGGAATCCGGCCGTTTTCGCAGGTGACCCCAGCTGTCCCAGGTGAGCCGCCGACGGGCCGCACCGGGCCGCCCGGACGGCGCATTCATCATCGTGCGCCCCCGGGGGGCTGGCTGGTTGCGTACCTCTTTGTGAAAAGCCGTGTTCGCTGCGTAAAGGTTAGGCGTACGCTCGGGCATATGCGGATTGCGGTTTCCTCGGAGCGCGGGTCCATGGGGAGCGGAGGGGTGGGGCGCCATGAGTGAAGGGACGGTCTCTCTTCCCTGGCTCGTGATACGGCAGGACGACAACGGCAATCGCTACCGCGTGGGCAGATACGCGACGCGGGCCGAGGCCCAGAAGATCGCCGACAGTCTCGACGGCCGCGGACACAAGCAGCTCTACTGGATCGAGCGCATCGCCCAGAACGGAGACGGCGGCACACGCAACTGACCCCGTCCGCGCTCCCGTAGGCTCCCGCCCATGACGGAACGGATCGTGGTGGTGGGAGCCGCCCTGTTCGACGGCGATCGCCTGCTCGCCGCGCGCCGCAGCGCACCCCCCGAGCTGGCCGGCCGCTGGGAGCTGCCCGGCGGCAAGGTCGAACCCGGCGAGAGTCCCGAGGCCGCCCTCGTGCGCGAACTGCGCGAGGAGCTCGGCGTCGAGACCGAGGCCGTCGAGCGCGTCCCGGGGGAGTGGCCGCTGAAACCCCCGTACGTGCTCCACGTGTGGACCGCCCGCCTGCGTCCCGGCTCCGCCGACCCCAAGCCCCTCCAGGACCACGACGAACTGCGCTGGCTCGCCCCCGGTGAGATCTGGTCCGTGGACTGGCTCGACCAGGACGTCGCCGCCGTACGACAGCTCGGGATCCGCCCGGAGGCGGGAGCGGGCTGAGATTTCCTACGCCGTTCGTGCCACACTGCGGGCCCCCGGGCGGTACCGCACCCCGGATATCGGGTATGTGCCCATTAACCCCACGAAACCGGACATGGGTGGGCTCGCTTGCCTGGGAAGTGATCGGGCGTGATCGACACCGAAGGCGACTGTGCCGAATGGACCTTCCCCGCGGATCCCGGTGCTGTGCGCACCGCCCGCACAGAGGTCCGGGCCCAGTTGCTCGGCTGGGGGCTGGATGCCCTCGCGGACATGACGGCGCTGCTGGTCAGCGAGTTGGTGACAAACTCGCTCCGGCATGCCACCGGCCCCATCGGCGTACGCCTCGTACGCCCCACCGGCCTCGGCGACACCCTCCTGGTCGAGGTGTCGGACCCGCTCCCGGATCCGCCGCACGAACGGGTCGCCCATCTTGAGGACGAGAGCGGCCGCGGCATCCAACTGGTCGCCAGTTCCTCGCGCCGCTGGGGAACACGGCCCGGCGACAACGGCAAGACGGTCTGGTTCGAGCTCGCGGTTCCCGGCTGAACCGCGAGCCGCAGGGGGCGCCAGGGGTGTACAGCCCCCCTCCCGCCGTCCATGGAACGACACTGGCCGGTGACCATTGCCGGAGTCTGTGGTTCGAGGGCGTGTTCCCTGGTTAGAAGACTGGGAGTGTTGTCGCGGTCCGGTCCGAAAACCGCTTGGGCCGACCTGTGATCGTGAACACCGTGTCGTGCGGCGCCGTAGTGCTGGATACTGCGGGCAGCCGCCTCCGGTGACCGGTGCCGGACGCGGTGAGCTGGAGGGGACGGTTCGCGTGAGCGAGATACCAGCGAAGGCCACGGAGTCCGAGGACCCGTCGGACGGCGCGAGGGCGGGGGGCGTGGATTCTGCCGCGGCTCCCGGAGACGCCATGTGGCAGGTCAGTCCGCCCGGCTCCATGTACGACTACATCAAGGTCGCGTCCTTCTCCATCGGCCCCGGCGGGCTCGTCGACCAGTGGAGCCTGCGCGCCGAGCAGCTCTTCGGCATCCCCGCCGAGCGCGCCGTCGGCATGGACCCCATCGAGGCCTTCATCGACGCCGATCTGCGCGAGCGGGGCCAGCGCAAGATGGCCGAGATCCTAGACGGGCGGGAGTGGACCGGGGTGGTCCCCTTCCGGATGCCGGACTCGGCGGACGCGGAGCGCGGGGAGGAAGCCCTCGCCGAGGTCTACGTCATGCCGACCCGGACCGCCGAGGGCGACCGGGCCGCCGTCTGCATAGTGGTCGACGTCCGCACCCTGCGCAGCATCGAAACCGACCTCGCCGCCTCGCAGGCCATTTTCGGTCAATCTCCTTTCGGCTTCCTGCTGATCGACCCCGACCTGCGGGTCCGCCGCGCCAACATGCGGTTCGCCTCGATCTTCGGCGGTACACCGGACGACCACCGGGGCAAGGGAGTCCACGACTACCTGCCGCGGAGCGAGGCCGAGCGGGTCGCCGCCACCCTGCGCCGGGTCCTGGAGACCGGCAACTCCATCACGGACATGCACGTCACGGGCTTCGTGCCCGGGTCCGAAGAGCGCCGGCACTGGTCCATCAACCTCTATCGCGTGCACAGCGGCAGCGGCCGGCCCATCGGCATCGCCTGGCTGGGCACCGACATCACGGCCCGCCGTGCGGCGGCCCGCGAGGCGGCGGCCGCACGGCGAAATCTCGCCCTTCTCAACGAGGCGGGCGCCCGCATAGGCAACTCCCTGGATCTGGAGACGACGGCCCGCGAACTCCTCGACGTCGTCGTGCCCGGCTTCTGCGACCTCGCCACCGTCGACCTCTATCAGGGCCTCCTGGCCGGCGACGAGACCCCGCCAGGACTGGCCGACGGCAGCGCGGAACTGCGCCGGGTCGCCTACGCCAGCGCGGTCTCCGACGCGCCGTTCGTCGGCGGCGGCTCACCGGTCGCGGTCGGCGCGGTCCACCACTACCCCTTCAACTCGCCCTGTGCGGACGCCCTGCGCACCGCCCGCCCGCAGAACGTCCCCGCCGAGGAGGGCGGCCTCGTCCAGTCCACGCTGGCCGTCCCGATGGTCGCCCACGACACGGTCGTAGGGCTCGCCCAGTTCTCCCGGACGAAGGGCAGCGAGCCGTTCGGCGAGCGCGACCGGGACCTCGCCGTGGAGCTGGCCGCGCGGGCCGCCGTCTGCATCGACAACGCCCGCCTCTACCGCCGCGAGCACGAACGCGCGCTGATACTGCAGCGGTCCCTGCTGCCACCGGGTGATCCCGAGGCGTCCGGCCTGGACATCGCGTGCCGCTATCTGCCCGGCAACGCGGCGACCGAGGTCGGCGGCGACTGGTTCGACGTGATCGAACTACCCGGTCACCGCACCGCGTTGGTGGTGGGCGACGTCATGGGCCGCGGTCTGCGCGCGGCGGTGGCGATGGGCGAACTCCGTACAGCCGTCCGCACGCTGGCGCTGCTCGACCTGGAACCGGCCGAGGTCCTCTCGGCGTTGGACGAGATCGCCCGCGGCCTCGGCACCCCCGGCGGCGTCCAGCAGGCGACCCGCGCCGCCCGCCAGCCCCGCGACGCGGACCTCTCCGAGGTCTATCTGGCGACCTGTGTGTACGCGGTGTACGACTCGGTGACCAGACGCTGCACGTTCGCCAACGCAGGCCATCTGCCGCCGGTGCTGGTGGAGCCGGGCGAGGCGGCGCTGATGCTGGACGTGCCGCCGGGCATGCCGCTCGGCGTGGGCGGTGAGCCGTTCGAGGAAGTGGAGGTCGAACTCCCCGAGGGCGCCCTGCTCGCTCTCTACACGGACGGACTCGTCGAATCCCGGCACCACCCCCTCGACGAGGGCCTCCAGGCCTTCGTGGGCGCGCTCACGGACCCGACCAGCCCGCTGGAGGACGTCTGCGACCACGTCCTCAACACCCTCGACACCCATCACGGCGAGGACGACATCGCCCTGCTGATGGCCCGCGTCCAGGGGCTGCCGGCCGACTCGGTCGGCGACTGGGCGCTGCCGCGCGAGCCGCGCAGCGTGGGCCGCGCCCGGGAGTACGCCCGGGGCCAGCTGGTCAGCTGGGATCTGGAGCCCCTGGTCGACACCACGGAGCTGCTGGTCAGCGAGCTGGTGACCAACGCGCTGCGGTACGGCGAGGGCGAGATCAGACTCCGGCTCCTGCTGGACCGCACCCTGGTCTGCGAGGTCTGGGACTCCGGCCTGGTCCAGCCCCGCCGCCGGCGCGCCCGCGACACCGACGAGGGCGGCCGCGGCCTCCAGCTCGTCGGCCTGCTGAGCGCAGCCTGGGGGTCCCGGCGCACACCTCGCGGCAAGACGGTCTGGTTCGAACTCCCGCTCCCCGACGGCGAGAACACCTTGACGGACCCCGCGGAGGCGTTGCTGAGCCTGTTCTGAGAACGGGCGGCGCCCGGGGCTGGTCGTGCAAGTCCCAGCAGACCGGTCCCACTCCCGGGGGAGCCTGCGCCGGTCGCGCGTGTCGGTGCCGCCGAGGCCGTCGACGAGGGCACGCTGACCGGCCTTCGCGGCGAGCAGCCACTCCACCTCCGCCAGGCGCCTGCAAGTCCGGCAGGCTCTAATCCCGGGGAGTCTGCGGCGGTCGCGGGTGTCGGGAGGGCCGAGGACCTCCCCCGGCGAGGCCGTCGGGCGAGGGTGTACTCACCGGCCTGCGCGGCGAGCGGCGGCTCCGCTTCCGTCAGGCGCGCGCAACTTCCGGTCAGTGCTATTCCCGGGGGAGTCTGCGGCGCTCGCGGGTGTCGGGGCCGCCGAGGCTGGCCGGGGGTCCTCCGTCGGGCTCTTCGCCGAGCAGGATGCCGCCGAGGACGGCCCCGGCCAGGCCGCTCGCGCGGTCGGTGGGGCCGTCGTACGGGTTGCCGTACCTCCCACTCCCGGGCTTCCCGGGCGAGGGTGTCGGCGAGGGTGTACTCACCGGTCTCCGTGGCGAGTGGCCGCTCCGCTTCCGTCAGGCGTGGGCAAGTCCTGGTCGGTGCTATTCCCGGGGGAGTCTGCGGCGCTCGCGGGTGTCGGGGCCGCCGAAGCCGGCCGGGGGTCCTCCGTCGGGCTCTTCGCCGAGCAGGATGCCGCCGAGGACGGCCCCGGCCAGGCCGCTCGCGCGGTCGGTGGGGCCGTCGTACGGGTTGCCGTGCGCTCGTACGTCCCGCTCCGCCAGCTCCCGGGCCTCCCGGGCGAGGCCGTCGGCGTGGGCGTACCGGCCCGACTGCGCGGCGAGCAGCCGCTCCGCCTCCGCCAGGCGCGTGCGGGCCTCGGCGCCGACCGCCGCCCGGTGTGTGGCGATGAAGTCCGCCGCGGCGGACGTGGCGCTGCGGGCGGCCAGCAGGGCGGCCACCGGGACGACACCGGCGCGTCCCACCGCGAGCAGTCCGACGGCCCGCGTGATCCGCCGCAGGGCGTCCAGCGGGTCGTACGGCCCACCGGTCAGCTCCTCCCGTACGGCGGCCAGGGCCGTGTCGGCGTGGGCCAGGCGGGCCCGGAGCTCACCCTCGGGCAGGAGCGGGGGCCGCCTGCGCGCCTCGGCGACCTCCGCCTCCCCGCCGGTCAGCACGGCCGGCACCAGCCCCGCCGCCTCCTGAAGCTCCGCGGCCAACCGCTCCACCCCGGCCACGAGGACCTCCGCCTGGGCCACGGCCCCCTCGGCCGCGCGCAGTTCACGGGCCGCACGCCAGCCGTCCCCGGAATCGGCCGTCTGGCGGGCCCGGTTGAGGTGGGTCGTGGCGAACACGAGCCGGTCCTTGGCCTGTTCGAGGTAGCCGGTGACGGGTGCGGCGGCCGAGGACGCGTACCGCTCGCGCAGCTCGGCCGACACGGCGTCGGCGCCCTTCGTCCGTCCTGCCAGCGCCCGGAACCGCCCCTCCGCGACCTCCAGCGCCTCACTCATCCCCCCTTCCAGCGACCGCAGTTGATCGAACCCGGCCGCCTCCGTGTCCAGCCGCCGCCCGGCCTCCGCGCACCGCCCCACGATCCCGATCAGCGCCTGCCGCCGGGCCGACTCGTCCTCCGGAACCCCCTGCTCGTACCTCCGCCGTATCGCGAACGCGGCCGTCAGCTCGGTCTCCGCCGCCCGCAGGGCCCCCGCGAAGGGCTCCAATTCCTCCGGTCCGAACCGCGCCTCGGCGAAGCCGAGTTCCTCGCGGCTCGTGCGCACGCTGTCGTCCGCCGCGACCAGCGAGGCCCGCGCCTGCCGCTCGAAGTCGCGGGCCGACGGTTCGGGCGGGTGCGCGGACACCAGGCCGGGCGTCGTACGGCTCCGGGCCCGCCGGGTGCGCCGCAGATACCCGTACCCCGCCAGCACCACCACCGCGGCCACGACCACGAGCGGCAGGACCAGGTCGGCGGGAGAGGTACCGCCCTGCTCCGCCGCGGCGGTCACCCCCGCCACGGGAACCGGATCTTGGGCCTTGATCGTCATCCCCGGCAACACCAGCCACACGACTGCGACCACACAGCCCAGCAGGGCATGCGCCACCCGCACGGCTATGTGCGACTTGGCATGCCGGGGCCGGCCACGGATCGAGGATGACGTCACATTTCGGAGCGTATGGGCAGGAAAGCGGCTCCGCGACCGCTGTGGATGCGCGTGGGGGACGACGGACAGGGGGTACGGGATGGACACGGCACCGATACGGCCCACCGAAGGCGAGATGCCGGCGACGGAAGGAGATGCGCCGGAGGCGGACGCCCAGGATGCCGGTGCGGACGCCGGTCCCCGCGTCCGGCGCCGGCGGTGGGTCACGTGGGCGCGGCGAGCGGTGCTCTCGGTGGTCCTTGCCGTCCTCCTGCCCCTTCTCGCCGCCGAGACCGCCCTGCGCGTGAACTACACCGGTGACCCGGCCGACGGCACGTACACCAGGAACAAGGACGCCATCTGGCTCGGGCACGCCTGGGTCGACGGGCGCAAGAAGGACGCCGATGTCGAGGCCCTTGCCCGTCGGCTGCGCGACACCGGCATCCGGGATCTGTACGTCCACTCGGGTCCCCTGGAGCACGACGGAACCCTCCCCGAGTCGGACCATCCGAAGGCCCGTTGGCTGATCGCCGCCGTGCACCGGGAGCTTCCCGGCATACGCGTCCAGGCCTGGCTCGGCGACAAGCTGGCCAGTGAGTCCCCCGACGGTCTGCGCCTGGAGCGCGCCGGCACCCGCGCGGCCGTCGTCCGCTCCACCCGGCAGATCCTCGCCGCCGGCTTCGAGGGCGCCCACTTCGACCTGGAGCCCCTCCACTCCGGCGACCGCGACTACCTGTCCCTCCTGGACGACCTGCGCCGCGTCACCCGCGACAACAACGCCCAGCTCTCGGTCGCCGCCCACCAGATCGACCCTCTGCCCGCTTTCCACTCCTTCTGGGGCACGACCACGGGCCACCCCAAGTGGTGGTCGCAGGCGTACTTCGGCGAGGTGGCCCGCCGCGTGGACCAGATCGCCGTCATGTCGTACGACACCATGCAGCCGCTGCAGAGCCTGTACGGCGGCTATGTCGCCCAGCAGACCAGCCTCGCCCTGGAGGTCACCCCGGCCTCCACCGACCTCCTCATGGGCCTGCCCTTCTACCACGAGAACCGCTTCGGCCACTGGGCGCACGCAGAGACCGTCCCGGCCGCCGTACGCGGCGTACGTCTGGGCCTGTCCCGTACGGACGCGGACCGCTCGCGCTTCGGCGTCGCCCTGTACGTGGACTTCGCGGCCACGGAGGCGGACTGGAGGGCCTACAAGGAAGACTGGGTGCGGTGACCCGCACACGACAGCAACCGAACCTCGCCGCGCTCGCCCCGCTCGCCCGGGCCGCCGTCGGCCCGGCCCGCACCCTGGTGGCCGTCACCCGGCTGCGCGGCGGCTCCAAGAAGGGCGCCTACCGCCTCGCCCTCGACGACGCCACGACGGCGGTCGCCTACGTCTGGTCCCCGGACGAGGACTACTGGGACCAGCCCGACAGCGACCCCCGCGACCCGTTCTCGCATGCCTCCGGCCTCGACCTGTTCACCGCGTCGCACGCCCGCCTGTCCGCCCTCGGCGTCCGCACGCCCCGCCTGCTGCACGCCGACCCGGAGGTGAACGCGGCCGTCGTCGAGGACATCCGGGGCGGCAGCCTGGAGGAGGCACTGCGGCACGACCCGGACACGGCCCGCCCGGTCCTGGAGCGGCTGGCCGGGATGCTGGCGGCCATGGGCGAGTGCACGGCGGACGCCTACGGCAAGGTGAGTCTCGTCGACAACGGAGGCTCCTCGCACGGCGGTTCCTGCGAGCAGCTCGTCACCGACCGCGCGCTGGCCGACATCGCCCAGGCCGCCGTACGCGACCCGCGGATCGCCGCCGCCCGCCAGGCGCTGGAGGACACCGTGCGCTCCCTGGCCGCCGAGGTCCGCCCGCGCGCCCGGCACACCCTCATCCACGGCGAACTCGGCCCGGACCACGTCCTCGTGGACGCCGACGGGAACCCGGTGCTCATCGACATCGAGGGGCTGATGTACTTCGACGCCGAGTGGGAGCACGTGTTCCTGCGGCTCCGCTTCGGCCCCGCGTACGACGCCCTCCGCGCCCCCGGCCTCGACGAGGCCCGCCTGCGCCTGTACCGCCTGGCCATGCACCTGAACCTCGTCGCCGGCCCGCTGCGCCTGCTCGACGGGGACTTCCCCCATACGGAATTCATACGCGGTATCGCGGAGTACAACCTGGCCCAGGCGCTGGCCCTGGTGGGACGATGACCGTCATGCACATGTACTTGGTCGTCGCGGCAACGCTGGCCGTGACGCTGATGGCGGTGTTCGGCATCGCCGGCATCACGACCGGCTGGGTGGTGCCGTTCGGCCGGCACCGCGTCCTGCGGCCGAAGCTGTGGGGGTACGGCCAGTTGCTCGGCGCGGTCGGGATGTCCCTGTGGATGTTCCTCGGCGTGTTCCCCAAGAAGTTCGATGTGATCCCGCTCATCGGCTGGTTCGTGTTCATGGGGAGCCTGGGCCTTCAGATACTGGCCCAGCGCCCCGGCCGTGCCCCCCGGCCGACCCCTACGAAGTCCGCCTCCTGATCTTCGAGCCCAGCCACACCAGCGGGTCGTACTTGCGGTCGACGGCCCGTTCCTTCATGGGGATCAGCGCATTGTCAGTGATCTTGATCCCCTCGGGGCACACCTCCGTGCAGCACTTGGTGATGTTGCAGTAGCCGAGGCCGTGTTCGTCCTGGGCCGTGCTCTTGCGGTCCAGGCCGGTCTCGGCCGCCGCGTCCAGCGGGTGCATGTCCAGCTCCGCCACCCGCATCAGGAAGCGCGGCCCCGCGAACGCCTTCTTGTTCTCCTCGTGGTCGCGCACGACATGGCAGGTGTTCTGGCACAGGTAGCACTCGATGCACTTGCGGAACTCCTGTGACCGGTCCACGTCCTCCTGCATCATCCGGTACTCGCCCGGACCGACGCCGGCGGGCGGCACGAACGACGGAACCTCCCTGGCCTTCTCGTAGTTGAAGCCGACGTCCGTCACCAGGTCGCGGATCACCGGGAAGGTGCGCAGCGGAGTGACCGTGATCGTCTCGTCGCGGGTGAAGACCGACATGCGCGTCATGCACATCAGCCGCGGCCGCCCGTTGATCTCCGCGGAGCACGAACCGCACTTGCCCGCCTTGCAGTTCCAGCGCACGGCCAGGTCGGGCGCCTGGGTGGCCTGGAGGCGGTGGATGATGTCGAGCACCACCTCGCCGTCGTTGACCTCGACCTTGAAGTCCTCCAGGCCGCCGCCCCCGACGTCGCCCCGCCACACCTTGAAGCGGGCCTCGTAGCTGCTCACTCGTAGAGCTCCTCTTCGGCGAGGTACTTGACCAGCTCCTCCTTCTCGAAGAGGGCGAGCAGGTCCGGGCGGATGGGTTCGGTGGTCTCACGGGTGAGCTCGATCTGGCCCTGGACCGGGTCGGTCGCGGCCAGGCCGCCGGTCGGGTCGGCCAGCCCGCACAGCAGGTTCACGGAACGCCAGTTGTGGTCCATCGTCGGGTGGTCCTCGCGGGTGTGCCCGCCGCGCGACTCCGTGCGCTCCAGGGCGGCCCGCGCCACGCATTCGCTGACCAGCAGCATGTTGCGCAGGTCCAGGGCGAGGTGCCAGCCCGGGTTGAACTGGCGGTGGCCCTCGACGCCGGCCCGGCGGGCCCGTACCCGCAGATCCGCGAGCTTCTCCAGGGCCTGCGCCATCTCGCCCTCGCGGCGGATGATGCCGACGAGGTCGTTCATGGTCTGCTGGAGTTCCTGGTGCAGGGTGTACGGGTTCTCCGGCGGGCGTCCGTCGTCCGCCTCGGGGCCCTCCGCGGAGAAGGGGCGCAGCGCTTCGGCCGCCGCCATGTCCACCTGGGTCTCGTCCACGGGCGGGCGGGCGCCCGCCAGGCCCGCCGCGTACTCGGCCGCGTGCCAGCCCGCCCGGCGCCCGAACACCAGCAGGTCCGAGAGGGAGTTGCCGCCGAGCCGGTTGGAGCCGTGCATGCCGCCCGCGACCTCACCGGCCGCGAACAGGCCCGGCACCCCGCGCGCGGCCTCCGTGTCGGAGTCGACCGCAATGCCGCCCATCACGTAGTGGCAGGTCGGCCCGACCTCCATCGGCTCCGCCGTGATGTCGACGTCGGCCAGCTCCTTGAACTGGTGGTACATGGACGGCAGCCGGCGCTTGATGACCTCGGCCGGCATCCGCGTCGAGACGTCCAGGAAGACCCCGCCGTGCGGGGAGCCGCGGCCCGCCTTCACCTCGGAGTTGATCGCGCGGGCGACCTCGTCGCGGGGGAGCAGCTCGGGCGGGCGCCGGTTGTTCTCCTGGTCGTCGTACCAGCGGTCGCCCTCCTCCTCGGACTGGGCGTACTTCTCCTTGAAGACGTCGGGGACGTAGTCGAACATGAACCGCTTGCCCTCGGAGTTCCGGAGCACCCCGCCGTCGCCGCGCACCGACTCCGTCACCAGCAGGCCCTTGACGGACGGCGGCCAGATCATGCCTGTCGGGTGGAACTGCACGAACTCCATGTTCAGCAGCGAGCCGCCCGCGAGCAGCGCCAGCGCGTGCCCGTCGCCCGTGTACTCCCACGAGTTCGACGTCACCTTGAAGGACTTGCCGATACCGCCGGTCGCGATGACGACGGCGGGCGCTTCGAGGACGAAGAAACGGCCGAACTCGCGGTCGTACGCGAAGACACCGCTGACCCGTGAGCCGTCCTTGAGGATCCGGGTGACCGTGCACTCCTGGAAGACCTTGAGCCGGGACTCGTAGTCGCCCGTCTCGCGATGGTCCTCCTGCTGGAGCGAGACGACCTTCTGCTGCAAGGTCCGGATCAGCTCAAGACCCGTGCGGTCGCCGACGTGCGCGAGGCGCGGGTACTCGTGGCCGCCGAAGTTGCGCTGGGAGATCTTCCCGTCCTTCGTACGGTCGAACAGCGCGCCCCAGGTCTCCAGCTCCCACACCCGGTCCGGGGCCTCCCGCGCATGCAGCTCGGCCATCCGCCACTGGTTGAGGAACTTGCCGCCGCGCATGGTGTCGCGGAAGTGGACCTGCCAGTTGTCGTGCGCATTGACGTTGGCCATCGCGGCCGCGATGCCGCCCTCGGCCATCACGGTGTGCGCCTTGCCGAACAGCGACTTGCAGATCACCGCCGTACGGGCGCCGCGCTCCCGGGCCTCGATCGCGGCGCGCAGCCCGGCGCCACCGGCACCGACCACGACGACGTCCCACTCCTGCCGGTCGACCACGGACATCAGAAGGCCCCACCCAATCTAGAAGAAGCGCGGATCGTCGAAGACACCGGACGCGATCAGATAGACGTAGAAGTCGGCGAGCGCCACGCTCACCAGCGACGCCCAGGCCAGCTCCATGTGGCGGGCGTTCAGCCTCCCGGCGAACTGCCACGCCTTGTAGCGCACGGGATGCTTCGAGAAGTGCTTGAGCTTCCCGCCGACGATGTGCCGGCAGGAGTGGCAGGAGATGGTGTACGCCCAGATCAGCACGATGTTGGCCAGGAAGACCAGGGTGCCGAGACCCATGTGGCCCCACCGGTAGTGCTCGTCGCGGAAGGACAGCACCGTGTCGTAGGTGAGCACCCCGGCGACCAGGAGGGCGGCGTAGAAGAAGTACCGGTGGATGTTCTGCAGGATCAGCGGGAGGCGGGTCTCACCGGTGTACTTCCGGTGCGGCTCGGCCACCGCGCAGGCCGGCGGGGACAGCCAGAAGCTGCGGTAGTAGGCCTTGCGGTAGTAGTAGCAGGTCAGGCGGAAGCCCAGCGGGAAGATCAGGATGATGATCGCCGGGGAGATCGCCCACCAGCTGCCGAACAGATCGGCGTTCGGGCCCGCGTGCATGGTCCGGCAGTTGTCGGCCAGGCACGGGGAGTAGAAGGGTGAGACGTACGGCGCCGCGTAGTAGTGCGCATTGGCGAAGGCCCGCCAGGTCGAGTAGACGACGAAGGCGAACAGACCGGCCGCGGTGACGGCGGGGGCCAGCCACCAGCGGTCGGTCCGCAGATGCGGGGCGGCGATCGCGGCGCGCGTATCGGTGTGTACGCCGCCGCTGTTCATATGAGGTTCCGTACCAGTGGCCAACTCATGACTCCGGTCGGGTTCGGGTGAGTGGGGGTGCCTGTCGGCACTCCCTCGGGGCCTGCGGGCCGCGCTCCTAGGGGGCGTGCCGGTCGCGGGCGCCGAGACCCTCGTCGTCCGAGTCCGTCCACAGGCTGATGTCGTACGGCGTGTCGGAGATGGTCACGAGATCGGGGCGACGCGGCTGGCCGAGGCCGGGGGCGACCTCGCGCAGCAGTGCCACGCTCTCGCGCAGGTGATCGGCGTCGGCGCGGACGCGGCGCATCTCCAGTCCGCCGCTCCCGAGCTGTTGCTCCAGGCGTCCGACGGACCGGAACAGGTCGTCGAGACAACGCTGGACTGACGTCAGGTCGTCGTGCACGGACATGACGTGACCTCACTTCCCACGGACCTCGTGGTCCTAGGCGGCAACGTTCATGCGCCTGCGAGTGTTGCGCGTCACACCTGCCGATGTGAAGGCATGTGCAGCGATTGGCGGATTGCGCGCCTCCACCGCACGCCCGCACGCGCGCTGTGTGTGCGCCGGGAGCGCGTGTTGCGCCGCACGGGTGGCCTTGAGAGCCCCCGCCGCCGTGTCGCCCCCGACGGGCGAACCCTTTCCTCTTCAGTGGGTCCATACATCTGATCAGCACCAAAATACCGCCAAATGTGAACAGACCACACCCGTGTCACCGGGCTCCCCGGAGGTAGCAGATGTCCCACGACGGCGTCGCACTGCGCGCGGTCATGCGCTCGGTCGCCTTCCTCACCGCCGGCGCGCTCGCGGTGCCCGTCCTCGCCGGCTGCAGCTCCGGAGACGACGAGGCGGGCCGTCCCCTGGCCGGACAGGACATCGCCCCCGCCGCCCGGAACCTGGTCGCCGACGGCGGCACCCTGCGCTGGGCGGTGGACGCCGTCCCGGAGACCCTGAACACCTTCCAGGCCGACGCCGACGCCGGCACCACCCGCGTCGCCCAGGCCGTCCTGCCCTCCATGTTCCGAACCGACCAGAACGGGCGCCCGGTCCGCAACCCGGACTATCTGGAGTCCGCCAAGGTCATCGAGACCGAGCCGCGCCAGGTCGTCCTGTACAAGCTCAACCAGCAGGCTGTCTGGAGTGACGGCCGGGAGATCGGCGCCGCCGACTTCGCCGCCCAGTGGCGCGCCCTGTCCGGCAAGGACGCCGCCTACTGGAGCGCCCACAACGCCGGCTACGACCGCATCGACAAGATCGAACGCGGCGCCAACGACCTGGAGGTCCGGGTCACCTTCAGCCGCCCCTACGCCGACTGGAAGTCGCTGTTCTCCCCGCTGTACCCCAAGGACGTCATGGGCACCCCGGACGCCTTCAACGACGGGGCGCGCCGCAAGCTCCAGATCAGCGCCGGACCCTTCAAGGTCGACAAGGTCGACACCGCCAAGAAGGACGTCGTCCTCACCCGCAACCCGCGCTGGTGGGGTCACCCCACCAAACTGTCCGAGATCGTGCTGCACGCCGTGCCCCGCGACAAGCGGGCCACCGCGCTGGCCGACGGCACCGTGGACCTGGCCGAGATCGACCCCGCCGAGGTCGAGCGCATCAGCATCGCCGGCCGCGACGGCGGCACCGGCACGCCCCTGCAGGGCGCCGGGCGCGTCTCCGCCAAGAAGCTGCAGGACCAGCTGAGCGGTGTCGAGGTCCGCAGGTCCCTGGATCCGGCCTACACCCAGCTCGCCCTCAACGGCTCCGGGGGACCCCTCGCCGACGAGCGGGTCCGCCGTGCCGTCGCCCGCTCCCTGGACCGTACGGCCCTCGCCAAGGTCGCCCTGACCCCGCTCGGCCTGCCCTCCGTCCCCGTCGGCAGCCATCTCGCCCTCTCCGGCCAGACCGACTACGCCGACAGCAGCGGCGCCCTGGGCGGCCAGGACACCAAGGAGGCGCAGGCGCTGCTCGCGGAGGCCGGATGGGTGCTCGGCGGACCGGTCAAGGAGCAGAAGAAGCCCGAGAAGGCGGCCGGACCGCAGGGCCGCGCCGCCGACCAGTCCAACGGCGGCGACGACGGCGTGTTCATCGTCGGCGAGGACAACAAGGACCCCAGGGACCACAAGAACAAGCACCGCGAGCCGACCGGTGACGAGGGCGGCAGACACCTCGCACAGGACGGCAAGCAGTACACGGAACGGCATCTGCAGCAGGGCGGCGCGCCCGGCGCCTATGCCCCCAAGGGCACCGCCGCCCCGGCCGGAGCCGCCGCCAAGACGTTGGCCAAGGACGGCAAGGCGCTCACCCTGCGCTTCGTGCTCCCCTCGGGTCCCGGCTCGGACACCCTGCGCTCGGTCGCCGACCGGATCACGCAGATGCTGGAGAAGGTCGGCATCCGCACGGAGATCACCAGGGTCCCGGACGAGAGCTACTTCAGGGACCACATCGCCGCGGGCCAGTACGACCTGGCCCTCTACTCCTGGCCGTCCTCCGCCTTCCCCGCCACCGACGCCCGCCCGGTCTACGCCAAGCCGGTCCCGGCCGCCGACGGTTCCCTGAGCGTGGAGCAGAACTACACCCGCGTCGGCACCGACCAGATCGACCAGCTCTTCGACGAGGCCGCCGCCACCCTCGACGAGGACGAGGCCAAGGATCTGATCCGCAAGGCCGACTCCCGCATCTGGGCGGCGGCCGGCTCACTGCCCCTCTATCAGCGTCCCCAGCTCATCGGGGTGAGGAAGAGCCTGGTCAACGCGGGTGCCTTCGGTTTCCAGACCCCGGTCTACGAGGACATGGGCTTCCTGAAGAAGGGCGCGAAGATGCCCGCGAGTCCGATGGTGAAGTGAGCCCTGCGTGGCCCTGCGGAAGCCGCCTCCCGCCGGGCCACGTAACATGGGGTGAGGCCGTGGCATGTCAAGCCCGGCAGGGCCCGCGTCACACGGACGTACGCAGAGGGCCTTCCTCACACTCCGGGAGTACGTCGCAATATGGCCACGCGCCACGACATCCGCAACGTCGCCATCGTCGCCCACGTCGACCACGGCAAGACGACCATCGTCGACGGCATGCTGAAGCAGGCCGGTGCCTTCGCCGCCCACCAGCTCGACTCGGTCGACGACCGCATGATGGACTCGAACGACCTGGAGCGTGAGAAGGGCATCACGATCCTCGCCAAGAACACGGCGGTGAAGTACCACCCCAAGGACGGTGGCGACCCGATCACCATCAACATCATCGACACCCCCGGCCACGCCGACTTCGGCGGTGAGGTCGAGCGCGGTCTGTCGATGGTCGACGGTGTCGTGCTGCTGGTCGACGCCTCCGAGGGCCCGCTGCCGCAGACCCGCTTCGTGCTGCGCAAGGCCCTCCAGCAGCGCCTGCCCGTCATCCTGTGCATCAACAAGACGGACCGCCCGGACTCCCGCATCGACGAGGTCGTCAACGAGACCTACGACCTCTTCCTCGACCTGGACGCGGACGAGGAGCAGATCGAGTTCCCGATCGTGTACGCGTGCGGCCGTGACGGCATCGCCTCGCTGACCAAGCCGGAGAACGGCACGGTCCCGGCGGACTCCACCAGCCTGGAGCCGTTCTTCTCCACGATCCTGGAGCACATCCCGGCCCCGACCTTCGACGAGGACGCGCCGCTCCAGGCCCACGTCACCAACCTGGACGCGGACAACTTCCTCGGCCGTATCGCACTGCTCCGCGTCGAGCAGGGCGAGCTGCGCAAGGGCCAGACCGTGGCCTGGATCAAGCGCGACGGCTCGATCGGCAACGTTCGCATCAGCGAGCTGATGATGACCGAGGCCCTCACCCGCAAGCCCGCCGAGAAGGCCGGCCCGGGTGACATCTGCGCCGTCGCCGGTATCCCGGACATCATGATCGGCGAGACCCTCGCCGACACCGAGAACCCGGTGCCGCTGCCGCTGATCACGGTCGACGAGCCCGCGATCTCGATGACCATCGGCACCAACACCTCCCCGCTGGTCGGCCGCGGCGGCACCGGCAAGGGCGCCGACGCGAAGGCGGCCGTCAAGGACCGCAAGGTCACCGCCCGCCAGGTCAAGGACCGCCTCGACCGCGAGCTGATCGGTAACGTCTCGCTGCGCGTCCTGGAGACCGAGCGCCCGGACGCCTGGGAGGTCCAGGGCCGTGGTGAGCTGGCGCTCGCCATCCTGGTCGAGACCATGCGCCGGGAGGGCTACGAGCTCACCGTCGGCAAGCCCCAGGTGGTCACCAAGGACGTCGACGGCAAGGTCTACGAGCCGGTCGAGCGCATGACGGTCGACGTGCCCGAGGAGCACATGGGCGCGGTCACGCAGCTCATGGGTGTCCGCAAGGGCCGTATGGACAACATGTCCAACCACGGCTCCGGCTGGGTCCGCATGGAGTTCGTCGTGCCGTCCCGCGGTCTGATCGGCTTCCGTACCGAGTTCCTGACCCAGACCCGCGGCACCGGCATCGGCCACTCCATCCACGAGGGCTTCGAGCCCTGGTTCGGCACGCTCCAGACCCGTAACAACGGCTCCCTGGTCGCCGACCGCTCCGGTGCCGTCACCGCCTTCGCGATGACGAACCTCCAGGAGCGCGGTGTGCTCTTCGTCGAGCCGGGCACCGAGGTGTACGAGGGCATGATCGTCGGTGAGAACTCCCGCTCCGACGACATGGACGTCAACATCACCAAGGAGAAGAAGCTCACCAACATGCGGTCCTCGACGGCCGACGTGGCCGAGTCGATCGTGCCGCCGCGGAAGCTGTCCCTGGAGCAGTCGCTGGAGTTCTGCCGTGACGACGAGTGCGTCGAGGTGACCCCGGAGGCGGTCCGCATCCGCAAGGTGAACCTGGACGCCCGTGAGCGCGCCCGCGCCGCGAGCCGCGCCAAGCACGGCTGACGCACGGCGAACAGCAGTCCGGAGCCCGGGTGTCCCCATGGTGGGGATGCCCGGGCTTTTTGCAACCCGTTTTCCGATGGCTGATGTCCGTAATGCGGAGATCCCTGCCCGATACCCATGTAACACGTCCGTTTCGCGCCCTTCTTCGGTCGAACAGTTTGTCCAGATTTTGGAAGGTCTACGCGTGAGCTGTGACTGAATTGAGATTTAAGAACGGTGGTCGGTGGTCGGCCCATGGCAGATAGTTAGCCGCGTAGCGCTCGGGTCAATGGGTCACGCGCTGTGGGGACAGCGCCGACTCACGAGCACCAGGGGGTGTCTGACCCTCCGTCAGGGGTGTCGGAGGACGAGGACGGTTACCCCCTCCCGTTGGTGAACACGTGACGTCATGAGGAGGAACCCCCATGCGTGGTCATTTCGGCCGTTCGTCCGGCGACCAGGTCTGAGAATCCCGCGACCGCTCAGCGCGGCCGCTCAACTACGCGCGTCCCACTGCGGATTCGCGTGGCTCGGAGTACCTGGACGCCTCTCACACCCACACTTGTGAAACGGACGAACAGTGACAAGTCCTATCGACATTGAGGGCGGCGGGACAACGGTGGCCGTCGGTGGCGACCTGGGGCCGCAGACGCAGCCCGAAGCCGTCAAACTCGAAGGCCGGTCCCCCGGCCAGCTGATGTGGATCCGCTTCAAACGCGACCGTACGGGCGTGGTCTCGGCCTACGTCGTGGGCTTCTTCTTCCTGGTCGGGCTGCTCGCGCCGCTGATATCCAAGCTGTACGGGAAGAACCCGTACACGGTGTACGCGGACGAGCGCCCCGAACTCTTCGACAGCGCGGGCGTGCCCGTGCAGCCCAACGGCGGCATCAGCAGCGAGTTCTGGTTCGGCCTCGAACCCGGCAACGGCTACGACGTCTTCACCAAGCTCATCTACGGGATACGTACCTCGCTGATGATCTCGGTCGCGGTCACGATCGCGGTCGTGCTGACCGGCATCGTGCTCGGCGTCGCGGCCGGCTACCTCGGCGGCCGGACCGACTTCTTCATCGGCCGGGTCATCGACTTCCTGCTCGCCTTCCCGGCGCAGCTGTTCTTCATCGCCAGCATGCCCGTCGTGGTCTCACTGTTCGTCAGCCCGCGCGACGAGACACCGACGTATGTGCGCGTGGTCGCGCTCATCCTCGTCCAGTGGTTCCTCGGCTGGATGAGCCTGGCCCGCATCCTGCGCGGCACCTCACTGGCCCTGCGTGAACGGGAGTTCATCGAGGCGGCCAAGGTGAGCGGGGCCTCGCCCTGGCGGATCATCCGCAAGGAGATCCTGCCGAACGTCGTCACACCGCTCCTGGTGCAGTCGACGTATCTGCTGCCCAGCTTTGTGACCGCCGAGGCCGGTCTGTCCTTCCTGGGCGTGGGCATCGTCGAACCGACGCCCGACTGGGGGCAGATGTTCTCCAAGGCGTCCACCGAACTGGTGATGCAGAACGACATCACCTACATGTTCTTCCCCGGCATCTCGATGATCATCTTCATCGTCGCGTTCAACCTGCTCGGGGATTCGGTCAGGGACGCCTTCGACCCCAAGACCGCTCGCTGACCGGGCACTTGCACATCTTCTGCACGGCAGTTCTTCCGCACTGGTGACAGACGGGGCACCGGTGACACACAAGATGGGTGGAAACTGAGTGATGAGTAGGGGCGGACGCCACGTCTACGGCGCACTCTCCGTGCTCGCAGCCGGAGCTCTTGTGCTCACCGGTTGCAGCAAGGGCGGCAGCGACAGCGGCGGCAACGACAAGAAGGACCAGGAGAACGCCAAGCGTCAGCAGGCGTCGATCAAGTTCGGCGGCACGGCGGACTCCACCGGCCCGGCGGCCGATGTACCCGGCGCCAAGCCCGGCGGCACCATGGAAGTACTGCAGCGCGACAGCTACGCACACCTCGACCCGGCCCAGATCTATGTGTCCGACGAGGGCTCCCTGGCCACGCTGCTCCACAGAGGCCTCACCGGCTACAAGGCGACCAGCAACGACGGCTCGAAGCACGAGGTCGTCGGTGACCTCGCCACCGACTCCGGTACCACCACGGACGGCGGCAAGACCTGGAAGTACACGCTGAAGGACGGCATCAAGTTCCAGGACGGGTCCCCGATCACGTCCAAGGACTTCCGGCACAGCGTCGAGCGGCTCTTCGCGCCGTTCGTCAACCAGGGCCCGACCTACCTCCAGCAGTGGCTGGCCGACTCCCCGGGCACCGCGTACCGCAAGCTGCTCAAGGACGGCCCGTACAAGGGCAAGCACCTGCCCAGCAGCATCCTCGAAACGCCGGACGACAAGACGATCATCTTCCACTTCAAGACCGCCCACCCCGACCTGCCGTACGCGCTGGCGATGGCCGGCTACGCGGTGGTCTCCGAGAAGGGCGACACCAAGGAGAAGTACGACAAGGCCCCGGTGGTCACCGGCCCGTACAAGATCCAGTCGTTCAAGTCCGGCAAGTCCATGGTCCTGGTGAAGAACACCAACTGGGACCCGAAGACGGACCCGATCCGCCACCAGTACGTGGACCAGTTCAACATCACCTTCAACCAGCAGTTCGAGACCTCCACCAAGGCGCTGCTCGCCGACAGCGGTGCCGACCAGACCGGCATCAGCTTCAACAACCAGGTGGACGCGGGCAACCTGTCCAACGTCCTCAAGGACCCGAAGATGAAGGCCCGCACGGTCTCCGGCTACCAGCCGTACGTGGGCCAGATGAACATCAACATGAGCCACCCGGCGCTCAAGGACAAGACGATCCGCGAGGCGATCGCCTACGCCCTGCCGGTCACGCCCTTCGTCCGTGCCTACGGCGGCACCGACGCCATGGAGGTCGCCGGCGGCCTGATCTCCCCGACCGTCAGCGGCTACGACGCGGCCTTCGACCCGTGGGGCAAGAAGAAGAAGCCCGCCGGTGACCCGGACAAGGCCAGGGAGCTGCTGAAGAAGGCCGGCAAGCTCAACATGAAGCTGACCTTCGGCTACATCAACACCCCCGAGGGCCAGCAGTACTCCACCGCCATGGCCGCGGGCCTGAAGAAGGCCGGCTTCAACGTCCAGCGCCAGGAGATCCCGGCCGAGACGTACTACGACCAGGTCAGCAAGCTCGACAACAACTACGACATCTTCCACACCGCGTGGGGTGCCGACTGGCCGTCCGCCTCGACCGTCCTGCCGCCGCTGTACGACGGCCGCGTCATCGCCGACGGCGCGCAGAACTACTCGCAGATCAACGACCCCAAGGTCAACAGCGAGATCGACCGCATCAACCAGATCACCGACCCGGTGAAGGCCGCGGCCGAGTGGGAGAAGCTCGACCAGTACATCGTCAAGGACGTCGTCAACGTCGTCCCGACGGGTGACTACAAGCAGACCCAGATCGCCGGTTCGAAGGTCGGCGGCCTCGTCTACGACGACGTCATCGGCGGCGTCGACCCGCGTCGCCTCTACATCAAGTAACCGTCCCCGCCCGGTACCCGGTGCTTCACCTCAGTGGGGGGAGCACCGGGTACCGTCCGGCCCGCCGACGTCAGAGAGCTGCCCCTGTCATGCTGCGCTTCCTCGTCCGCCGGATCCTCGGTGCCATCGTCATTCTCTTCCTGCTGAGCATCGTCACGTTCTTGCTGTTCTTCGGGATGCCACGCGACCCGGCGCTGCTGATGTGCGGCAAGACCTGCAATCCGGGCAGCCTCGCCAACATCCACCATGTGCTCGGCCTCGACAAGTCGATACCCGAGCAGTACTGGATCTTCCTGCACAACCTGGTGATGGGCAGCAACCAGTTCGCCCAGGGCCCCTGCCCGGCGCCCTGCTTCGGGTACTCGTACCACACCAACGAACCGGTGTGGGCCACGCTGATGGACCGGCTGCCCACCACCGTCTCGCTCACCCTCGGCGCGGCGTTCTGCTTCCTGCTCGTCGGCCTCGGCAGCGGCCTGGTCGCCGCCTGGCGGCGCGGCACGTTCATCGACAAGGCGGCCACCGCCGGTGCGATGGTGCTCAGTTCGATGCAGATCTACTTCCTCGGCCCGCTCGCCCTGGCGATCCTCGTCTACCAGACCCACTGGTTCGACAAACCCGCCTACAACAACTTCACCGGAGACCCGATCACCTGGTTCACGGGCCTGATCATCCCCTGGGTGGTCCTCTCCACGATCTTCGCCGCGCAGTACACCCGTATGGCGCGCTCGTCGATGATCGAACAGCTCCAGGAGGAACACGTACGCACCGCCCGCGCCAAGGGCATGTCCCGGCGGTATGTCTTCTTCCGCTACGCCTGGCGCGGTTCGCTGATCCCCATCGTCACCATCTTCGGCATCGACCTCGGATCCCTGCTCGGCGGCGCCATCATCACCGAGTACACCTTCGGCCTGCCGGGCCTCGGCCAACTGGCGGTGCTGTCCGTCTTCTTCAGCGACCTGCCGCTGCTGCTCGGCGTGATGCTGTTCTCCGCGACCATGATCCTTCTCTTCAACATCATCGTTGACGCCTGCTACGCCTACATCGACCCGCGCGTGCGGCTGGCCTAGGCCGTTTAGGAGCACTTTCGTGACCACTCTGACCAAGGAGGCCGGCGCTCCCGTCCCGGCCGGTGCGGGTCCCCTGTTGTCCGTGCGGGATCTGCACGTCAGCTTCAAGACCGAGGACGGCATCGTACGGGCCGTGGACGGGCTCTCCTTCGACCTGGAACGCGGCAAGACCCTGGGGATCGTGGGGGAGTCGGGCTCGGGCAAGTCGGTGACGAACCTGACCATCCTGGGCCTGCACAACCCCATGTTCACCACCGTCGAGGGCGAGATCCTGCTGGACGGCCAGGAGTTGACCACCGCGCGGGAGTCGGAGCTGGAGAAACTGCGCGGCAACAAGGTAGCCATGATCTTCCAGGACCCGCTGACCGCGCTGTCCCCCTACTACACGGTGGGCCGCCAGATCGCCGAGCCGTTCATGAAGCACAACGGCGCCTCCAAGCGGGCCGCCTGGGACCGTGCGGTCGAGATGCTCGGCAAGGTGGGCATTCCGAACCCGAAGGAACGGGCGAAGGACTACCCGCACCAGTTCTCCGGCGGTATGCGCCAGCGCGCGATGATCGCCATGGCACTGGTCTGCGACCCCGACCTCCTGATCGCCGACGAGCCGACCACGGCCCTGGACGTGACGGTCCAGGCCCAGATCCTCGACCTCCTCAAGGACCTCCAGCAGGAGTTCGGCTCCGGGATCGTCTTCATCACCCACGACCTCGGCGTGATCGCCGACATGGCCGACGACATCATGGTGATGTACGCGGGCAGCGCGGTGGAGCGCGGCACGGTCGACGAGGTGCTGCGTTCGCCCCAGCACCCCTACACCTGGGGTCTGCTGAACTCGATGCCACGGCTGGACTCCGACCTGGCGGCCCCGCTGTCGCCCATCCCGGGCACCCCGCCCTCGCTGCTCACCCCGCCGTCCGGCTGCCGCTTCCACCCCCGCTGCACCTTCCAGGACCGGGTGCAGGGCGCCGGACGCTGTGTCAACGAACGCCCGCTGCTGGCCCCCGACCGGGCCTCCGCCTGTCATCTGACGGGCGAGCAGAAGCGGACCATCTTCATCGACGAGATCAAGCCCCGGCTGGGCTAGGGCCAGGAGGACACGGCATGAAAGAGGACCTCGTCCTCCCCGCTCCGCGCGAGTCGGCCGACGGCGTGGAGTCAGAAGCGCTCCTTGAGGTCTCCGGGCTGACCAAGCACTTCCCGGTCAAGGGCGGCTTTCCGATCCGGCGTACGGTCGGCCATGTGCAGGCCGTCGACGGCATCGACCTGACCGTGCGCGTCGGCGAGAGCTTCGGCCTGGTGGGCGAGTCGGGCTGCGGCAAGTCGACGACGGGCCGGCTGATCACCCGCCTCCTGGAGCCGACGAGCGGGAAGATCACGTACCGGGGCAAGGACATCAGCCGCGCCTCCCGCAAGCAGCTGGCGTCCATCCGCTCCGAGATCCAGATGATCTTCCAGGACCCCTACTCCTCGCTGAACCCCCGGCAGACGGTCGGCAAGATCATCTCCAACCCGATGGAGATCAACGGGATCGCGCCTGACGGCGGCCGGGAGAAGCGCGTCCGTGAACTCCTGGACATAGTCGGCCTCAACCCCGAGCACTACAACCGCTTCCCGCACGAGTTCTCCGGCGGTCAGCGCCAGCGCATCGGTGTGGCAAGGGCGTTGGCCCTCGAACCGAAGCTGATCGTGGCGGACGAGCCGGTCTCGGCGCTGGATGTCTCCATCCAGGCGCAGGTAATGAACCTCCTTCAGGAGGTACAGAAGGAACTGGGCATCGCGTTCCTGTTCATCGCCCACGACCTCGCGGTGGTCCGCCACTTCTCGCAACGCGTGGCGGTGATGTACCTCGGCAAGATCATCGAGGTGGGCGACCGCGACTCCATCTACACCCGCCCCCGCCACCCCTACACCCACGCCCTGCTGTCCGCGGTGCCCGAGGTCAACCTCACCGACACCGACTCCGCCGGGCGCGAGCGCATCCGGCTGGCCGGCGACGTCCCGTCCCCCATCTCCCCGCCCTCCGGCTGCCGCTTCCGCACCCGCTGCTGGAAGGCCCAGGACAAGTGCGCGGCCGAGGAACCCCCGCTGATCCAGATCTCCGGCAACCGGACCGGCCACCTGACGGCGTGCCACTTCCCGGAGGAGCCCACGATCGAGGCACGCGACCAGGACATCGTGCTGGACCCGGCACTGGCGGCGCTGGAGGAGGGCGACAGCTAACAGGACCGCTCGGCCGTCCGCTCCGCCACGGTGATGATCTCCGGGCTCGCGGGGGTCACCGGCCCCCGCTCCCAGTCGCCGTACTGCTCGACGATCGTGAGTCCGGCCTCCGAGAGGAAGCCGGACAGGGCGCCGGGGTCCAGGAAGCGGAGTGTGGCCCGGCTGACCCGTGGCCGGGCCCAGCCGTCGCCCTGGTAGGTCTCGGTGAACGTCACCCGGCCCCCGACGGGACCGCCCTGGACCTCGTGCCACACGCGTACGGCCGTGCCGTCGGCGCCCATGACCTCACGCACCCGGTCCGGCGTCCAGGTCTCCCAGGCGCGGGCGGCCGGGTGGCGGGTCTCGAAGACGAACCGTCCGCCGTCGGCGAGCGCCGACCGCACGGCGCGCAGGCAGGCACGCAACTCCTCGTCGGACAGGAGCACTTGGAAGACGTGTCCGGTCATCACGACCAGTTCGAACTCGCCGTTCCACAGCCGCGTCCGCAGATCCCCGAGCACCCATTCCACGGCAGGGGCGTTCCGTCGCGCCTGTACGAGCATGGCGGCGGCCGGATCGAGCCCCATCAGCCGGCCGGGGTGGCCGTCCTCGTGTGCCCGCCTGAGCAACTGCCCTGTTCCGCAGCCGACATCGAGCACGGACTCCGCGGACTTCACCAGACCGAGATAGAAGTCGTCACCCGGTCCCCACGGGTTGAGGGTGTCGTACAGGGCGGCAAGCGAAAGATCGGCGAACGAATGATCGACCACCGCGGCAGTTTGTCATACGTGAGTGAACCGCACGGCGGGATCCGCCGTCTTCTTGTCAGGTTCCGAACTCGGGGCAACGCCCGTTCGTCCGACGGCACTTGGCGGTACAGCGAAGGCCCGCACCTGGGGAGGTACGGGCCTTCGTCCCCTGGAACAGGACGATCATGGGCTCGGGTCAATGGGCCGGTGAAAGTCCGTTCCGTAGGCGACGGCTGACGGAAAGGGGTGTGTCAGGCCGCCGTCTCGGGGTCCTTGGAGAGGCGCTGCGCGGGAATCGTGTCCGCCGTCTCCGGGTAGTGGCAGGCGGTCAGGTGGCCGGGCTTGTTGCCCTCGGCCTGGACCAGCGGCGGGGCCTCCGTCGCGCACTTCTCCGTCGCCTTCCAGCAGCGGGTGCGGAAGCGGCAGCCGGAGGGCGGGTTGATCGGGGAGGGCACGTCACCGGTGAGCCGGATGCGCTCGCGCGGGGTGTCGTCCACCGTGGCCTCGGGCACGGCGGAGAGCAGGGCCCGCGTGTAGGGGTGACGCGGGTTGTTGTAGAGGTCGTCGCGGTCGGCGATCTCGACGATCTTACCCAGGTACATGACCGCGACGCGCTGCGAGAAGTGCCGCACGATCGCCAGGTCGTGGGCGATGAAGACGAACGCGATGCCGAGTTCCTTCTGAACCTTCTGAAGGAGGTTCACGACCTGCGCCTGGATGGAGACATCCAGGGCCGAGACCGGCTCGTCCGCGACGATCAGTTTCGGCTCCAGGGCGAGCGCGCGGGCGACACCGATGCGCTGGCGCTGACCGCCGGAGAACTCGTGCGGGAAGCGGTTGTAGTGCTCGGGGTTGAGGCCGACGATCTCCAGCAGCTCGCGGACGCGCTTCTCGCGGCCGCCGGCCGGGTTGATGTCGTTGATCTCCATCGGACCCGAGATGATCTTGCCGACCGTGTGCCGCGGGTTCAGCGAGGCGTACGGGTCCTGGAAGATCATCTGGATCTCGGACCGGATCGGCGCGAGGTCTCTGCGGCCGGCGTGCGTGATGTCCTGGCCGCGGTAGGAGACCTTGCCGCCGGTCGGCTCCAGCAGGCGGGTGATCAGTCGGCCGGTGGTCGACTTGCCGCAGCCGGACTCGCCGACCAGGCCCAGGCTCTCGCCCTCGGAGACCTGGAAGTCGAGCCCGTCGACGGCCTGGACGTGGCCGACCGTACGCCGGATCGGGAAGCCGCCCTTGATCGGGAAGTGCTTGGTCAGCCCGGAGACGTCCAGGAGGGGGGTGGTGTTGCTCATGGTGGTGAAATCCCGTCTCGTGTACGTCAGTGGGCCTTGCTGGCGGCAAGGTCGGCGAAGAACTCACGGCGCTGGTCGTCGGTGAGGTGGCACGCGCTGCCGCGGCCGTCCGCCATCTCCAGCGGCGGGCGCTCCTTCGAGCACCGGTCGCCCTCGACCTTCTCGGCGAAGGCGCAACGCGGGTGGAAGCGGCAGCCGGACGGCGGGTTCAGCAGCGACGGCGGGGAGCCCGGGATCGGGTTCAGCGGCACGTCGACCGGGCCGTCGAGGCTCGGCATGGAGCCGAGCAGACCCCAGGTGTAGGGGTGCTGCGGGGAGCGCAGCACCTCCTCCTTCGTCCCGCGCTCCACGCACCGGCCGCCGTACATGACGAGGACGTCGTCCGCGATGTCGGCGATCACCCCGAGGTCATGGGTGATGAAGATGATCGCGGTGCCGAATTCCTTCTGCAGGTCCTTGAGCAGGTCCATGATCTGGGCCTGGACCGTCACGTCGAGAGCCGTGGTCGGCTCGTCGGCGATCAGCAGCTCGGGGTCGCAGACCAGCGCCATGGCGATCATCGCGCGCTGGCGCATACCGCCGGAGAACTGGTGCGGGTAGTCGTCCACCCGGATCTCCGGCTGCGGGATGCCTACCCGCTTCAGCATCTCGATCGCGCGCGCACGGGCTTCCTTCTTGGAGGCGCCGGTGTGCTTGCGGTACGTCTCGCCGATCTGTATGCCGATCGTGTGGTACGGCGACAGCGAGGCCAGCGCGTCCTGGAAGATCATCGCCATCTTGTTGCCGCGGAGCTTCTCCAACTTCCGCTCCGAGGCGCCGTTCAGCTCTTCGCCGTCGAGCTCGATGGAGCCCTCGACCTTGGTGCTGTCGGGGTTGTGCAGGCCCAGGATGGTCAGGTTGGTGACCGACTTGCCGGACCCCGACTCACCCACGATGCCGAGCGTCTTGCCGCGCACGAGGTCGAAGGAGAGGCCGTCGACGGCCTTGACGGTGCCGTCCTCGGTCGAGAAGTGCACCTTCAGGTCCTTGACGGACAGGAAGGGCTGCTGGTCGGTGCTCGTCACGGGGACGCTCCAGAGGGGGGTGATGCGGGGTAGCTGGTGGGGGCGAGCGGGGTCAGGCGAGCCGGATCCGCGGGTCGATCAGGGCGTAGAGGGCGTCGACGACGATGTTGGCGATCACCACGAAGGAGGCCGTGATGATCATGACGCCGAGCAGCATGGGCAGGTCGTTGGTGAAGACGGACTTCACCGCGAGCATGCCCAGGCCCTGGAGGCTGAAGGTCTTCTCGGTGATCATCGCGCCACCGAGCAGGACACCCAGGTCGATGCCGAAGATGGTGACGATCGGACCCATCGCGCCGCGCCAGGCGAAGCGGAAGAAGACGTTGCGCTTGGACAGACCCTTGGCCCGTGCGGTGCGGACGTAGTCCTCGCTGAGCGTCTCGACGATCTGGGAGCGCGTCATACGGGTGTAGTTCGCGGTGAAGATCAGGGCCAGCACCAGCCAGGGCAGCAGCAGGCCGTTGAACCACAAGGCGGGGTTGTCGGTGAAGTTCGTGTACGACGGCTGGTCCAGGATGTGCCACTGGTACACGAAGAAGTACAGGGCCAGCGTGCCCACGAAGTAGATCTGCATCGACGAGGCGATCAGCGAGGCGGAGCTGGCGACCTTGTCGGTGGCCTTGCCCTGCTTCACTGCGGCGAGCATGCCGGCGCCGACACCGAAGATGACGAAGACGACCGAGGAGCCGACGGCGAGGGAGAACGTCGTCGGGAAGCGGTCCATGACGGTCGACAGGACCGGCTCACGGTTCACGAACGAGTAGCCCAGGCAGGGCGCGTCACAGTGGCCGAATCCGGTGAAGTCCCGACCCGCGAAGATGGCCGACAGCCAGTGCCAGTACTGGACCGGCAGCGGATCCGAGATCCCCATGTTGTGCCGGATGATCTGGAGCGTCTCCGGCGTGCAGAGCTTGCCGCAGGCCATCCGAGCCGGGTCACGCGGCACCGCGTAGAAGAGCATGAACGTGACCGCGCTGATGACGAACAGCGTGACCACGGCGCCGAGGATTCGGCGGACTAGGAAGCGAAGCATGGGGGTTGGCTTTCCTGGGAGGGCCGTCGTGCGGATCGGGCCGGGCCGGGGTGACCGGGGGCCCGGTGGACGAGCCGAGGGTGGGGCGGTCGGTGACCGCCCCACCTCTCAGGGATGGATCAGGCCTTGACGTACATCTTGTAGAGCATGCAACCGTCGAAGTTCGGGTCCATCTTCACGTTGCCGAGCTTGGAGCCGTGGAGGTAGATGCGCTTCATGTAGACGTCCGGGATGAACGCGCCCGTCTCGGTGACCTGCTTGTCCAGGGCGGCCCACATGGCGTTCGCCTTGTCGTTGTCGGTCTCCGCGGTGGCGGCCTTGATGGCGGCGTCGACCGCGGGGTCCTTCAGGTGCGAGTAGTTCGAACCGCCGTCGGCGATCGCCTTGCTGTCGAACAGCGGCTGGAAGACCGAGAAACCGGTCGGCCAGTCGGAGCCCCAGCCGCCCCAGTAGACGTCGTACGGGTTGGCGACCTTGCCGGTCTGGTCGTACCAGGTGGTGGAGTCGATGCCCTTGGTGACGACCTCGAAGCCCGCCGCCTTCAGGGCGTTCTCGACGACGACCTTGACCTTGGCGTTGGTGTCGTCCTGCTGGTAGGCGTAGACGATCTTGGTGCCGAGCTTGCCGGCCTTCTTCAGGATCGCCTTGGCGGCCGCCGGGTCACCCGCCGGGTTCTTCAGCTTGCCCCAGACGTCCTGCGACTTGTAGCCGGCGACGAGCGGGCTCATGATGCCGGTCGCGTAGTCACCGCGGTGGGTGCCGCCCTGGACCTGACGGATACCGGCGGTCGGCCAGGCCTTGATGAGCGCCTCGCGGACGGACTTGTCGGTGACCCGGGTGGTGTTGATCCAGTAGACGCTGACGCCGCTGCCCAGACCCTCGAAGACGCGGTCCTTGGCCTCGGTGACGGCCTTCTGGACACGCTCCTGCGGGATCGTGCGCCAGGAGACGGCGTACTGGTCGTTGCCGGAGTCGGCGAGCAGACGGTCGATCGCAGTCAGCTGCTCGATGCCGAAGGTGAAGTCGAACTCGTCCGGGTAGGCGTTGCGGATCGGGTCCGTGTTCGGGTCCCAGTGCTCGTTGCGGACCAGGACCATCGACTTGTCGGTGACGTGCGACTTGACCTTGTAAGGACCGTTGGAGACGGGCTTCTTGTCGTAGTCCTGCTTCGTGTCCTTCTTCACCGGGGTCGGCGCGTAGGAGTGCATCGCGACCACGTAGTTGAAGTCCGGACGGGCCTCGGAGAGGTGGAAGGTGATGGTCTTCCCGCTCGTCACGATCGACTTCAGGTGCTTGCCCTTGAAGGGACCGGGGTAGGACTTGCGGTACTCCTGCGAGCCGGTCAGCCACGTCTGGACGTACATGGCGCCCTCGGTGATGAAGCTGGCGAAGGCACGCTCGAAGCCGTGACGGACGTCGTCGATGGTGACGTCGGAACCGTCCTCCCACTTGACGCCGTCCTTCAGCGTGAAGGACCAGGTCTTGCCGCCGTCCTTCATGGTGCCCGTGTCGGTGGCGAGGTCGCCGACCAGGGTCATGGAGCCGTCGTCCGCGACCTTGTAGCCGGTCAGGGTGCGGGAGAGGACGATCGCGGCCAGCGAGTTCCACGCGTAGTAGATGCGCTGCGGGTCGAGGTGCGAGAAGTCGTCGTCGTTCAGCAGGGAGACCTTGCCGCCCTTCTTGGCGCCGGAGACCTCCGGAGCCGGGCCCTTGGAGTCCTCCGCCGTGCCGATCTTGACCGTGGTGGTCTTGGCCTTGGCCGCATCCTGCTTGCCGCCGCCGCCGTTGCTGCTGGAGTCACCGCTGCTGCACGCGGTCAGCACGGAGCCTGCCGCGGCGGCGACACCGGTGGCTATCAGGAAGTTTCTGCGCGAGAAGGACATCGCAATCCTGCCTTGGGAGTGAGTTGAGTGAGAGAACCGGCACCCCGGCGTCATCGCCGTGGTCCTGAAAAGAGCCGGAGTCAGCGCTTGGTCTTCGGGTCGAGCGCGTCGCGCAACGAGTCGCCGAGGAGGTTGAACGCCAGGACGAAGGCCACCATCGTGAGGCCCGGGAAGAGCAGGAAGGTGATGTCGTCCTGGTAGTACTTGGCGGCGTTCCCGATCATGACACCCCAGTCGGGGGTGGGGTCCTGAAGACCGACGCCGAGGAACGCGAGACCCGCCTCCGTGGTGACCATCGCGGGCAGGGTCAGCGTCGCCTGGATCAGGATCGGCGTCCACAGGTTGGGCAGCAGCTCCTTGAAGATGATGCGTGCCGGAGACGCTCCCGTGACCTTGGCGGCCTCGACGAACTCCCGCTCGCGCAGGGCCAGTACCTGGCCGCGCAGCAGTCGGGCGATCGAGGCCCAGCCGAAGGCGGTGAGCAGCAGGATCATCGAGATGACGATCAGCGACGTGGGCGTGTTCTCGCTGTCGGACACGAACAGGGCGATCACCACCGGGGTGAAGGCCACGAAGAACAGCTGCTGCGGGAAGGCGAGCAGGATGTCGATGACCCGGCCGAGGAACCAGTCCGTCTTGCCGCCGATGTAGCCGGCGGTGACACCGATCACCACACCGAGGATCACGACGAAGATCGTGATGGCTGTGGCGATCAGCAGCGAGTTTCGGATCGCGTACAGCAGGAAGGTGAAGACGTCGCGGCCGAGCTGCGGGTCGATGCCGAACCAGAAGTCCGAGCTCATGCCGCCGTTCGGCTTCACCGGGAAGCCGTTGTCGCCGAGCAGCCCCGGCGTGTTGAGCCCGTACGTCGTGTACGGATCCTTCCCGTACAGATTGGCGATCAGCGGCGCCGCCAGCGCGATCACGAAGAAGAAGATCACGACGTAAGCGGATATGACGCCGGTGCGGTCCCGCTTGAACCGGCGCCAGGCCAGCTGTCCCGGGGACCTGCTCTCGTTGCCCTTCGAAGAGGGAGAAGTGGTCGACTTCTCGACGCTCTCGTCGGTCACCTCAAGCGGGGCAGCCGCAGATGGAGTTGGGGGGGTCATGGTGCTC
This sequence comes from Streptomyces sp. NPDC025638, assembly GCF_055558775.1. Lineage (NCBI taxonomy): Bacteria > Bacillati > Actinomycetota > Actinomycetes > Kitasatosporales > Streptomycetaceae > Streptomyces > Streptomyces sp. NPDC025638. The sequence goes on along the minus strand of NZ_JBVHLX010000010.1, from coordinate 246,802 downwards.
CTGGCCCAAGGGAGGGTCTGATGACTCCGCAGGGCGCTCCCCTACGGGCTACGCCGGACTTTTTCAACGCAATTCATTCAAGGTCAATAAATTCTCGGTCGCCTTGGTTGTCTATTTACCTTCTTTACTCATGCTTGACCATTCCGTAGCTACGCGGGTAGCACGCTGTAATCGTTCCGTGCTTTAGTTCGGACTAACTGGACTATTCGGGCAACGAGTTCGATATGCGGACGGCTGTGTGTCGAAATGCGTACATCGGCGGGACGCAATCCAACGTTTCGGCATCGTTACGCGGAGATCCATTGCATTCGTCGCCCGAGATCGCCGCGCCCGCCCGGCGGGGGCTGCGTGCATCCGGATGACCCGTCCCCTGAAAGGGCCCCTCCCGAGTGGCGCACACATGCGGTATGCGGCATTTGCGCTGATATTGACCGGTAGCTGAAATCGGCCGGTATTGGATCACCGCTCTCGGAGGAGGCACGCCATGCGTGGAGCCAGGCACGCCGGATGGGCCGTCGGTGCGACGGCGGTGGCGCTCGTCGCGACGGCGTGCGGGGGCGGAGCCACGAGCGGCACGCAGGGCGGGGTCCTCAGTTCCTCCTGGGGCGACCCGCAGAACCCCCTCGAACCGGCCAACACCAACGAGGTGCAGGGCGGCAAGGTCCTCGACATGATCTTCCGCGGTCTGAAGCGGTACGACCCCAAGACCGCGCAGGCCCAGAACATGCTCGCCGAGAGGATCGACACCCCGGACTCGCAGAACTTCACCGTCACGATCAAGGACGGCTGGACCTTCAGCAACGGCGAGAAGATCACCGCCAAGTCCTTCGTGGACGCCTGGAACTACGGCGCGAGCCTGAAGAACAACCAGAAGAACGCCTACTTCTTCGGCTACATCCAGGGCTACGACAAGGTCCACCCGGCCACCGGCTCACAGAGCGCCGACACGCTCTCCGGACTGAAGGTCGTGAACGACAGGACCTTCACGGTCAAGCTGAACCAGAAGTTCTCCGGCTTCCCCGACACCCTGGGCTACGTGGCCTTCGCGCCGCTGCCCCGGTCGTTCTTCTCCGACCACGCCGCCTGGCTGGAGAAGCCGGTCGGCAACGGGCCGTACATGATCGACTCGTACGCCAGGGGCTTCCAGATGGCCCTGATGAAGTGGGACGGCTACCCCGGCGCCGACAAGGCGCAGAACGACGGTGTGACCCTCAAGGTCTACACGGACAGCGACACCGCCTACACCGATCTGCTGGCCGGAAACCTCGACCTCGTCGACGACGTCCCCGCCGCGCAGCTGAGGAACGTCAAGAAGGACCTGGGCAACCGCTACATCAACACCCCGGCCGGCATCATCCAGACCCTCGCCTTCCCGTACTACGACAAGGACTGGGACAAGGCCGGCGCCGAGAAGGTCCGCACCGGCCTGTCCATGGCGATCAACCGGAAGCAGATCACCGACACGATCTTCCAGAAGACCCGCACCCCGGCGAGCGACTGGACCTCGCCCGTGCTCGGCACGGCAGGCGGTTTCAAGGAGGGGCTGTGCGGGAGCGCCTGCGAGTACGACCCGGCCGGGGCCAAGAAGCTGATCCAGGAGGGCGGCGGGCTCCCGGGCGGACAGCTCAAGATCACCTACAACGCCGACACCGGCTCGCACAGGATGTGGGTGGACGCCGTGTGCAACTCCATCAACAACGCGCTCGGCAACGACAAGGCCTGCGTGGGCAACCCGATCGGCACCTTCGCGGACTTCAGGAACCAGATCGGCCGGCACAAGATGAGCGGCCCGTTCCGGGCGGGCTGGCAGATGGACTACCCGCTGATCCAGAACTTCCTGCAGCCGCTCTACTACACCAATGCCTCCTCCAACGACGGCAAGTGGTCCAACGCGCAGTTCGACCAGCTCGTGGACCGGGCCAACGCCGAGACCGACACCGCCAAGGCGGTCTCCACCTTCCAGCAGGCCGAAGAGGTCGTCCGGGACAACATGGCCGCCATCCCGCTCTGGTACCAGAACGGCAGCGCGGGCTACTCGGAGCGGCTGTCCAACGTCGCCCTGAACCCGTTCAGCGTCCCCGTCTACAACGAGATCAAGGTCGGCTGAGCCGCCATGGGGCGCTATGTCGTCCGGCGTCTGCTCCAGATGGTCCCGGTGTTCGTCGGGGCGACGCTGCTGATCTTCCTGATGGTGAACGTGATGGGTGACCCCATCGCGGGACTGTGCGGCGAGCGTGCCTGCGACCCGGCGACGGCCGCCCAGCTGAAGCGGGAGTTCGGCCTCGACAAGCCGCTGTGGCAGCAATACCTGACCTACATGGGGAACATCTTCACCGGCGACTTCGGCACCGCGTTCAACGGCCAGCCCGTCACCGAGCTGATGGCGACCGCGTTCCCCGTCACCATCCGGCTGACGATCGTGGCGATCCTCTTCGAGATCGTCATCGGCATCTCGCTGGGCGTCGTCACCGGAGTGCACCGCGGCCGCCCCGTCGACACCGGTGTGCTCCTCGCCACCCTGGTCGTGATCTCCGTACCGACCTTCGTCACCGGCCTGCTGCTCCAGCTGCTGCTCGGCGTGCAGTGGCACTGGATCCAGCCGTCGGTCTCCCAGCAGGCCGCCTTCGGCGAACTGATCGTGCCGGGCCTCGTCCTGGCGGCCGTCTCCCTCGCCTACGTCACCCGGCTGACCCGCACCTCCATCGCGGAGAACAAACGGTCCGACTACGTCCGTACGGCCGTCGCCAAGGGCCTGCCCCGGCGCCGGGTCGTCACCCGGCATCTGCTGCGCAACTCGCTCATCCCCGTCGTCACCTTCATCGGCGCCGACATCGGGGCGCTGATGGGCGGCGCGATCGTCACCGAGCGGATCTTCAACATCCACGGCGTCGGCTACCAGCTCTACCAGGGCATCCTGCGGCAGAACACCCAGACGGTCGTCGGTTTCGTGACCGTCCTCGTCCTCGTCTTCCTGCTGGTCAACCTGCTCGTGGACCTGTTGTACGCCGTACTCGACCCGAGGATCCGCTATGCCTGAGCAGTTGCACGAGCCCGAACGCGCCATCGCGGGGACCGGCGCCGGCAGCGGGATGGACCTGGCGGCGAGCGAGGCCGAGACGCTGGAGAAGACACCGGCGGGACCGCTGGGCACAGGGCCCCGCGCCAAGCCGCGCAGCCTGTGGTCCGACGCCTGGCGGGACCTGCGCCGCAACCCCGTCTTCATCGTCTCCGCGCTCGCCATCCTCTTCCTCGTCGTCATCTCCCTGTGGCCCTCGCTGATCGCCTCCGGCAGCCCCCTGCAGTGCAACCTCGCCAAGTCCCAGGAGGGCTCCCAGCCGGGCGCCCCCTTCGGGTACGACGGCCAGGGCTGCAACGTCTACACGCGGACCGTCTACGGGGCCCGTACGTCCGTCACGGTCGGCGTCTGCGCCTCGCTCGGGGTCGCGCTCCTCGGGTCCGCGCTGGGCGGCCTCGCCGGGTTCTTCGGCGGGGCCTGGGACTCGCTCCTGTCCCGGGTGACCGACATCTTCTTCGCGATCCCCGTCGTCCTCGGCGGTCTGGTCCTCCTCTCCGTGGTGACCAGCAATACGGTCTGGCCGGTCATCGGGTTCATGGTGCTGCTCGGCTGGCCGCAGATCTCCCGCATCGCCCGCGGCTCCGTCATCACCGTCAAGCAGAACGACTATGTGCAGGCGGCCCGCTCCCTGGGCGCCTCCAACTCCCGCATCCTGCTGCGCCACATCGCGCCCAACGCGGTCGCCCCGGTGATCGTCGTGGCGACCATCGCGCTCGGCACCTACATCTCGCTGGAGGCGACCCTGTCGTATCTCGGCGTCGGCCTGAAGCCGCCCAGCGTCTCCTGGGGCATCGACATCTCCGCCGCCTCCCCCTTCATCCGCAACGCCCCGCACGCGCTGCTGTGGCCCTCCGGCGCCCTGGCGATCACGGTCCTGGCCTTCATCATGCTCGGCGACGCGGTGCGCGACGCCCTCGATCCGAAGCTGAGGTGAGCCGCCGTGCTGCTCGAAGTGCGTGACCTGCACGTGGAGTTCCGGACCCGGGACGGGGTCGCCAAGGCCGTGAACGGCGTCGGCTACGGCGTGGACGCGGGGGAGACGCTCGCGGTGCTCGGTGAGTCGGGGTCCGGCAAATCGGTCTCCGCGCAGGCCGTCATGGGCATTCTCGACATGCCGCCCGGCAGGATCACGGGCGGCGAGATCCTCTTCCGGGGCCAGGACCTGTTGAAGATGAAAGAAGAGGAGAGGAGAAGGATCCGCGGCTCCGGAATGGCGATGATCTTCCAGGACGCCCTGTCGGCACTGAACCCCGTGCTCTCCGTGGGCGAGCAGCTCGGCGAGATGTTCGTCGTGCACCGGGGGATGTCACGCAAGGACGCGCGGGCCAGGGCGGTCGAGCTGATGGACCGGGTGCGCATCCCGGGCGCCGCCCAGCGGGTGCGCGACTATCCCCACCAGTTCTCGGGCGGAATGCGCCAGCGCATCATGATCGCCATGGCGCTGGCCCTGGAGCCGGCGCTGATCATCGCCGACGAGCCCACCACCGCCCTCGACGTCACCGTCCAGGCCCAGGTCATGGATCTGCTCGCCGAACTGCGGCGCGAGTACGACATGGGGCTGATCCTGATCACCCACGACCTCGGCGTGGTCGCCGACGTCGCCGACCGCATCGCCGTGATGTACGCGGGACGGATCGTAGAGTCGGCCCCGGTCCACGACATCTACAAGTCACCCGCGCACCCGTACACACGCGGCCTGCTCGACTCCATCCCGCGCCTGGACCAGAAGGGCCGGGAGCTCTACGCCATCAAGGGCCTGCCGCCGAACCTGATGGACATCCCGCCGGGCTGCGCCTTCCACCCGCGCTGCCCGATGGCCCGGGACGTGTGCCGCACGGACGAACCCCCGCTGTACGAGGTCTCCGAGGAGCGCGGCAGCGCCTGCCACTTCTGGCGGGAGTGCCTCCATGACTGAGCCGATCCTGGAGGTCAGCGGCCTCGTCAAGCACTATCCGCTCACCCGGGGCATCCTCTTCAAGAAGCAGATCGGCTCGGTGAAGGCCGTGGACGGCGTCGACTTCACGCTCGGCCGCGGCGAAACCCTGGGCCTGGTGGGCGAGTCGGGCTGCGGCAAGTCGACGGTCGCCCGGATGCTGTGCAACCTGGAACAGCCGACGGCGGGCTCGATCCGATTCAGGGGCGAGGACATCACCAGGCTCTCGGGCAAGGCCCTGAAGGCCGTACGGCGCCACATCCAGATGGTCTTCCAGGACCCGTACACCTCGCTCAACCCCCGTATGACGGTGGGCGACATCATCGGGGAGCCGTACGAGATCCACCCCGAGGCGGCCCCGAAGGGCGACCGCCGCCGCAGGGTCCAGGAGCTGCTGGACGTGGTCGGCCTCAACCCCGAGTACGTCAACCGCTATCCGCACCAGTTCTCGGGCGGCCAGCGCCAGCGCATCGGCATCGCACGCGGGCTTGCGCTGCGCCCGGACGTGATCGTCGCCGACGAGCCGGTGTCGGCGCTGGACGTCTCGATCCAGGCGCAGGTCGTCAACCTCCTGGACCGGCTCCAGACGGAGTTCGAGCTCTCCTACGTCTTCATCGCCCACGACCTGTCGATCGTGCGGCACATCTCGGACCGGGTGGGGGTGATGTATCTGGGCCGCATCGTGGAGACCGGCAGGGACGCCGAGATCTACGACCATCCCACGCACCCCTACACCCAGGCCCTCCTGTCCGCGGTCCCGGTACCGGACCCCGAGGCCCGTGAGCACCGCGAGCGCATCATCCTCACGGGCGATGTCCCGTCCCCCACGAACATCCCGTCCGGCTGCCGCTTCCGCACCCGTTGCTGGAAGGCCCAGGAGCGCTGCGCGCTGGAGGTACCGGCGCTCGCCGTACCCGCCGAGTTCCGCCGCACGACGGGTCCCGCGGCGCACGACTCGGCGTGTCACTTCGCGGAGGAGAAGCAGGTGGTCCCGCTGGAGGAACACGGCAACGGGCCGGGGTGACATGGTGCACCCCGGCCCGTTTACGGCACCCGCACGGCCGTACGCTGTTCAGCCTCGCGCGTCCGTATATCGGTACCGCTTCCGCTAAGTTGCCTGCGCGTTAACGCAGTTCACGCGTGTTTGCGCGGTTGTGTCAGCGAACGCTTGAGGAAGTCCACCTGGAGGAGGAGCAGATTCTCCGCGACCTGCTCCTGCGGGGTCATGTGTGTGACGCCGGACAGCGGCAGCACCTCGTGCGGGCGGCCGGCGGCCAGCAGGGCGGAGGACAGGCGCAGCGCGTGGGCCACCACCACGTTGTCGTCGGCCAGACCGTGCACGATCATCAGCGGGCGGTGCGGCTCGGCGGGGGAGGACAGGCCGTCGTCCGTGACCAGGGAGCTCTTCGCGTACGACGCCGGGTCCGCGGCCGGGTTGCCCAGGTACCGCTCGGTGTAGTGGGTGTCGTACAGGCGCCAGTCGGTGACCGGAGCCCCCGCGATGCCCGCGTGGAAGACGTCCGGGCGGCGCAGCACGGCCAGGCCCGCCAGCCAGCCGCCGTAGGACCAGCCGCGGATCGCCACCCGGGTCAGGTCGAGGGGGTACCGCTTCGCGAGGTCCTGGAGCGCCTCGACCTGGTCGTCCAGGGACACCGTGAAGTCACGGTGCACCGCCTTCTCCCAGGCGGGGGAGCGCCCCGGGGTACCCCGGCCGTCGGCGACGACCACCGCGAAGCCCTGGTCGGCGAACCACTGCGAGGTCAGGTGGGCATTGTGCGCGGCGACCACGCGCGGGCCGTGCGGACCCCCATAGGGGTCCAGCAGCACCGGCAGGGGAGTGTCGGAGGGGTAGTCCTGTGGCATAAGCACGGCGCACGGGATTCGCCGTGCGCCCCCCTCGGTGAGCGTCACGCGCGGGGACATACCGGGATCTTCGGCGTACGACTGGACAGTCGCCGTCGGTTTTCCGTCACGCAGTACCTGGACGCGGGCGCCCGCGCGGTCCAGTGCGGCGGAGATCAGTACGGTCACGCCCCCGGCGCGCACCGCCGAGTGCACGCCGGGGTCCTGTGAGACGCGCTCCACACCGAGTTCGTTCACCCGGTAGACGTGCACCTCGCCGATGCCGGGAGCCTCGGCCTCCTCGCCGGCCGAGGCCGAGACCAGCACGTCGTCGTCCGAGACGTCGAGCACCGCACGGATGTGCAACTGGGCTCCGGTCAGCGGGCGTTCGCCCACCGCGAGCACCCGCGTACCGCCCTCGTCGGCGATCCGCACGAGCTGTCCGGAGGGGCTCCAGCAGGGCACGCCAGGGAAAAGTTCCAGCCATGTTGGATCTTCTTCCGCATGCACCATCCGGGTCGCCCCCGAGTCCGGGTCCACGGCCAGGAACAGCTGGCTGCGCTGGTCCCGCGCCTGTACCAGGACCAGCGGGGCACCCGCCTCTGACCAGTGCACATGCGCCAGATACGGATAGCGCGCCCGGTCCCAGGCGACCTCCGTGCGGGCCCCGTCGAGGCCGATCACGAACAGCCGTACATCCGCGTTGGCGGTGCCCGCCGCCGGATACGCGACGTGTTGTGGCTCACGCTCCGGGTGGGCCGGATCCGCGATCCACCACCGCCGCACCGGCGTGTCGTCCGCGCGCGCCACGAGCAGCCGGTCCGACTCCGGGGCCCACCAGAAGCCCCGCGCACGCCCCATCTCCTCGGCTGCGATGAACTCGGCCAATCCATAGGTGACCCCGTCCGCGTCGGGCTCCGCCAGCGCCCGGTCCCCCTCGCCCTCCGCGCCCACCACCCGCAGGGCGCCCCCGGCGACATACGCCACATGCCGTCCGTCGGGGGCGGGACGCGGGTCGATCACCGGCCCGGGAACCCGGAGTTCACGTGCCGTGCCGGCCCGTAGCTCCGCCGTGAAAAGCCGCCCTGACAAGGCGAAAGACGCCAGTTCCAGGGCGGTGTCGGTGGCGTAGCCGACGATGCCGGCACCGCCCTCGCGGCTGCGTTCGCGGCGCGCCCGCTCCTCGGGCGAGAGATGCTCCGTGGCGCCGCCAAGCAGCGCCCGTGGGTCGGCCGCGAGGCGCTCCCGGCCGTCCGTCACGTCAATGATCCACAGGGAGTTGGCCCGGTCCGTACCGGAGTGCGAGCGCAGGAACGCCACACGGGAACCGTCGGGAGCCACGGTGAACGCACGCGGCGCGCCGAGCGTGAACCGCTGGGTGCGGGCGTGCCGTCGGGGGAAGGAGTCAGGCTCGGTCGTCATCCCCTGACCATATTGGCCATGCGCCCCCTTGTGCGGCCGTGCGCCGACCGATGCGCGAGTACGGATAGTTATGATCACTACCGCTGAGTGGGTATGAACCTGCTGGCTCGTGCATGGATTTGCTGTACCGATCTACAACCCCCATAGTCCGAACCCCCGCGTACCTGGGATCTTTGGAGGTGAGCCGCCGTGGCACTCTCGATTTCGGCGGTGGTGCTGCTGGCGATCATCGTCTTTCTGCTGATCAAGAAGTCAGGGCTGAAGGGCGGCCATGCGGTCGTCTGCATGCTGCTCGGCTTCTACCTGGCCTCCTCGACCGTCGCTCCAACGATCAGTGAGCTGACGACGAACGTGGCGAGCATGATCGGCAGCATCAAGTTCTGACGTGCGCCGAGCCCGGCCCTGGGCGGCCTCGCCGGGGCCGGGTGGTTCGCGCGGACGGGTTCCGACGCTCCGGACAGTAACCGTACGCATCGGCTGCGTCACTGCTCGCGGTACGCAGAGGCGGCCACGCTGAGTGACGTGAACCAGGGAAACTCCACCCAACTCGACTGCGCCGTCCGGAACTTCAGCGTGCTCTGTACGTCGTCGGGGACACCCTCCGTATCGAGGTGAGCGACACCCGTGGGGGCGGTCTGCCCTGCCCGGGGCAACCCGCCCCCGAGCCGGAAGCCGGCCGGGGGGCGTTGTCCCGACGCCGACTGTCAAGCACAGGTGGGCCGCCCGCTCCTCACCCGTGCTGGAGCGCCCTTTACTCGGGGCGTGGAAGCACGACACTGACAAAGCAGCGGGCGGCCCCACGGCCACTCGTCAGCGCCGGGGCACTGCGCCCGCCCCGCCTGCTCTGCACCCTCTCCTCCAACCAACCCGGCCACCAGCGTCGTACAGCCAATGGCCACGCCCCCGTAGCCCCCGAGAGGCCCAAGGCGCCGAGGGGAGTGCACACCCCCGCAAACCGGTCACCTCCGCCGCCACGGCCCCCGCCTCCTCTCCGTCGTGAGGCGGCTCACCTCGCCCCCGGTGTCGCCGCCTGGCTGGAGCGGGAGGTCGGTCTCGGGGCCGTACGGCATGCCGTGACCGCGGATCTCCTGGCCGAGGGGCTGTGTCGTCCCGCCGCTCTCCGTGGGGGTACCCGGGGGTCCGCCACCTGAGCGTCTGGTCGGGCGCGTGCCCCGGTGAGGGTGGGCGCCTCGTAGGGTGGGGCCATGACGGAACTGCCCGCCCGGCGTCTGCTGCTGGTGCACGCGCACCCGGACGACGAGTCGATCAACAACGGCGCGACCATGGCCAAGTACGCGGCCGAGGGAGCGCGGGTCACCCTGGTCACCTGCACCCTCGGGGAGCGGGGTGAGGTCATTCCGCCCGAACTGGGGCATCTGACCGGTGCCGCTCTTGGCGAGTACCGGCTGCGTGAGCTCCGGGGTGCCATGGGCGAGCTGGGTGTCGACGACTTCCGGCTGCTCGGGGGCGCCGGGCGCTACGCGGACTCCGGGATGATGGGGCTGCCCGACAACGACGACCCCGCCTGCTTCTGGCAGGCCGACCTCGACGAGGCCGCCGGATACCTCGTGGAGGTGATCCTGGAGGTCCGGCCCCAGGTTGTGGTCACCTATGACGACAATGGGGGGTATGGCCACCCCGACCACATTCAGGCCCACCGCGTCGCCATGAGGGCTGTGGAGTTGGCCGCCGACGCGGGCTGGCGTATCCCCAAGGTCTACTGGAATCGCGTTCCGCGCCGGGTCGCCGAGGACGCCTTCGCCCGCCTTCGGGACGATCTGCCCGCTCTGCCCTTCGCCAAGCCGGCCTCCGTCGAGGACGTCCCGGGCGTGGTCGACGAGGAGCGCGTCACCGCCGAGGTCGACGGCACCGCGTACGCCGCCGCCAAGGCCGCCGCGATGCGCGCGCACGCCACCCAGATCGAGGTGGCCGAACCGTACTTCGCGCTCTCCAACGAACTGGCCCAGCCCGTCTTCACCACGGAGTACTACGAGTTGGTGGGCGCAGAGCGCCCGCGGACCCGGGAGACCGACCTGTTCGCCGGGACCGGCGTCGAGGAGGCGTCATGAGTTCGGCAGGGCGCGGATCTATGCTCGCCCAGCCGCTGCAGCGGCCCTCCGCCGGGCGGATCGCCGCCCATGTGGGCCTGTTCGTGCTCGGAGCCCTGGCCGGGCTCGCCGGGGCGCTGGTGCAGGGCGGCTGGTTCCCGGGCGGGCTGCTGCTCGCCCTGGCGGGCGCGGCCGGGGTGTTCCTCGGCGGGGCGCGTGCCACCGGCAGCCGCGCCGGGGCGGTCGCGCCCGCGGCAGGCTGGATCGTCACCGTCATCCTGCTCACCGCAGGCCGTCCCGAAGGGGACTTCCTGTTCGGCGCGGGGGGCGGTTCCTATCTGTTCCTGCTGGGCGGCATGGCCCTGGCTGTGATCTGCGCCACCCTTGGACCGGGGCGGCAACCGGACGGCGATGCCGCCCGACTTGCCAAGTGACGTACCAATTCGCCACGGGGCGCGCGTGCGAGTCCGGTGTGGGTTTCCCCAGCGGTCATGGGATACGCGCCAGAAGTGGCCAGTATGGTGGTGCGCGCCGCCGAGCCGCCCGAGCAAGGTCGTGACGGGCGGCGGAGCCAACCGGGAGAACCTGCCTTGAGTCGTGAAACTGACACTCCGTCCTCCGGGCCCAACGGGCGCGGCGGAGCCGCATACCCCTCGGGCACGCCGCCGTACGGGACCCCCATGGTTTCCGGCGACGGTACGGGCGCGGACCGTTCGGCCGCGCAGCCCGAGGAGCGAAAGACCGAGACCACGCTGACGACGCGCATCCGGATCAACATCCCCGGATCGCGGCCCATTCCGCCGGTCGTCGTGCGCACGCCCGTCGCGGACACCGAGGCTTCCGACGACGACACGGGCGCGGCCGCCGAGGCGCAGCCGGCGCCCGCCCCGAAGCCCACCGGGCCCACCGGCGGCGTCGAGCCGTCCGGCGAGCCCGCGGCGGCGGCCGGGGAGAAGACGAGCGACTGGTTCGCACCCCGCAAGTCCGGCGCGGGCAAGGGCGGTCCGGCCGGCGGCGGTACGAACGGCGCCGGAATCCCCGGCGGTTCCGCGGCCGGTGCGACCGCTTCCGGCACGGGCACGGCTGCCCCCGGCGGCGCGGCTGCGCCCAAGGGCGCGCGTCCGGGCGCCGGTCGCCCCGGCGGTGTGGTCGGCTCCATGAGCGCGCCGGGCGGCTCCCGTCCCGGCGGTACGAACGGCGCGGGGCTCCCCGGCGCCACCGGCGGACCCGTGGCTCCCGGGCACGGCGGTGGTACCGGCTCCTTCGACGTGACCGAGGCGCTGGCCGCGGGCCCGCTGGGCAACGGCTCCCGTCCCGGCGCGGGCGGCGACGAGCCGCGCCGCGACGATCTGCCGTACTTCGCGGAGAGCGGCCCCGGCGGCCAGAACGGCTTCGGCGGTGTGAACGGCCAGGGCGCCGGCCCGGCCGGCCCCGACAGCTCCAGCGGCTTCAACGGTCCGAACGGTCTCGGCGGCCCCGGCGTTCCGCAGGGCCCCGCGGGCCCGACCGGCGGCCCGGTCACCGGCGACGGCCCGATGGTGCCGCCGGTCACCGGCGCACCCGGCGGCCTCGGCACGGCGCCCGGCGAGTCCTTCACCGGCCCCGGCACCGTCGGCGGGCACCGCCGTACCCCCGGCGCCGGTCCCGCCGCCCGCCGCGGCCCCGGCGGCGGTCTGAGCGACGACACCGCGATCCTCACCCCGCAGAAGCCGGCCCCCGAACCGGGCATGCCCGGCTACGGCTCCCCGGCGGACAACATCTCCGGGCACACCGTGACCAGCGGTATCCCGGTCGTCCCGCCCACGGCGGCCTCGCCGTTCGGGCCGGGCGCCCCCACCGACGGGGCCGTGTCGCACACGCCCCCGAAGCTGCCCGAGCCGGTCTCGCCGAACGTCCCGCAGAGCAAGTCCAAGAAGAAGAAGGGCCGCAGCAAGCCGGCCCTGCTCGGCGGGGTCGTGGTCGTCGCCGGCATCGGTGTGTACGGCGCCGGACTGCTGATGAACCACTCCGACGTGCCCAAGGGCACCACCGTGCTCGGTGTGGACATCGGCGGCGGCACCCGCGACGACGCCGTCAAGAAGCTCGACGAGGCGTTCGGCGACCGGGTGAACAAGCCGCTGAAGCTGTCGGTGGGCGGCAAGACGGTCTCGCTCACGCCGGACAAGGCGGGACTCCAGTTCGACACCACCGCCACCGTCAGCGCGGCCGCGACGAGCGACTACAACCCCGTCTCCGTGATCGGCTCCCTCTTCGGCCAGAAGCGGGTCGTGGAGCCGGTCATGCCGGTCGACGAGGAGAAGCTCCAGGTCGCCCTGAAGGACGCGGGCGGTGGCTCCGGCTCGGTCGCCGAGGGCACGATCAAGTTCCAGTCCGGCAAGGCCGTCGCCGTCTACGGCAAGGCGGGCAAGGGCATCGACGCGGCCGGTTCGACACAGGCGGTCGCGGAGGCCTACCGGTCGATGGTGGAAACCGGCACGGCCGCCCCGGTCACGGTGCCGACGACCACCCAGCAGCCGACGGTCTCCAACGCCGAGGTCGACCGCGAGATGAAGGCGTTCGCGGAGCCGGCGATGTCCGCCAAGGTCACCGTGCAGACGGACGCCGCGCACTCGGTCCCGATGAGCCCTCAGAACTCGCTGTGGAAGTTCCTCCGGGTGACGGCCGTCGACGGCAAGCTCGTCGACAAGCCCGACCTGGTGGCCCTGAAGAACCTCTACGGCCAGGCGTTCGACGGCGTGCTGATCACCCGGTCCAACGGTAAGAAGACGCCCGTCACCCCGCAGGACGTGTACGGCGCCCTCCGCCAGGCACTGACGAGCAGGACCAACCGGATCGCGGTCATCGACACCACCCCGAACTAGACCGGAACCAGCCCGGCCCGCAGAGGGGCGTCCGGTGTTCACCGGGCGCCCCTCCGGCGTGTCACGGCGTCGGTATGACATCTGTCATCCGGCTCTCAGGACCCCCGACACTGCCCCGCACCCGGCCCTCCTGGCCACCATGGACGCCATGACAACGACAGCGGTGACCACCGGCGCCCCGGTGGTCGGGTTCGATCAGGTGAGCAAGACCTATGGGAGCGTGCGGGCGGTGGACGGGCTGTCGCTCACGCTGCACCCGGGGGAGACCGTCGCCCTGCTCGGGCCGAACGGCGCCGGCAAGTCCACCACCCTCGATCTGCTGCTCGGCCTCAAGCAGGCCGACGGTGGCACGGTCAGCGTCTTCGGCACCGGCCCGCGCGAGGCGATCGTCGCCGGACGGGTGGGCGCCATGCTGCAGAGCGGCGGGCTGATGGACGAGGTCACCGTCACCGAACTGGTCCGGCTCGCCTGCGATCTGCACCCGAAGCCCTACAAGGTCACCGACGTACTGGCCCGCGCCGGCATCTCCCAGATCGCCGACCGGAAGGTCAACAAGCTCTCCGGCGGCCAGGCCCAGCGCGTCCGCTTCGCCCTCGCCACCGCCGGCGACAGCGACCTGATCGTCCTGGACGAGCCGACCACCGGCATGGACGTCTCCGCCCGCCAGGCCTTCTGGGCCACCATGCGCGAACAGGCCGACCAGGGCCGTACGGTCCTCTTCGCCACCCACTACCTCGAAGAGGCCGACGCCATCGCGGACCGCGTCCTCGTCCTGCACCGCGGCCGGCTCCTCGCCGACGGCACCGCAGCCGAGATCAAGGCGAAGGCGGGGGCCCGCAGGGTCTCCTTCGACCTGGAGGGCGACATCGACGAGCCGGCCCTGCGCGCGCTGCCCTTCCTGGCCTCGGTCAGCGTCTCCGGCCAGACCGTCCGCATCCAGTCCACCGACGCCGACGCCACCGTCCACGCCCTGTACGGCCTCGGTGTCTACCCCCGCAATCTCGAAGTCGCCGGGCTCGGCCTGGAGCAGGCGTTCGTCGCCATCACGGAGGCCGAGGAGGCCAAGCAGTCGTGAACTCTCTGATCAAACTGGAACTCGCCCGCGCCCTGCGCAACCGCAAGTTCCTGTTCTTCTCGGTGATCTACCCCTCCGCCCTGTTCCTGCTCATCGCGGGCAACGCCGACAGCAAGACCAAGATCGATGGCACCGGGCTCACCCTGCCGACGTACATGATGGTCTCCATGGCCTCCTTCGGCGCCCTGACCGCCGTCCTGATGGGCAACAGCGAGCGCATCGCCAAGGAGCGCGAGAGCGGCTGGGTACGGCAGCTGCGGCTGACCACCCTGCCGGGGCGCGGATACGTCCTCGCCAAGACCGCGAGCGCGGCCGTCGTCAGCCTGCCCTCCATCGTCATCGTCTTCGTCGTCGCCGCGGCCGTGAAGGACGTCCGGCTGGACGCCTGGCAGTGGCTCGCCCTCACCGGCGCCATCTGGGCCGGCAGCCTGGTCTTCGCCGCGCTCGGCGTCGCCATCGGCTACCTCGCCAGCGGGGACGCCGTCCGCCCGATCACGATGATCACCTACTTCGGCCTGTCCATGCTCGGCGGCCTGTGGATGCCCACCACGACCTTCCCGCAGTGGCTCCAGGACATCGCGAAGTGGCTGCCCACGCACGCGTACGCTGCCCTCGGGCGGTCGATCGAGCAGAGCCGGACCCCGCACGCCCAGGACATCGCCATCCTTGCCGTCTTCTTCGTCCTCTTCGCGGGAGGCGCGGCCTGGCTGTACCGGAAGGACACGCTGAAGGCGTGAGCGCCATGACGGAGGACCCGCTGACCGAGGAAGCCCGCCGGGAGCAGCTGATCCCCCTGGGACAGTCCTCCCGCAGCCGGCGCGACCTGTTCCTGCGCAAGATGCTGTGGATCGGCGTCTGGCTGGTCTTCCTCAGCGCCCCGGTCAACGACCTCGTCTCCGGGAGCCACACCACCGGGGCGACCGTGGCCGGCTGGCTGGGCCTGGCGGTCTTCGTCGGGGTCTATCTGACCCTGGTCTTCCGGGACATGGGCAGTCCGGCCACCCCGAGGCGGGTCGGCGCCCTGATCGCCGTCCTCGGGGTCCTCGCGACCCTGCTGTCCTTCACGCTCGGCGCGCCCTGGCTCGCCCTGTACTGCTACGTCTCCGTCGCCTGCGGGGCCACCCTCCCGCTGCGGGTCGCCTGCTGGGCGATCCCGGGGACGGCGGGTGTGATGCTGCTGGTCGGCCTGCACGTCGGCGAGCAGCACGCCCTGGACCTGCTGATCCTGGTGTTCCTCATCGGATTCGCCATGACGGGGGTCGTCCAACTGGTCCGTACGACCATCGAGTTGCGCAAGGCCCGTGCCACCGTCGCCCAACTCGCCGCCAACGAGGAGCGGCTGCGCCTGGCCCGGGACCTGCACGACCTGCTCGGCCACTCGCTCTCCCTCATCACGCTGAAGAGCGAACTGGCCGGCCGGATGCTCCCCGACCACCCCGACAAGGCGGCGCAGCAGGTCGCCGACATCGAACAGGTCAGCCGGCAGGCCCTGGTAGACGTGCGCGAGGCGGTCACCGGCTATCGGCGTCCCCGGCTGGCCGCCGAACTCGCCGGTGCCCAGGTCGCCCTGACCGCCGCCGGGGTCACCGCCCAGGTGCCCGCCGAACCGGACCTCGACGGCGTCCCCGAGGAGGGCGAGTCCGCCCTCGCCTGGGCGCTGCGCGAGGCGGTCACCAACGTCGTACGGCACAGCGGTGCCGGACGCTGCACGGTGGAGCTCCTGGAACGCCAGACGCTGGACGGCCCGGTCCTCGAACTCTCCGTCGAGGACGACGGATCGGGCGGCTCCGGCAAGGGTCCCGGCAATGGCCTGACCGGTCTGACCGAGCGCCTGGAGAAGGTCGGCGGCACACTGGAGGCGGGCCGGGTCAGGCACGGGTTCCGGCTGGTCGCCCGTGTGCCCACGGCCAGTGGGGTGGACGTAGTATCCGGGGCATGAGCAGCACGATCAAGGTTCTCCTCGCCGAGGACCAGTCGATGGTCCGCGAGGCGCTGGCCGCCCTGCTCGGCCTTGAGGACGACATCGAGGTCGTCGCCCAGGTCTCGCGCGGCGACGAGGTGTCGGCGGCCGCCCGGGAGCACGATGTGGACGTCGCCCTGCTCGACATCGAGATGCCGGGCTGCACGGGAATCGAGGCCGCGGCCCGGCTCCACAAGGAACTTCCCGCGGTCAAGCTGGTCGTCCTCACCACCTTCGGCCGCCCCGGCTATCTGCGCAGCGCCATGGAGGCGGGCGCGGACGCCTTCCTGGTCAAGGACGCCCCGGCCGCCCAACTCGCCGAGGCCGTCCGCAAGGTGCTAACCGGCGAGCGGGTCATCGACCCCACGCTCGCCGCGGCCGCCCTGGCCGAGGGCGCCAACCCCCTCACCGACCGCGAACGCGAGGTCCTGCGCGCCGCGGCCGACGGCTCCACCAACGCCGAACTGGCGGCAGCCCTGCACCTGTCCCAGGGCACGGTCCGCAACTACCTCTCGACGGCGATCCAGAAGCTGGCCGTGCGGAACAGGGCGGAAGCGGTACGGATCGCGCGGGAGAAGGGCTGGCTGTAACCCGCTGGAACACCCCCTGGCTGCCCCTAGTTGAGCATGGAGCGCGCCGTGTGCGCCTGACGTCGTACCCGCTGTGCGGTCGGTTCGTCCACCCCGGCCACCACCTCCGCGTACGCCTCCAGCTCCGCCGCTCCGGCCAGGAACTCACCGCGCTGCACGAGGAGTTGCGCCCGCTCGTAGCGCAGCCGCGCCGGATGCGAGGGCAGCAGCAACGACAGCTCCACCGCCCACAGCGCCACGTCCGACCGCTCCGGCCGGGCCGCGGCCCACGCCCGGACGTTGTTCAGGATCCGCACGACGACATCCAGCGGATCCGCGGGCACCAGCATGCCCGGATCCAGCGGAGCCCCCGTCGCCCCGACGACGAGCAGCTCGGCGTCCGTCCCCGTGAGCACCCTGCCCCCGTCGAAGGGATCGGCGAGCACCTGCTCCCCGGCCGCCCCGAACCCGACCACGAAGTGCCCCGGCAGCGCGACCCCGTACACCGGCGCGCCCGCCCGTCGCGCCACCTCCATCCACACCACCGACAGCAGGATCGGCAGCCCGCGCCGCCGCCGCAGCACCTCGTGCAGCAGCGAGGACTCCAGACGGCGGTAGTCCGCGGCGGAGCCGTGGAACTCGCAGCGGACGCCGAGCAGGTGGTGCAGCGCCGTCGCCCAGGCCAGGGGCCCGCCGGGCCGGTACGGCAGCTGTCCCGCCAGCCGGTCCAGCTCCATCTGCGCGGCGTCCATGCCCGTCTCGTCGAGCGCGCCGTCGGCCGACGCGCCGAGCAGCAGACACAGCGCCGAGAGGTCGGGCCGTTCGGACCGTGCCTCCTCGGCGAACCGGTGCCGCACCTCGGCCGACCGCTCCGGCGATGGGGGATAAGGGGGACGCATAGCTGGCTCGTGCCCTTTCACGGTGATCCGTACCACCGACCGACGATGATCCGTCCTACCGACCGGCGATGATCCGTATCACCGGCGGGCGCCGGAGGCGCCCGGCTCCCGGTAGTGGTGATACGCGTGATGCGCGGCGAAGCCCATGGCGGCGTACAGCGCCCGGGCCGCCTCGTTGTCCTCCTCGACCTGCAGCCAGGCGGCCGAGGCACCCTCGGCCAGGGCCTGGCGGGCGAGAGCGGCCATCACGGCACTGCCCAGGCCGCGTCTGCGCTGCTCCGGGGCCACTTCGACGGCCGCGAAGCCGGCCCACCGTCCGTCCACGACACACCGCCCGATCGCGGCCGGCGCGCCCCCGGCCTCACCCGGGACGGTCGCGAACCACACCGACGGCCCGCTGCCCAGCACCTTCAGGGCCACCTCGCTCACCCCCTTGCGCTGATACCGGTCCAGCCACGCCTCGTCCGCCTCCCGGTCCAGCACCACCTGGGCGCCCTCGTCCCGGTCGGCCACCGGCGCCAGGGCGCCGATCCACAGCTCGGCGGTCACCTCGCGCACCCAGCCGCGCCGCTCCAGCTCCGCGCACAGCAGCTCCTGCGTGCCCTCGGCGCCGGTCGCGGTCTGGATGTACGCGGGCAGGCCGCGCTCGCCGTACCAGCGTCGTACGGCTTCCAGTGCCGCGTCGAGCGGAAGGCCGGGGTCGCCGAGCGGAAGCACACTGTTGGCCCGCCGCGTGAAGCCCACCCGTCGCCCGACCAGCGCCCCCCAGGGACGCTCCCCCAGAGCTGAACGCCTGGGGGGACCCCCATCGCGCGGCACCTCCTGCACTGCGGCCCGCAGCTCCCACTCGCCCAGCCGCTCGCTCTCCACCGGCCGCCAGGCCCGCGAGGCGACGCGCGCGAGCTCCTCGTAGGAGGCGGCGGGACCCCGCCGACGCGCCGGGGCGGCCGGTACGACCTTGCCCGCGACCAGCGAGGATTCCGGAATCCGAACGGTCTCCCCGTTCTTGCGTGTGATCAGCAGCACACCCTTGTCCCATGATGTGAGAACACCCACCGTGTCGGTGAACTTCTCACCCCGTGTTCCAGGTTCGCTCAAGCGCCGTACGGAGACTCGTTTACCCACGTCAGCAGCGGTGATACGGACCTCGAGTCGCCCGGCGGCAGAGAATTCCACAGGTCGGTTCACCCCTCCTGTTCGGATCATGCCCAAGAACGGAGATACTAGGGGCGGGCATCGACGACGCCGCGCTCCCGCGCGCCAGGCGGCGGAGCCTACGGAGGCCCGCCAGCGCCCAATCGAGGAGGAACGACAGCGTGACCTACGTCATCGCGCAGCCTTGTGTCGACGTGAAGGACAAGGCGTGCATCGAGGAGTGCCCGGTCGACTGCATCTACGAGGGCCAGCGGTCCTTGTACATCCACCCGGACGAATGCGTCGACTGTGGTGCCTGTGAGCCGGTCTGCCCGGTCGAGGCGATCTTCTACGAGGACGACACTCCGGAGGAGTGGAAGGACTACTACAAGGCCAACGTCGAGTTCTTCGACGAACTCGGCTCTCCCGGTGGCGCCAGCAAGCTGGGCCTGATCGAGCGCGACCACCCCCTCATCGCCGCGCTGCCGCCGCAGGCCGAGTAATCCGCAGGCGGCCGAGCAGCCCGCAGCGCGCCGCCTCGGTCCCGTACGGCCCGATCGCCTTGATCACCGCCGTACGGGACCGAGGCGTTTGCCGTACCGACGAAAGTGAGCCAGAACATCGTGTCCGCAGTCTCCGACCGTCTGCCCACCTTTCCCTGGGACAAGCTGGAGCCGTACAAGAAGACGGCCGCGGCGCACCCGGACGGCATCGTCGACCTGTCCGTCGGCACCCCGGTCGACCCGGTCCCCGAGCTGATCCAGAAGGCCCTGATCGCCGCCGCCGACTCGCCGGGCTATCCGACCGTCTGGGGCACGCCGGCCCTGCGCGACGCGATCACGGGCTGGCTGGAGCGCCGGCTGGGCGCCCGTGAGGTCACCCCCCGCCATGTCCTGCCGATCGTCGGCTCCAAGGAGCTGGTGGCCTGGCTCCCCACCCAACTGGGCCTCGGCCCCGGCGACCGGGTCGCGTACCCCCGTCTGGCCTATCCGACCTACGAGGTCGGCGCCCGCCTGGCCCGCGCCGAGTACGAGGTCTACGACGACCCGACCGAGCTCGACCCCACGAACCTGAAGCTCCTCTGGCTGAACTCGCCGTCCAACCCCACGGGCAGGGTGCTGGGCCAGGAGGAGCTCACCCGGATCGTCGCCTGGGCCCGCGAGCACGGCGTCCTGCTCTTCTCCGACGAGTGCTACCTGGAGCTGGGCTGGGAGGCCGACCCGGTCTCGGTCCTGCACCCGGACGTCAACGGCGGCTCGTACGAGGGCGTCGTCTCGGTCCACTCCCTCTCCAAGCGGTCCAACCTGGCGGGCTACCGCGCGGCCTTCCTGGCCGGCGACCCGGCCGTCCTGGGCCCCCTCCTGGAGATCCGCAAGCACGGCGGCATGATGACCTCGGCGCCCACGCAGGCGGCGGTCGTCGCGGCCCTGTCCGACGACATCCACGTCCGCGAGCAGCGCGAACGCTACGCCGCCCGGCGCACGGCCCTGCGCGACGCCCTGCTGGCCCACGGCTTCCGCATCGAGCACAGCGAGGCCGGCCTGTACCTCTGGGCCACCCGGGACGAGTCCTGCTGGGACACGGTGGCCCGTCTTGCCGAGCGAGGCATCCTGGTCGCCCCCGGCGACTTCTACGGCACGGCGGGCGAGAAGTTCGTCCGCGTGGCCCTGACGGCGACGGACGAGCGCGTGGCGGCCGCGGTGGCGCGACTGGCGGGCTAGTTCGGCCCGGACGGCACTGCACTGCACAGCACAGCACAGCACAGCACAGCGCGAAGGGGTCCAGGGAGGTTCCCTGGACCCCTTCGCGCTGTCGAGACCTGGATGCCTAGCCGAGCGGCAGGCTGCTCACCGGCAGCGTGGACGTCGGCAGCCCGCCCTTGGTGAGGGAGTCCGTGGGCAGCCCGCCCTTGGTCGCCGTCCCGGCCGTGGCGCCGAGGACCTGCCCGGCGGAGCCGGTCGCGTCCCCCGCGGCCTGCTGTGCCGCGGGCGCCGCCTTCTGCACGGCCTTGGCGCCGGCCTTGCCCGCGGTCGGCACCGCCTTCTTGACCGCCTGGCCGCCCGCGTCGCCCGCGAGCCCGGTGACGTGCTGCGTGGCACCGTCGACCGTGTTGCCGACCTGCGCTCCGTCCAGGGCGGTCAGGCCGCCGAGGTTCGGGGTGGCCGGCAGATCGGGGGCAGCGCTCGCGGAGCCGGCCGCACCGACCCCGGCGGCCGCTCCCGCTGCGACGAGCAGCGCGGCACGGGCGATCCTGCGGGTCAGGGGGAGGGACATGATGCTCCATTCGACGGGAGAGAACGTTGAAGTGTCCGACCGTGTCCGGCAGTTGATCTCCGGGCTCGGACGCAGTGACTACCGCTCGAAGCCCACGAAGGTTGCGGAGCCCAAAGGTAAAGAGTTGGCAACGCATCGCATTATCTGCTGTGGATAAAAACGGGCAAAAGTCACCCGCCGTACGACTTCGCAGAATCCTTACGGCCCTTTGTTTCCAAGGGCGTTTACGACCAGGAGAGTGACCGCACGAAAACCTGCGCACACCGCCGCGTCACCACCCGCAGGGTGACCCCCGCGAGTGAACCCCCGTACTACTGCCCGGTCACGATCCGAACGGACCCCGCCGACTTCTCCGCACCCGCGGCACCCGTCGTGCCGGTCGGGCGCCACTGGCTGTCCGTGCTCCCGGCGGCCCACACCCGCCCCGCGTACGAGACCCGTGCGATGTGCAGCGCCGAGGAGTTGGCCACCGCCCAGTGGGCCAGCTGCCAGCCCCGCTCCCGCTCGGTCCGCCCGGTCCCGTCGGTCCTCCGGTCGTCCGGCACCGGCACGGTCACGGTCCTGGCGCCCGAGTCTGCGGTCATGCTCGGGGACGGACTGGCCTCGGCCGTACCGCTCACCTCGGCGCCGACCTCCTGGAGCGCGTCGTGCCCGAAGTCCCGTACCAGCGCGGCCCGTACGGCGTCCGGACCCGTCGCCGCCGCCTCGGCCGAGGTACCCGTCGCGGGGCGCCCCTGGCAGGTCAGCGTGGCCGCCGCCTGCCCGGTCAGGGCCGCGGCGAGCAGCTTGGCATCCGGCTCGTGCTTGGCGTACGCCTCCGGGAAGCCGCTGCGCTGCACGCGCTGCGCGGCCACCGTGAGCGGGAGTTCCCTGTAGTCGGGCACCTTGGCCAGGTGCTCGTAGAAGATGCCCGCCGAGTAGGTCGGGTCCATGATCTGCTTCTCGGTGCCCCAGCCCTGCGAGGGCCGCTGCTGGAACAGGCCCAGTGAGTCACGGTCGCCGTGCTCGATGTTGCGCAGGCCCGACTCCTGCAGCGCGGTCGCCAGCGCGATGGTCACGGCGCGCTCGGGCATGCCGCGTCCGGTGCCGACGGCGGCGATCGTCGCCGCGTTCACCGCCTGCTCGGGCGTGAACTCGTACGGGGTCTCGCCGCCTTCGGCCGAGACGACCTTGCAGCCCGGGGCTCCGGTGCCACCCGTGACGTACTGCACCACGAGATAGCCCGCGACGGCCAGCAGGACGAAGAAGGCCGCGCTGAGACGGAAGAGGCGGCCGCGACGCTTGGGAGAAGTGGGGGACGACTCTGGCACCCGTACAAGGTACTGGAGGCCTCCCGGGCCCGGGAGGCGGGTGGCGCCTGCGGTGCGGCCCGGCCGGGCCGGGGGAGCGTTAGGGTCGTCACCATGGCCGACACCACGCTTGACCTGACGCTGGACGCCGCCGCGCTCACGGCGCGGCTGGTCGACTTCCCCTCGGAGAGCGGCACCGAGAAGCCGCTTGCCGACGCGATCGAAGCCGCCCTGCGCTCCTTGCCGCATCTGACGGTCGACCGGTACGGCAACAACGTCGTCGCCCGTACGCGGCTGGGCCGGGCGGAGCGGGTGATCCTGGCCGGCCACATCGACACGGTCCCGATCGCCGACAACGTCCCCTCGCGCCTCGACGAGGACGGCGTCCTGTGGGGCTGCGGCACCTGCGACATGAAGTCCGGCGTGGCCGTCCAACTGCGCATCGCGGCCACCGTCCCCGCCCCGAACCGCGACCTGACCTTCGTGTTCTACGACAACGAGGAGGTCGCCGCCGAACTGAACGGCCTCAAGCACGTGGCCGAGGCGCACCCCGACTGGCTGACGGGCGACTTCGCGGTGCTGCTGGAGCCTTCCGACGGCCAGGTCGAGGGCGGCTGCCAGGGCACCCTGAGGGTGCTGCTGCGGACGAAGGGCGAGCGGGCCCACTCGGCGCGCGGCTGGATGGGCTCCAACGCGATCCACACGGCGGCCCCGATCCTGGCCCGCCTGGCGGCGTACGAACCGCGCTACCCGGTGATCGACGGCCTGGAGTACCGCGAGGGCCTGAACGCGGTGCGCATCTTTGGCGGGGTGGCGGGCAACGTCATCCCCGACGAGTGCGTGGTGGCGGTCAACTTCCGCTATGCCCCGGACCGGTCCGAGGAGGAGGCGCTCGCGCACGTCCACGAGGTCTTCGCGGACTGCGGCGTGGCGGAGTTCGTGGTGGACGACCACAGCGGCGGGGCGCTGCCGGGACTGTCCCACCCGGCCGCGGCGGCCTTCATCGAGGCGGTCGGAGGCACCCCGCAGCCGAAGTACGGCTGGACGGACGTCTCCCGTTTCTCCGCCCTGGGCATCCCGGCGGTCAACTACGGCCCCGGAAACCCGCACTTGGCGCACAAAAGGGATGAAAGGGTGGAAATCGCCAAGATCCTGGCGGGCGAGGAGCGCCTGCGGGCCTGGCTGACGAGCTGAGGCGCGCGACGGGTGTGGGTCTGACGCTTCATTGCGGACATGCTCACGTCCCGCGTGCGTAACCAGGGTGGATCTACTCTTGCGTGGATACACCTGCACGCGGAGGGAGCGCACATGGCTACTGGCAACCCCGAGGGCAAGAAGCGCCCACCGGAGGAGCAGCGCCTGGGGCCGGTCCTCCGGCGGCGGGGTCAGGTCACCGCGAGTACGACGGACCAGCGCCTGCTGGACGCGGGCGGCCCGTCCGACTGGGTCCACACGGATCCCTGGCGGGTCCTGCGGATCCAGTCGGAGTTCATCGAGGGCTTCGGCACCCTGGCCGAACTCCCGCCCGCGATCAGTGTGTTCGGCTCGGCGCGCACTTCGGTGGACTCCTCGGAGTACGACGCCGGTGTGCGGCTCGGCCGCGGGCTGGTGGAGGCCGGCTGGGCGGTGATCACCGGCGGCGGTCCCGGCGCGATGGAGGCGGCCAACAAGGGCGCCTGCGAGGCGGGCGGCACCTCGGTCGGCCTCGGCATCGAGCTGCCCTTCGAGCAGGGCCTCAACTCCTACGTCGACATCGGCCTCAACTTCCGGTACTTCTTCGTCCGGAAGATGATGTTCGTGAAGTACGCGCAGGGCTTCGTGGTGCTCCCCGGCGGCCTCGGCACCCTGGACGAGCTCTTCGAGGCCCTCACCCTCGTACAGACCCAGAAGGTCACGCGCTTCCCCATCGTCCTCTTCGGCACCGAGTACTGGGGCGGACTGGTCACCTGGCTGAGGAGCACCGTGATCGCCCAGGGCAAGGCCTCCGAAAAGGACCTGCTCCTCTTCCACGTCACGGACGACGTGGAGGAGGCGGTGGCACTGGTGTCGAAGGAGGCTGCGCGTTAGGCGCCGAGCGAAGTGTAATCCGGATGTACACTAGATTCATGTCTGCTACGTATCCCATCGCCGAGGCGAGGGGCAAGCTCGGTGAGCTTGCCCGCCGGGCTGCCCAGCACGAGCACATCACCTTGACCGACCGTGGCATCCCGACTGCCGTCCTCATCTCTCCGGCGGAGCTCGAAGACCTTGAGGATGCTCTGGCGCTGGCCCGCCTTGAGCGGGACCGGGCTCTGGGGCGCACCGAAGTCCCCGTCCCCCATGCGGAGGCTCGGCGGATACTCCTCGAAGCCGCGGGGAGGAGTACGGAGTGACCTGGGAGGTCCAGTGGGAGCCGATGGCGCTCGACGAAGCCACCGGTTTCCTCAAGGACGACCCCCACGGAGTGGACACCCTCCTCCAGGCGACCGATCAACTCGCCGGGGACCCCAGGCCTGAAGGTTCCAGGGCCTGGGGTACCCACCACCGTCGACTCCACCGTGGCCCCTGGCGCATCCTGTACCGCGTCGACCCGGAGGCACGGACCCTTCACATGGAACACATCGGGCGCGCGCTCGAGTGAGCGGCAGCGGGGGGCGGCGGGGAGCGCCTACGCCAACCCCCTGCGCGCGACCGTCGGCGGGCGGTGGCCCGCGATCGACGTCACCATGTCCAGGACCTGCTTCGTCTCGGCCACCTCGTGGACCCGGTACACCTGGGCGCCGAGCCACGCGGACACCGCGGTCGTCGCCAGCGTCCCCAACACCCGCTCCTTCACGGGCCGGTCCAGCGTCTCCCCGACGAAGTCCTTGTTGGACAGCGACACCAGCACCGGCCACCCCGTGGCCACCATCTCGTCCAGCCGCCGGGTCGCCTCAAGACTGTGCCGCGTGTTCTTCCCGAAGTCGTGACCGGGATCGATCATCACCGACTCGCGGGGCACACCCAGCGCCACCGCACGCTCGGCCAGTCCCACGGTCACCCGGAGGATGTCGGCCATGACGTCGTCGTACGTCACCCGGTGCGGCCGGGTCCGCGGCTCGGTGCCCCCCGCGTGCGTGCACACCAGCCCCACCCCGTACCGCGCCGCGACCTCGGCCAGCCCCGGATCCACCCCGCCCCAGGCGTCGTTCAGCAGGTCCGCCCCGGCCTCGCACACGGCCTCCCCGACCGCGGCCCGCCAGGTGTCCACGCTGATGATCACGTCGGGGAACCGCCGCCGTACCTCGGCCACGAAACCGACCGTCCGCCGCGCCTCCTCCTCAGCGGTCACCTCGTCCCCGGGCCCGGCCTTCACCCCGCCGATGTCGATGATCGCGGCACCTTCGGCCACCGCCTGCTCCACGCGCGCGAGCGCCGGCTCGTCACGGAAGGTCGCCCCCTGGTCGTAGAAGGAGTCCGGGGTCCGGTTCACGATCGCCATGATCACCGGCTCGTGCGGCTCGAATTCCCGCCTGCCCAGCCTGAGCATCCCCTGTGACCTCTTCCAGTGAGTCGTGCTTGTGTCCCGCCCCGCGCCCGCCTGTGACCCTAACTGTCAGACTCGCATGGCACGATCGGAGCGAGAGACTTTCGAGACCGAGTACTACAGAGCGTGGGGACCCAGCGATGGTTATGTTCTTGTTCCTGGTCGTCGCGCTCGCCGTCGTGGTCGCCGCGGTGACACTCGCCGTGGTGGGCGGCGGCGAGGGCGCCACCGGCCCCCTGCCCGAGGTCGCGCCCGAGCGCCTCGACGACTCGCTGCCCCCGGACCGCCCCGTCGGCCGCGCGGACGTGGAGAGCCTCCGCTTCCCGCTCGCCCCCCGCGGCTATCGCATGGCGGACGTGGACGACGCCCTCGGCCGCCTCGGCGCCGAACTCGCCGAGCGGGACGCCCGTATCGCCCACCTGGAGTCCGCGCTCGCCGGTGCCCAGGCCGCCGCGCACGTCCGGCTGGACAAGCCCGCGCAGGAGGACCAGCGGTGAGCGACGGCACCGCCCTGGCCGGCCCCGACGGCACGCCGCGCTGCCCCTGGGCGCTGACCACCGACGACTACGTGACGTACCACGACGAGGAGTGGGGCCGCCCCGTCCACGGCGACGACGCCCTCTACGAGCGCCTCAGCCTGGAGGCCTTCCAGTCGGGCCTGTCGTGGATCACGATCCTGCGCCGCCGCCCGGGCTTCCGCGCCGCCTTCGCCGACTTCAGGATCGAGAAGGTCGCCACCTTCACGGACGACGACCGCGAACGCCTTCTCGTGGACCCCGGCATCATCAGAAATCGCGCCAAGATCGACGCGACCCTCGCCAACGCGCGCGTGCTCGCGGAGTGGTCCTCGGGCGAGCTGGACAGCCTGATCTGGTCCCACGCCCCCGACCCGGCCGCCCGCCCGGCCCCGAAGACCCTCTCCGACGTCCCCGCGGTCACCCCGGAGTCCACGGCCCTGTCCAAGGCCCTCAAGAAGCGGGGCCTGCGCTTCATAGGCCCGACGACGGCCTACGCGCTGATGCAGGCGTGCGGACTGGTCAACGACCACCTGGAAGGCTGCGCAAGCCGGAACACGTAGACCTGCGGGTGAGGAAGAGGCCGTCGGCCGTCGGCCGACGGCCGTCCGTCACCGGCCCAGATACTTCGGCTTCTCCTTGTTCACGAACGCCTGCACCGCGATCGCGTGGTCCTCGGACCTGCCCGCGCGGGTCTGCAGCTCGTCCTCCTTGTCCAGCGTCTCGTCCAGGGAGTGCGTGAGCCCGAAGGCGACCGCCTCCTTGAGCGCCGCGTAGGCCACCGTCGGCCCGTCGGCCAATTTCCGGGCGATCTTCTCGGCCTCGGCCCGCAGCTCGGCGGCCGGCACGAGCCGGTTGGCGATGCCGAGCTCGTACGCGTCCTGCGCGCTGATGTTGCGCGGGAAGAGCAGCAGGTCCGCGGCGCGCGAGGGGCCCACGACCCGCGGCAGCGTCCAGGAGATCCCGGAGTCGGCGGTCAGCGCCACCCCGGCGAACGACGTGTTGAAGGCCGCGGTGTCCGCCACCACCCGGTAGTCCGCCGCCAGCGCGAAACCGAAGCCCGCCCCGGCCGCGACCCCGTTCACCGCCGCGACGACCGGCTTCGCAGCCCCCGCGAGGGCCCGCACGATCGGGTTGTAGTGCTCCTTCACCGTGGTCATCGTCTGCCCGGCCCCCGTCTCGCGGTCGGCCGCGAGCAGCCCGATGTGTTCCTTGAGGTCCTGGCCCACGCAGAACGCCCGGTCCCCGGCGGCGGTGAGCAGGATCGCCCGCACGGACCCGTCGCCCGCCGCCTCCTGTGCCGCGTCCCGCAGGGCGACCTTGGCCGCGATGTTCAGCGCGTTCATCGCCTCGGGGCGGTTCAGCGTGATCGTCGCGAGTCCGTCGGTCACCTCGTAGAGCACGGTGTCGGCCATGGCGCATCCCCTCTGCTGTGGCGGCTCTGACGTACCGCTCGGTACGCCGTTGTCTGAGGACAGCATGGCGGAGAACCCCGTCCACGGGCCGGACCCGACGTGTGACCTGCGTCAAAGAAATTCGCCACGGTTTTCGTCGGCCGATGTCCGTGCGGTGGCGCAGTATCGCAGTCACATCGCCGAATTGAGTGGTTTTGCTCGCGCGCGTTGCCCAAGCGATGCCGACTGATGTTGGTCATCGGGTCCTGAGATGCGGGATAATGGCTTGGAAGCAATGTGTTCGATGCCGGTGTCGCGTGTCCCACACGGATCGCGCGTGCCCTCCAGGGCCGTCGGCAGACGATGAGCTGGTTTCAGGAAGGGGAACGAGCATGGCGGCCATGAAGCCGCGGACGGGCGATGGCCCGCTCGAGGTGACCAAGGAGGGGCGGGGCATCGTCATGCGCGTTCCGCTCGAAGGCGGCGGTCGGCTCGTCGTCGAGCTGACCCCTGACGAGGCCGAGGCGCTCGGCGACGCCCTCAAGAAGGTCGTCGTCTGACGCGCCAGCGACCATACCCTTTCAGCTGCCCCGGCACCGTACGTAGTGCCGGGGCAGCTGCGTTCCCGGGCGCAGGTCCGTCGACCGCACTGCCGTCCGCGCGTGCGGTCAGCGCTTGACGGCGCACAGCAGGCCGTCGCCCACCGGCAGCAGTGAGGGCACCAGCTCCTGGCTCTCGCGCACCGTGCGCAGCAGCTCGCGCAGTCGCAGCACCTCCGTGGGCTGCGGTCCCGAGTCGACCGTCCGGCCGTTGCCGAAGACGCCCTCGAAGACCACCACGCCACCCGGCCGGAGCAGACGCAACGATTCAGCGAGATAGTCCAGGTACTCCAGGCGGTCGCCGTCGCAGAAGACGAGGTCGTAGCCGGCGTCCGCGAGCCGGGGCAGGACGTCCAGGGCGCGGCCGGGGATGAAGCGGGCCCGGTTGCTGGCGAAGCCGCAGGCGCGGAAGGCCTGCCGGGCGAACTGCTGGTGCTCCGGCTCGGGATCCACGGTGGTCAGCACGCCGTCCGGCCGCATGCCGTGCAGCAGATGGATCCCCGACACCCCGCAGCCGGTGCCGATCTCCGCGACCGCCTTGGCGTCCACGGTGGCGGCGAGCAACCGCAGCGCGGCGCCCGCGCCGGGCGACACCGAGCGCAGGCCCGCCTCCCGGGCCCGGTCACGGGCCCAGCGAAGCGCGTCGTCCTCGGCGACAAAGGCGTCGGCGAACGCCCAGCTCGTCTGCCGGTTGCCGGTAATGACCCTCTCCTGTCCCCGTGGTTGCCTCGGCGTGACTGTATCCGTTGGCCCCGGGAACCCGCAGATGGGACCGGGCGTTTAAAGGGATGAGCGAGTGGTGGGGGGACCCGACGGGGGGTAAGAGATGGACCAGGACGCCGAGCAAGTGCTGACGCAGCCGTATGTGCCGTATCAGCCCAGATCAAATTCTCGTAAAACCGCTTATCCGGAGCTAACGGGCGAGGTGGCTATGGTAGGGGCTCCACTGGACACCACCAGAGCCGACAGGGGAGGTGCGGCTGAGCCTGTGGATCGGGGAGGAGTGCTTCGGCGCTTTCTCGGATCGGCGGGTAGGCCGAAATCCGTGAACGACACCGCTGCTGACGCCAGCCACGCCGCCGGCCTTGCCCAGACCGCGACGTTCTCCACCGACGCGGACGCTCAGGCATGGACTCCGCCCACATGGGAGGAGATCGTCAGCACGCACAGCGGCCGGGTCTACCGGCTGGCCTACCGCCTCACGGGCAACCAGCACGACGCCGAGGACCTCACCCAGGAGGTCTTCGTCCGTGTGTTCCGCTCCCTGTCGACCTACACGCCGGGCACCTTCGAGGGCTGGCTGCACCGCATCACCACGAACCTGTTCCTGGACATGGTCCGGCGCAAGCAGCGCATCCGCTTCGACGCCCTGGGCGAGGACGCGGCAGAGCGTCTGCCCAGCAAGGAGCCGACCCCGCAGCAGGTGTTCAACGACGCCCACTTCGACGCGGACGTCCAGCAGGCCCTCGACACCCTCGCGCCCGAGTTCCGCGCCGCCGTCGTCCTGTGCGACATCGAAGGACTGTCGTACGAGGAGATCGCCGCGACCCTCGGTGTGAAGCTGGGCACGGTCCGCTCCCGGATCCACCGCGGCCGCTCGCAGCTGCGCAAGGCCCTCGCCCACCGTTCCCCTCAGGCCCGGGCCGCCGAGCGGCGCTCGTTCGTGGCACGCGTGCCCGCGCTGGGAGGAGGGGGCGCGCCCGCGTGAGTGGAACACGACCCAAACCTGCCGAGGCACGCCTCGCAGAGCAGCACCTGGGAGACCGGCTCTCCGCCCTCGTGGACGGGGAACTCGGTCATGAGTCGCGCGACCGCGTCCTGGCCCACCTGGCCACCTGTGCCAAGTGCAAGGCGGAGGCGGACGCCCAGCGCCGGCTGAAGAACGTCTTCGCGGAGGCGGCCCCGCCCCCGCCGTCCGAGAGCTTCCTGGCCCGTCTCCAGGGACTCCCCGGTGGCGGCGACGATGACGACACGGGCTCGCCGCTGGGCGGCACGGGACTGTCCGGACGTGCCTCCGACACCGGGGTCTTCGGGGTCCGACGCCCCGACCGGTTCGAGTTCGGCTATGTCCCCGCCACCCATGCCTCACCCTCCGCCGCCGACCGTGGCTTCCGCATCCACCCCGTCGGACGCCCCGACGCCGACCGGTCCGCCTCGCGCGGGCTGCGGTTCGCGTTCGTCGCGGCCGGGGCGGTGTCCCTGGCCGCGGTCGCGCTGGGCGGCGTGACCACGGGCATCCCGGGCGACACGGCGGCGGACGCCCGCGGCGGCTCCGGCAGCGGCAGCAATGTCACACCGGCCCGCACCCAGGGCGGAGGGCCCGCTTCGGCGCCCGAAACCCAGCGCCGTCGCGCCGTCGGACCGCTGCTCGCCCAGGGCACGCTGCTCGGGGAGACTCCCGTGGTGCCGACCTCGATGTCCGCGCCTCTGGTGCCCGGAGTGCCGTCCCCCGCCGACGGGCAGGTCCAGGACGCCGTGCACAGGCTGACCGCGCCCGTCGTGGCCGGCGCGGCCGCCATGTCCCCGTTGATACGACCGCTCGACACGACCCCGCCGGTCGCCCTGACCTCGTGGTCATCGGCCCCCGAGGTCACCGGCCCCGGCCTGCTCGCCACACCCGTCCCCGACACCACCTCCGCTCCCACCCCCTCCTCCTCGTCCCGCACGGCCCCCTGACCGGTCTCTGCGCGCTGTCCCCCGAACCTGGTTGAATCCGGTGAGGGCCGTGTCCGCGGCGGAGTTTCCGGGCACGGAGTCGACGTTCCGCGGCCAGCTGTGGGGAGAGCATGAACGAGGGGAAACCGACGAAGCCCGCCAAGGCGAAGTGGTGGAGTCGGCCTCGGCCGCAGGTTCCGGAGGCCGGGGATGCCGCGGCCGCGGTTCCGGTGCCGGACGACAGCGAGGGTGACTTCGAGTTGGCCCGCCCGGCGCCGCCCGCCGACGGAGACTTCGAGCTGGAGGCGCCCTCGCGTCCGGACGCGGAGCGCGAGGAGCAGGGTGCCGAGCCGGCCGTACGGGACGCGGGCTTGCCCGGACAGGGCGTGGAGGCGCGGGTCGACACGTCGACCGTGACCGACGCCCGGCTCCCGGCGGCGCCGGGCACCGCCGCGCCCGGGCCCGGCACTCCCGCCGTACCGACCGCCACCGACCGCCCCAGGCCCCTGCACGACCCCGACCCGTACAGCACGCCGCCGTACGGCGAACCGGGCCCCTGGGCACCCGCTCCGCCGGTCCAGCACCCGGCAACCACACCCACGCACGGCACGACCCTGCCCACGCCTGCTCCGGCGCCGGTGCCGCCGCAGGCCTCGCCGGCTCCTGCCGCTGGGCTGCCGCAGGCCTCGCCGGTCCCTGCCGCTGGGCTGCCGCAGGCCTCGCCGGTCCCTGCCGCTGGGCTGCCGCAGGCCTCGCCGGTCCCTGCCCCTGGGCTGCCGCAGGCCTCGCCGGTCCCTGCCCCCGTGCCGCCGCACGCCGCACCGGTTCCCGCCGCTGGGCTGCCGCAGGCCTCGCCGGTCCCTGCCGCTGGGCTGCCGCAGGCCTCGCCGGTCCCTGCCCCTGGGCTGCCGCACGCCGCACCGGTCCCCGTCCTGGCGACCCCCGTGCCCCACGACACCCCGCTCCCGCCCCCCGAGGCCCAGGCCGGCGCCCCGCATCCCGACCCCTGGCACCGCTACGACCCCTGGTCCGCCGCCCAGGCCTCCGCCCACGCCCCTCTCCAGCAGAACGGCGCCGCGGTCCCCACCCAGCAGCAGCGCCGCAAGCGGGCCAGGCGGGCCCTCGTCGGCGGGGCCCTGGTGCTCGCCCTCGTCTCCGGGGGCATCGGCGGGGCCGTCGGGGCCTATCTGGAGCGCAACGGCGGTGTGGGGGACATCCAGCTGCCGCAGTCGGGCAAGGTGCCGGCCGGGCGGGCGCCGGACAGCGTGGCCGGGATCGCCGCCCGTGCGCTGCCGAGCGTGGCCACCCTGCATGTGACCGGCAGCAACGAGCAGGGCACCGGCACGGGCTTCGTGCTCGACACGCGCGGCCACATTCTCACCAACAACCATGTCGTCGAGTTCGCCGCGTCGGGCGGCGAGATATCGGTGACCTTCAGCAGCGGGGACACCGCCAAGGCCAGGATCGTCGGCCGGGACACCGGCTACGACCTCGCCGTCGTGCAGGTGACCGGGGTGCACGGGCTCAAGCCCCTGCCGCTCGGCAACTCCGACAACGTCCAGGTCGGCGACCCCGTCGTCGCCATCGGCGCCCCCTTCGACCTCGCCAACACCGTCACCTCCGGCATCATCAGCGCCAAGGAGCGGCCCATCACGGCCGGCGGTGAGAGCGAGGACGGGAGCGACGTGTCGTACGTCGACGCCCTGCAGACCGACGCGCCCATCAACCCCGGCAACTCGGGCGGACCCCTCCTCGACTCGCAGGCCCATGTCATCGGTATCAACTCCGCCATACGGTCCGCCGACAGCGCCTCGGGCTCGGGAGACGGCCAGGCGGGCTCCATCGGCCTCGGCTTCGCCATCCCGGTCAACCAGGCCAGGCGGGTCGCCGAGGAACTGATCAACAAGGGCAAGGCGGCCCACCCGGTCATCGGGATCACCCTCGACATGGGCTACACGGGCGACGGCGCCCGTATCGGCACCAAGGGCGCCAAGGGCTCGCCCGCGGTCACCACGGGCGGGCCGGGCGACCGGGCCGGACTCCGGTCGGGCGATGTCATCACCGAGGTGGATGGCCAGCCCGTCCACTCCGGGGAGGAACTGATCGTGAAGACCCGGGCCCACCGTCCCGGCGACCGGCTGCGGCTGACCGTCGAGCGCGACGGCGGGCCCAGGTCGGTCTCGCTGGTGCTCGGATCGTCCGACGACAACTGACAGAAACCTCACAGGTGAAGCCCGGCACATGGCCTCACAAGGCAAACAACCCCCAAAACCGGTGCTCTACACGCACTCGGACACCTCGGGACGGTACCGATCGGACAGGTCCGCCGGGTACCGTGGACCCGGCCCGGACCACGGAACACCAGTGACACAGACCGCCGAGGGCCGAGGACCGAGGACATCGCAAGGAGCTTCAGGTGTTCAATGACATAGGACCGCTCGAGCTGCTCACGATCATCGTGCTCGCCGTGCTCGTCTTCGGTCCGGACAAGCTCCCGAAGGTCATCCAGGACGTCATGCGTACGGTCCGGAAGATCCGCGAGTTCTCGGAGAGCGCCAAGCAGGACATCCGCGCCGAGCTGGGCCCGGAGTTCAAGGACTTCGAGTTCGAGGACCTCAACCCCAAGGCGTTCATCCGCAAGCAGCTGGACAACGACGAACTGGGGCTGAAGGAGATCCGCAACGGCTTCGACCTGAAGAAGGAGATGGCCGAGGTCACGGACGCGGTCCACAGCCGCGACACGGACACCTCGTCGTCCTCCTCCTCCTCCTCGTCCTCCTCGTCCTCGTCCGGTGGCCGCATC
This sequence comes from Streptomyces sp. NPDC025638, assembly GCF_055558775.1. Taxonomy (NCBI): domain Bacteria; kingdom Bacillati; phylum Actinomycetota; class Actinomycetes; order Kitasatosporales; family Streptomycetaceae; genus Streptomyces; species Streptomyces sp. NPDC025638. The sequence continues at coordinate 212,949 of NZ_JBVHLX010000010.1, read as the reverse complement.
GACATGACGAAGAAGCCCGAAGACCCCGCCAAGGACGAGCGTCCGCCCTTCGACGCGGACGCCACCTGACCGTCGTACGCCCGTGAACTGCGCGTCCCGGTGCGCCCCTGCGCCGGGACGTGACGCGTTTCATACCGCGCATGCGCCCCGTGCGGCGTGAACAGGCCGCGCGTACGACCCACGCGGCGGGCGGTTTCCCTGCTGCCCGCAGTGAGGTGGATATGCTGCCGAGTTGTTGTGCGGACCGGACGAGTACGCCCGAAGGGGGGCGGGCCACCCCGGTCCGACGAGAGCGAGGAGGCGTCCGGGCACATGGAGACGACAAGTGGGGCGGTCGCGCAGGCGCCGGATGCGGAGGGTGGCCGGCAGGTCCCCTACGCCCGGCGTACGGTCGACGGCTACCTGCTGGCGCCCTTCCCGTGGTACGGCCTCGACGAGGCCTTCACGGGGCCGCGCTGGCTGATGCAGGTCGGTACGGCGGCCGACGGCGCCGTCGAGCACGGTTCGATCGGGCACGGGGACGAGCCCTCCGTGAAGAACGAGTACGCGGTCGGCTCCGCGACGGAGCCCCGGGAGAAGTTCGCCGTCGTGGTGACCGTCGCGGCGAACCCCTCCCGGCGCAGCGCGGACGGCACGGGCTTCCTGGAGGCCACCACGGTCTCCTCGGCGGCCTGGCTGGCCGGTGTGGGGCTGCTGTCCTTCACCTGGCCCGGCCAGATGGACCACAGCCTCCGTGACGACTGGCTGGAGCAGCAGACGGAGACGGCGTGGGTCCTCGCGGACGACCTCACCGGCCCGGACTGGTCGACCCTGTCCCTGCCCGTCGACGGCGTGCCGACTCCCTTCCACTACCGGGAGTCCGAATTCGGCTGGGTGCTCGCCGGGTCGACGCAGGAGGGGGTGCACGTGGGGGCGTACGGAAGGGGCATGAGCGCGTACGGGCTCGGCTTCGCCATGATCAAGGACATCGCGGCGTACGCCTAGCCGACAGGGACATGCGCAAAGGGGCGCCGCTGCACAGCGGCGCCCCTCGTCACAGGGTCGTGGAAGACCCCAGGACCCTAGAACTTGTTCTTCGGGGTGATCCCCAGCGACAGCCCCGAAAGGCCCCGCTGGCGTCCGCCGAGCTTCCCCGCGATCGACCGCAGTGCCGCGCCCGCCGGAGAGTCGGGGTCGGTCAGGACCACCGGCTTGCCCTCGTCGCCGCCCTCGCGCAGGCGGACGTCGATCGGGATGTTGCCGAGGACGGGGACGGTCGTGCCCGTGGTGCGGCTCAGGCCGTCGGCCACCAGCTGGCCGCCGCCCGTGCCGAAGACGTCGACCATCTCGCCGCAGTGCGGGCAGGGCAGGCCGGACATGTTCTCGACCACACCGACGATCTTCTGGTGGGTCTGGACGGCGATGGAGCCGGCGCGCTCGGCGACCTCCGCGGCGGCCTGCTGCGGGGTCGTCACGACCAGGATCTCCGCGTTCGGGATCAGCTGGGCGACCGAGATGGCGATGTCGCCCGTGCCGGGCGGCAGGTCGAGCAGCAGCACGTCCAGGTCGCCCCAGTACACGTCGGCCAGGAACTGCTGGAGCGCGCGGTGGAGCATCGGACCGCGCCAGACGACCGGCGCGTTGCCCGGGGTGAACATGCCGATCGAGATGACCTTCACGCCGTTCGCGGACGGCGGCATGATCATGTTCTCGACCTGGGTCGGACGGCCGTCCGCGCCCAGCATGCGCGGCACGCTGTGGCCGTAGATGTCGGCGTCGACCACGCCCACCTTCAGGCCGTCCGCGGCCATCGCCGTCGCCAGGTTCACCGTCACCGAGGACTTGCCGACGCCGCCCTTGCCGGAGGCGACCGCGTACACCCGGGTCAGGTTGCCGGGCTTGGCGAAGGGGACCTCGCGCTCGGCCTGGCCGCCGCGCAGGGCGTTCGCCAGCTCCTTGCGCTGCTCGTCGCTCATGACGTCGAGCGTGACGTCGACGCGGGTGACGCCCTCGACCCGGGAGACCGCGTCGGTCACGCGCTGCGTGATCGTCTCGCGCATCGGGCAGCCGGAGACCGTCAGGTACACGGTGACCGCGACCGCGCCGTCCGCTCCGATCTCCACGGATTTGACCATCCCCAGTTCGGTGATGGGGCGGTTGATCTCGGGGTCGTTCACCGTCGCCAGTGCTTCGCGCACCGCGTCTTCCGTAGCCATAAGGACGATGGTACGGCGATCCGTGCGGCGTCCGGGTAGCCCCTCAGTGGTCTTCTGCGTCACGTCCGGCCGAGCGGTCCGTCCGCTCTGCCGGGAATGCGGGGTGTCCGTCGAGGTGCCGCAGCTGCTCCAGGTCCTTGATGGCGTCCTGCAGCTCGGAGCGGATCCAGTCCCGGGTCGCCACCTCGCCCAGACCCATGCGCAGGGCGGCGATCTCCCGGGTGAGGTACTCGGTGTCCGCGATGGACCGCTCGTTCTGCTTGCGGTCCTGTTCGAGGTTGACGCGGTCGCGGTCGTCCTGCCGGTTCTGCGCGAGCAGGATCAGCGGGGCCGCGTAGGAGGCCTGGAGGGACAGCATCAGGGTCAGGAAGATGAAGGGGTAGTTGTCGAAGCGCAGGGCGGCCGGCGCGGCGATGTTCCACAGCACCCACAGGATGATGACGACCGTCATCCAGACGATGAAGCGTCCCGTGCCCAGGAAGCGCGCGATCTTCTCCGACAGCCGTCCGAAGGCCTCCGGGTCCCACTCGGGCATGATCCGGCGCCGCCGCGGCCGCGGCTGGTCGAGCCGGGGCGTGCGCGGGCGGGTGGCGGCGGTGGCGCCGGCCAGGGTGCGCTCGCGGGCGGCGGTCTCGCGCTCAGGAACCATGCGCACCCGCCCCCTCGCCCGCTCCTCCGCCCGTACCCGCTCCCGTTGCCCGGTCGGTCTCCTCGTCCAGGTGGAACTCCGTCTCCCGCCAGTCGTCGGGGAGCATGTGGTCCAGTACGTCGTCCACGGTGACCGCGCCGAGCAGCGAGCCCGCCTCGTCGACCACGGGCGCCGCCACCATGTCGTACGTGGCGAAGAACCCGGCGATGATCGGCAGGGTGGCCTCCGGGTCGAGCGTCTGCAGGTCGTCGTCGACCAGCGAGCTGACCAGGGTGTACGGCGGATCGCGCAGCAGGCGCTGGAAATGGACCGTGCCCAGGTACTTGCCGGTCGGTGTCTCGTCCGGCGGGCGGCAGACGTAGACCTGGGCGGCGAGGGCGGGGGACAGGTCCGGGTTGCGGACGCGGGCGAGGGCGTCGGCGACGGTCGCGTCCGGGCGCAGCACGATGGGCTCGGTGGTCATGAGGCCGCCGGCGGTGTGTTCCTCGTACGACATCAGGCGCCGCATGTCGGCCGCGTCGGCGGGCTGCATCAGGCTCAGCAGCCGCTCCTTGTCGGCCTCCGGGAGCTCGGCGAGCAGGTCGGCCGCGTCGTCCGGGTCCATGGCCTCCAGGACGTCCGCGGCGCGCTCCTCCTTCAGCTTGCCGAGGATCTCGATCTGGTCGTCCTCGGGCAGCTCCTCCAGGACGTCGGCGAGACGGTCGTCGTCCAGGGCGGCGGCGACCTCGGCGCGCCGCTTGGGGGAGAGGTGGTGCAGGACGTTGGCGAGGTCGGCGGGGCGCAGCTGCTCGAAGGTGGCGAGCAGGCTCTCGGCGCCCTGACCGTGCTCCGCCAGGGAGAACCCGGTGACGGCGGACCATTCGACGGTGAGCGTCTCCCCCTTGGCGCGCCGGAAGGCGCTGCCCTTCTTCCCCTTGCGGACGAAGACCCGGTCGACCTCCCAGTCCCGGCGGGCCGGCAGCTGCTGCACGGACACGTCCAGGACGGTGACCTCCTCGTCGGTCTCGACGAGTTTGACGCGCAGGTCGAGCAGTTCTCCGAAGACGAGGCGTTCGGTGGGCCGGCGCTCGAAGCGGCGGACGTTGAGCACACCGGTGGCGATGACCTGGCCGGACTCGATACTGGTCACCCGGGTCATGGGCAGGAAGATACGGCGCCGGGTGGACAGTTCCACGACCAGCCCGAGCAGCCGCGGGGGGCGTCGTCCGACCCGGAGGATGACCACCAGGTCGCGCACGCGGCCCACCAGGTCGCCGTTCGGATCGAAGACGGGGACACCGGCGAGATGCGAGACGAAGATCCGGGGGGCGCCGGCTGCCATGACTGTGCTCCCTTTATGTACAGGAGTGCTGTGGATCGCGTTCCTTTCCCGAATTGCCCGCTCGGTGGGCTTCAGGCTAGCCCGTCCTGATCGGGCACGCCCTGGTGAGCGGTCCGGACGGACTGGCTCCGCCTGGCGGGTGCGGCCCCGGTACGCTGCGGTACGCCGCTCAGGACCCGTCAGAAAGGCAGCCCCACCTGTGACTGCGATTTCCCAGGGCCGTATCCGCCGCGCCGTGCTCGTGAGCGCGACGTGCGCACTGGTGATGACGGGAACGGCGGCGCTCGCGGCGTGCAACGAGGATCCGGACGCGGGTACCAACGGCGTGGGCAAGCTGTCCGCGGAGAAGATCCAGAGCAGGACCAGGGCGGCCGCCGGCTCCGTGGACGCGGTGCGGCTGTCCGGGACGGTCGTCACCCGCGGGCACACGTACCGGCTCGACATGCGTCTGAAGCCGGAGGGCGGCATCGGGTCGGTCACCTCGGAGGGGACGACCTTCCATGTGCTGCGGATCGGCGAGCAGCTGTATCTGAAGGCCGACGCGGCCTTCTGGAGCCACGCGGACGGCACCGACGGCAAGGGCGGGGACACGGCGGCGGCGGACAAGCTCGACGGCAAGTACGTGAGGGTGCCGCAGGGTGATCCCGTGTACAAGAAGTTCAGCGGCTTCACGGACAAGGCCGTGCTCCTCGACGGCCTGCTGACCCTGCACGGCACGCTGGCCACGGACGGGCACTACGAGCAGTCGGGCACCCGCACCATCCGCATCACCGGCGACAAGGGCTCCGGCGGCACGCTGGACGTCTCCCTGCAGGGCAAGCCGTACCCACTCCGCCTGGTCCGCGGCGGCAGCGCGGGAACGCTCAGCTTCTCCGACTGGGGCAAGAACTTCACAGTGACCCAACCCCCGAAGAACGAAACCGTCGACTACGGGAGGCAACTCCCGACGTCGTAGGACGAAAGCGCCGACACCACCCAAGTCGCACGGCGACAGCGTTACTTGAGCTTGCGTCGCGTTGCGGGAGGGCGGCGGGTGATGGCCCGGTAGGGCAGGGGGCCCGGGCCGGGTTGGCGTCGCCGCGCGGCGCCGCGGAGCGTGCGGCGCTCAGGACCCGGGGGGCTGTCGGCGTCTGGAGTTACTTGGGCTCGCGCCGCTTCGGCAGCAGCTGCGGCGGGCCGTCTGGGGCGGATGTCGTTGAGGAGCGCCGGGCGGTGCCTGCGGTGCTTGGTCCCGGGGTTGGTCGTCGCGTCGCCGCGGTGGCGTTGCTGAGCGTGCGTTGCTCACCGAGGAGGCGTGGGAGTCCGACGGGGATC
>NZ_JBVHLX010000010.1:0-207373 GCF_055558775.1 Streptomyces sp. NPDC025638 | reverse complement strand
GCGCCGGGCGGTGTGTGCGGTGCTTGGTCCCGGGGTTGGTCGTCGCGTCGCCGCGGTGGCGTTGCTGAGCGTGCGTTGCTCACCGAGGAGGCGTGGGAGTCCGACGGGGATCGGTCGGCGCCAGTGAGCGCATCGGCACTCACTGGCCCGGCGGCCTGGCGGCGTCTTGCAGCGGGTGGTGGCCGGGCCGGGCAGGCGTCGGGGTAGCGGCGCTGCGGAGCCTTCGGGCGCCGGGCGGTGTGTGCGGTGCTTGGTCCCGGGGTTGGTCGTCGCGTCGCCGCGGTGGCGTTGCTGAGCGTGCGTTGCTCACCGAGGAGGCGTGGAGGCCGACGGGGATCTGTCGGCGTCAGGCAGCGCGTCGGCACTCGGCCCCGTACGCCGAAAGCCCACCCGACACCCACGGCCTCCACAACGCGGCTCACCGACGGCGACTCGGTCCAGACGTCGGCAGGGAGCAGCGGTGCTCGCGGGCCAGCCGGTGAGTTACCTGCGTTTGCGGCGACCCGCGAGGAGCCTGGGGAGAGCCGCCGGGATCGGGTGGCGGGTCGTGGCCGGGGTCGGTTGGGGGGCCGCGGCCAGGTTGGTGGAGGGGAGCGGGGTCGTGGAGCCCGTCGGGGTCAGGCGGAGCACCCGGCACTCGCGGGCCCAGCGGGCGGTCATCGCCTCGCCGTCCGGGGCGTTGAGGCGCTTGCCCTTGAGCTCGGCCACCGCCGCCTCCCACTCGGCGGAGCCGGACGGCAGCTCGGACACGGACGCCGTCCAGGAGACGAGCCGGCCGCCCTTGTCCTTGCTGCGCACGGTCACCTCGGCGAAGCCCCCGTCGGCCAGCCCGGGGAGCGGCTGCTCCCCGGGGCCGTCACCGACCAGGCACACCGCACCTTCGTGCCACACATGCCACAGCGCACGGGCGGCCGGGGCGCCGGTGCCCTTGACCCAGATGAGGCCGGACTTCTTCGTGGCCTCCTCGACGAGGGCCTGGTCGAGCAGCTCGCTTGTCATGCGTTCAGCCTATCCGCGCGCCCCGCCGCCGTGGCCGCCCTCACAGCCAGCCGTTGCGCTTCAGTGTGCGGTGGATGCCCAGACACAGGGCCACCGTGATGCCCATGATCACCGGATAGCCGTACTTCCAGTGCAGCTCGGGCATGTACTTGAAGTTCATGCCGTACACACCGCACACCATCGTCGGCACGGCGATGATCGCCGCCCACGCCGTGATCTTGCGCATGTCCTCGTTCTGCGCGACCGAGGCCTGCGCGAGGTTGGCCTGGAGGATGGAGTTGAGAAGCTCGTCGAAGCCGAGCACCTGCTCCTGGACGCGGGCCAGGTGGTCGGCGACGTCCCGGAAGTACTTCTGGATGTCCGGGTCGACCAACCGCATCGGACGCTCGCTCAGCAGCTGCATCGGCCGCAGGAGCGGCGAGACCGCGCGCTTGAACTCCAGCACCTCACGCTTGAGCTGGTAGATCCGCGCCGAGTCCACACCACGCGACACCCCGCCCTTGCGGGCGGGCGAGAAGACCTCGGTCTCCACCTCGTCGATGTCGTCCTGCACCGCGTCCGCGACCGCGATGTAGCCGTCGACGACGTGGTCGGAGATGGCGTGCAGCACGGCCGAGGGACCCTTGGCGAGCAACTCGGGGTCGTCCTGGAGCCGGTGGCGCAGCGCCCGCAGCGAGCCCTGCCCGCCGTGCCGGACGGTGATGAAGAAGTCCCGGCCGGTGAAGCACATCACCTCACCGGTCTCCACGACCTCGCTGTTGGCGGTGAGCCGGTCGTGCTCGACGTAGTGGATGGTCTTGAAGACGGTGAAGAGTGAGTCGTCGTAGCGCTCCAGCTTCGGTCGCTGGTGCGCCTGCACCGCGTCCTCGACGGCCAGCGGGTGCAGCCCGAACTCGCTCGCGATACCGGCGAATTCGGCCTCGGTCGGCTCGTGCAGACCGATCCACACGAACCCGCCGTCACGGCGCACCAGCCGCATCGCCTCCTGCGGGGTCATCGGCTTGGCGCTCTCGACCCGGGCGCCGTCGCGGTAGACCGCGCAGTCGACGACGGCCGAGGGCGTCGAGGGGTCGCGAGTGGTGTCGTACGGGCCCGTGTCCATCCGCAGGCTGCTCTTGCGCAGCGAGGGACGGGAGGGACGGACCGCGGCACGCAGGTCGCGGATCATCGACATGGCAGGCTCCTTCGCAACGAGCAGCGAGGCACGCAAGGGCCGCTGCGACGGGTGGAACTGCCCGGAATGAGGACGTCCGTGCTACGGGATGTTTGGCACGTCCACAAAGCGGGGAGCACCGCTCCGTCGCGGTGGTGGGCTTCGCTGCTGATTCGACTACTGATGCAGATCAGACAGATCAGACAAAACGAAACGAAGTGCTCTTCCGTACGACGACTGGAGCGTGCACGCATGCGGGAGGCGGCAGCCAGGCAGACGAGCCGAAGCAGCTAGTTCAACGGCAGGAAGAGCGGGTGGTACTGCACGGTCGACTTCGGTCCATCGCAGCCCCACCTCCTCCGGCCGGTCCCTCGTAAGGGAGTCTCATCGGCGTCGGGACCCGATCGCGACGCTTCTGCGTGCTGTCCCGAACCACCGGCTCAGAGTATCAGCCGCCCATGGTGTCAAGGCGCGGCTTTGCCCGGTACTGACGAGTTCTATGCTCACCGCATGGTTGATGTTCTTCCTCTTGTCGAGGCGCGGTTGAGTACCACGCTCGGAGAACCGGACGCGCGCGCCGCGGTCACCTTCCTCGGTACGGACCGCATCGAGGTGCTCCGTTTCCAGGAGGGCGACATCGTCCGCTACGCCACGCTCGGCATGTCCGCGCACCCCATGACGGACCCCAACGCGATGCTCGCCGACCCGGTCGAGGGGCCGCGGGCGGAGCTGGTGCTGTCCGTCCGCGCCGGCCGCGCCGACACCGACAAGGTGCTCCGCCCGCTCGCCGTCCTCGGTTCGTCCCCGCAGGTGGAGGGTGTCGTCGTGGCTCCGGGCGCCTCCCTCGACGTGGGCGAACCCTTGTGGCCCGGCGCCCCGTTCACCTCGGTCCTGGTCGGTGAGCCGGGCGGGCTGGTCGAGGATCTGGAGCTCGACGAGCCGATGGATCCCGTACGGTTCCTGCCGCTGCTCCCGATGACCCCGAACGAGGCCGCCTGGAAGCGGGTGCACGGCGCCCAGGCCCTCCAGGAGCGCTGGCTCGCGAGCGGGACGGATCTGCGGGATCCCGCCCGCGGATCCGTCCCGCTCGACTGACGCCGGGCCTCGCGAGAGTGACCGATCTCACCAACGCAAGTCGGGATTCGGTCAGTTGGCAAAGACCGTGACGCCGTCCTCGGTGGCGTGCGCGGTCTCCAGCTCCTCGGCCTCGTTCGTGAGGGCCTCGCGTCGTACGAGCACCACGAGCGCGCCCAGCACCGCGGTGACCGTCGCGACCACGAACGGGATGCGCGCGTCGGTCCACTCCTCGATCTTCGGCGCGAAGTACGGCGCCGCGGCGGCCGCGAACCACCGCACGAAGTTGTAGCCCGCGCTCGCCACGGGGCGCGGCGCGTCCGACACGCCCAGGGCCAGTTCGGTGTAGAGCGTGTTGTTCACGCCGATGAAGGCGCCGGACAGGATCGTGCAGACGACGGCCGCGGTGTGGTTGCCGTAGCCGAGGACGAGCACATCGGCGGCGAGCAGCACCAGCGAGCCGCCGAGCACCTTCAGCGAGCCGAACCGCTTCTGCATCCGCGGCGCCACGATCACCGAGAAGACGGCGAGCAGCAGGCCCCAGGCGAAGAACACGGCGCCCGAGCGGTAGGGGGTCATGTTGAGCACGAACGGGGTGAAGGCCAGCACGGTGAAGAACGTGTAGTTGTAGAAGAACGCCGAGACGGCCGCGGAGGCGAGTCCGCCGTGGCCCAGCGCCCTGATCGGGTCCAGGACGGAGGTCTTGCGCGCGGGCCTCGGCTGTTCCTTCAGGAACGCCGCGATGCACAGGAAGCCGATCGCCATCAGGGTGGCCGTGCCGAAGAACGGATAGCGCCAGCTGATGTTGCCGAGCAGAGCGCCCAGCAGCGGGCCGCACGCCATGCCCAGGCCGAGGGCGGACTCGTACAGCAGGATCGCGGCCGCGCTCCCGCCGGCCGCCGCGCCGACGATGACCGCGAGCGCGGTGGAGACGAACAGGGCGTTGCCCAGGCCCCAGCCCGTCCGGAAGCCGACCAGTTGGCCGACCGAGTCCGACGTGCCCGCGAGACCGGCGAAGACCACGACGAACGCGAGGCCGAGCAGCAGGGTCTTGCGGCCGCCGATCCGGCTGGAGATGAAACCGGTCAGCAGCATCGCCACGGCGGTGATCAGGAAGTAGGAGGTGAAAAGGAGGGAGACCTGTCCGGGGGTGGCGTTCAGGCCCTGGGCGATGGACGGCAGGATCGGGTCGACCAGACCGATGCCCATGAAGGCGACGACGGAGGCTCCGGCCGTCGCCCAGACCGCCCTGGGCTGCCGCAGGATGCCGCCCGCACCCGTGTCGAAGGCGTCCATGTCCGCTCCAATCCCGAGGCTCCCGACGAGGAGATGGTTGCTATCTACACATACTAAGTTAGCTCGGCTAACTAATGCAAGATGCATCTTGTTTTGCGCGGTGACCGGTTCCGTCCGGACGGGTGATCGTCCTTGACGTGGGGGAGCGGGGGTAGGACCGTGGGGCCCTATGAGGGGCGAACCCAGTTGCCCGAAGTGTGGTGGCCGGGTCAGGGCTCCCGGACTCTTCGCCGATTCGTGGCAGTGCGATGTGCACGGGACCGTGCATCCGGTGCAGCCCGTGATCCCGCCCAGCGTCGAGGCCCTCGGCGTGGTGGTGCATCGCACCCAGGTGCCGGTCTGGATGCCATGGCCGCTGCCGGTGGGATGGCTGTTCACGGGCGTGGCCTGCGCGGGCGACGACCGCAGCGGCGGCCGGGCGACCGCGGTGGCCTGCTCGGGGCCCGGTCCGCTCGGCGGCATGGGCGAGATGATCCTGGTCGCCGAGGAGCTGGGTGTCGGTCTGGGTGCGCGTTACGCGGGCATCGACGGCCCGGATCCGGGGCCGTACATGAACGTCGAGAAGCCGCCCCAGGCCAAGGTGCTGGCCGCCGGCCGCCCGACCCCGCTCTGGCATGTCACCGGCTCCCCGGACGACCGCGCCGTGTTCGCCGGCGAGGCGCGCGGGCTGTGGCTGTGGGCGGTGGTCTGGCCCGAGCAGACCGGGCTGCTGATGTACGACGAGCTGGTGCTGACCGATCTGCGGGACGCGGGCGCCGAGCTGGACCTGGTGCCGTGCGGTGCGCTGTCGCCGAGACTGTTGCAACCCTGAGCGTTGCCTGTAGGGGGTGTATAGGGGGTGCGGGTGTGACAGGGCACCCCTGGGACCCGGCTATCCTTAGGTGTCCCCTTCCGTCCCGTCACCGCTTGGAGTGTCCGCGTCGTGCGCATCGATCTGCACTGCCACTCCACGGCCTCCGACGGTACGGACACCCCGGCCGAGCTGGTGCGCAACGCCGCCGCGGCCGGTCTGGACGTCGTCGCGCTGACCGACCACGACACCACCCGCGGATACGCCGAGGCCCTCGCCGCGGTGCCGGCGGGGCTCACCCTCGTCACCGGCGCCGAACTCTCCTGCCGTCTCGACGGCGTCTCCATGCACATGCTGGCCTACCTCTTCGACCCCGAGGAGCCCGCCCTGCTCGCCGAGCGCGAGCTGGTCCGGGACGACCGGGTGCCGCGGGCCAAGGCGATGATCGCCAAGCTGAACGAGCTGGGTGTGCCGGTCACCTGGGAACAGGTCTCGCGGATCGCGGGCAACGGCTCCGTCGGCCGTCCGCACGTCGCCTCCGCGCTCGTCGAGCTCGGTGTCGTACCGACGGTGAGTGACGCGTTCACGCCCGAATGGCTGGCCGACGGCGGCCGGGCCTTCGTGGAGAAGCACGAGACCGATCCCTTCGAGGCGATCCGGCTCATCAAGGGCGCGGGCGGCGTCGCCGTCTTCGCCCACCCGGCCGCCGCCAAGCGCGGCCGCACGGTGCCCGAGCCCAGGATCGCGGACATGGCCGCGGCCGGTCTGGACGGCATCGAGGTCGACCACATGGACCACGACGCCGATGCCCGGACGCGTCTGCGCGGGCTCGCCGCCGAGTTGGGGCTGCTGGTCACGGGGTCCTCGGACTACCACGGCAGCCGCAAGACCGTGGCGCTGGGCGAGTACACGACGGACCCCGAGGTGTACGGGGAGATCACGCGGCGGGCCACCGGCGCGTTCCCGGTGCCGGGGACCGGCGGAGCCTGAGGCCCACCCCTCTCACGCCCACCTTCATCCTCTTCACCCTCTTCTTCCTCTTCACTCGCAAGGCTTGCTCACCCATGTTCGACGTCGCCGTCTTCGGCTCCCTCTTCCTCACCCTTTTCGTCATCATGGATCCCCCCGGGATCACCCCGATCTTCCTCGCGCTGACCGCCGGACGCCCCGGCAAGGTGCAGAAGCGCATGGCCTTCCAGGCCGTCTGTGTCGCCTGCGGTGTGATCACCGTCTTCGGACTGCTCGGCCACCAGATCCTGAACTACCTGCATGTCTCCGTCCCGGCGCTGATGATCGCGGGCGGGCTGCTGCTTCTGCTCATCGCGCTCGACCTGCTCACCGGCAAGACGGACGAGCCCAAGCAGACCAAGGACGTCAACGTCGCCCTCGTACCGCTGGGCATGCCGCTGCTGGCCGGGCCGGGCGCGATCGTCTCCGTCATCCTGGCCGTGCAGAAGGCCGACAGCGTGGCCATGCAGGTGTCGGTGTGGTCGGCGATCCTCGCGATACATGTCGTGCTGTGGCTGGTGATGCGCTACTCGCTGCTGATCATCCGGCTCATCAAGGACGGCGGCGTGGTCCTGGTGACACGGCTCGCGGGCATGATGCTCTCCGCCATCGCCGTGCAGCAGATCATCAACGGGGTCACGCAGGTGATCAAGGGCGCGTGAGTTCCGGGTCCGGCACGTGAGCTCCGGGTTTCCGGAGCCCACGTATGCGCAGAGCCCCCGTACGGCGTCGGTGCCGTACGGGGGCTCTGAAGCTTCAGCGGTTATCCGCGTCTGTTACGAGGCCGTGGTCTCGGCCGGTCGGATCCACAGGCGCTGGCCGATCGCGGCGGCCTGCTGGACGATCCGGTTGACGGAGGCGGCATCCACGACGGTGCTGTCCACGGTCGTCCCGTCGACCTCGTCGAGTCGCATGATTTCGAAGCGCATGGCCTCTCCCTTCGTCTTGCTGTTCCGTCATAGTCAACGGGCTGCGTGTTACAAACATTCCCTACGCTAAAGAAATTTTTCGAACGCCTAATTACCGACTGGTAAGAGGTTGCCACGAGACCGACCGGGACCGGTTGTGTTCGCAGCGTGACCGCCAGGACAATGGAGGCGATGAACGACGACCTCGCGGCCCTGCAGGCCCGCATCGAGCGCACGAACGAGCTGCTGCAGCGCATGCTCGCCGAAGTGGCGAAGACGCCCTCGACCCATGCGATCTTCGTCGACGCGGGGTATCTGTACGCGGCCACGGGTCGGCTGGTGGCCGGGACCGAGGACCGACGCGCCTTCGACCTCGACGCCGAGGGCCTGATCGAGGCGCTCATCGACCGAGCCCGCACGATCTTCGCGGACAGCAGACTGCTGCGGGTCTACTGGTACGACGGCGCCCGGCGCCGCATCCACACGGCCGAGCAGCAGTGCATCGCCGAACTCCCGGACGTCAAGGTCCGCCTCGGCAACCTCAACGCCAACAACCAGCAGAAGGGCGTCGACTCGCTGATCCGCACCGACCTGGAGTCACTCGCCCGCCACCGCGCCATCAGCGACGCGGCGCTCATCGGCGGCGACGAGGACCTGGTGTCGGCGGTGGAGGCCGCGCAGGGGTACGGGGCCCGCGTCCACCTGTGGGGCATCGAGGCCCCCGAGGGCCGCAACCAGGCGGAGCCCCTGCTCTGGGAGGTCGACAGCCAGCGCACCTTCGACCTCGAATTCTTCAAGCCGTACGTCTCCCGGCGCACCGCGCCGGCGTACGAGGCCATGGCCAACCGGCCGACGCGCGAGGACGTCCGCTTCGTCGGCGCCCAGATCGCCGCCAAGTGGCTGTCCGCCCGCGGCCGCGAGGCCCTCGTCGAGCTGCTCCCGGGCCACCCCTATCTGCCCGGCTCCGTCGACCAGGACCTCCTCGTCGAGGCCGAGGGCCTGCTCCAGTACTCCCTGCGCGGCCAGGCGGACCTGCGCCGCGCCCTGCGGGACGGCTTCTGGGAGCACCTGCAGACGCAGTACTAGCCCCCTGGCCCTGCTGCACCAGCCCCCTGGCCCTGCTGTGTGACCCGGTCCCAGAAGCCGGCGATCGCACGGGCGGTGGTGAGCGGCTGGTCGGTGTTGGGCGAGTGCTCGGCGCCCTCGACGACCGTCCGCCGGGCCCTGAGCCGTACGGCCATCTCGTCGAGGAGCGTCACCGGCCAGGTGTCGTCCAGCGCCCCCGACAGGACGTGGAACGGCAGGGGTACGGCGGCGAGTTCGGCGACACGGTCCGGCTCGGTGCACAACTGGCGCCCCGTGGCGAGGAGTTGGGCGGGCTTGTTGCCCAGCCAGCGGCGTCGCAGGTCCTCCCGGTCGTCGAGGCCCTCGTCGAGCTCGCCGGTCTCGGTCTCCTCCGGCGCCTCCATCGCCCGTATCGCGTCCCACACTTCGTCCATCGACATCACGGCGAGGGCGTCGCGCAGCAGCTTCACGCGCTGCTGCTGGGAGACGGAGATCTGGGCCGGGCCGGAGGCCATCAGGGTGAGCGACAGAAAGGGGGTGTGGTCGATGAGCACGGCGGCACGCGAGATCTGCCCGCCGAGCGAGTGCCCCAGCAGATGCACGGGCGTCCCGAGCGCCTCCGCCTGGGCCAGCACGTCGCGCGCCAACTCCTCCTGCGCGTAGGCCGATTCGTCGTGCTCCGGGCCGTCGGACTCGTACTGTCCGCGCCCGTCCACGGCGACGGTACGGTACCCGCGCTCGGCCAGCGGCACATGCAGCGGGTTGAAGTCCTCCTTGCTTCCGGTGAAGCCGGGCAGCAGCAGCGCGACGCCCCTGGGCTCCGCACCGGCGGCCACGGGAGCGTCGACGACGGCGAACTCGCCTCGCGCGGTACGCAGGGAGTACGCGCGGGCGCCGGGGGGCGGGACGAACGTGGGAGGCCTGCTCATGAGCAGAGGCTATCGGGCGCCCGCCCGCCGCGGTGGGGCAGGGACGCCGACGGCCCGGTCCCACACGAGGTGGGCCGGGCCGTCAGGCTGTTTCTCGGGTCGCTGCCTGCTCGCCGGATCAGGCCTCCGGGGCCTCCACGGCCGCGGCTGCCTTGCGGGTCCGGCGCGCCCTGGGCTTCGCCTCGGCCGGGTCGCCGGTGGCTTCGGCGGCGGCTTCGACGGAGGCGGCGGCCTTGCGGGTGCGGCGCGGCTTGGCCGTCGGCTCCTCGGTGGCCTGCGCCGGAATTCCGGCGCTCACCGCGGCGGCGGCCTTGCGGGTCCGGCGCACGGCGGGCTTGGCCTCCACACCGTCGACCACGTCGACGGCGGCCGCTGCCTTCCGGACGCGGCGCGGCTTGGCCTCGGCCTCGGCGGCCTCCGGGGCTTCCACGACGGCCGCGGCGGCCTTGCGGGTGCGGCGCGGCTTGGGCTCCGTCGCTTCGGCGGTCTCCGCGGCGGCCTCGGGGGCGGCGGCGGTCTTCCGCGTGCGGCGGGGCTTGGCCTCCGTGCCCTCGGCCGTGTCCACGGCGGCTTCGGCGGTGGTGGCGGCCTTGCGGGTGCGGCGGGGCTTCGCCTCGGTGGCCTCGGCCGTGTCGACCACGGCCTCGGCCGCCTTGCGCGTACGACGGCGCGGCGCGGCCTCGACGGCCTCGGCGGCGGTCTCCGGCGCCTCCACGGCGGCCGCGGCGGCCTTGCGGGTGCGGCGCGGCTTGGCCTCGACGGCCTCGGCCGTGTCGACCGCGGTCTCGGCGGCAGCCGCCGGCTCCGCGGCCTTGCGGGTGCGGCGGCGCGGCTTCGCCTCCGGCGCCTCGGCGGGGGCCGTGGCCACCGGTGCCTCGGGCTCGGCGGCGACCTCGGCCGTGCTCTCGGCCGGCGTCACCGGCTGCTCCGCCGACTTGCGTGTACGGCGGCGGCGCGGCTTCTCCGGGGTCTCGATCGCGGCAGGACCCTCTGCCGTGGTCACCGCGGCCTCGGCGGCCTCGGTCACCGTCGGCTGGGCGGCCGCGGCCACCGGCTGCTCCGCGGACGCCCCACTGCGGGTGCGGCGACGGCGGCGCGGGGTCCGGGTGGACGTCGGCTCCTGTGCCTCGGCGGCTTCGGCGGCCGGCGACGCGGAGTCGACCGGAGTCGTACCGGCCGTGGAGTCCGTGTCCGCTCCGCCGCGCGTACGGCGGCGACGACGCGGCGTACGCGCCGGACGCTCACGCTCACGCTCCGCGGAACGGTCCTCGCCATGACCACTCTGGCCACCCCGGCCACCGCGACCGCGCGCACCGCGGCCACCGGTCTCGCCCAGGTCCTCCAGCTCCTCCGCGTTCAGACCGGCGCGCGTGCGCTCCGATCGCGGCAGAACACCCTTGGTGCCCGCGGGGATGCCGAGGTCCTCGAAGAAGTGCGGGGAGGTGGAGTACGTCTCCACCGGGTCGTTGAAGCCCAGCTCCAGCGCCTTGTTGATGAGCTGCCAGCGCGGGATGTCGTCCCAGTCGACGAACGTGATCGCCGTACCCTTCGCGCCCGCGCGGCCCGTACGGCCGACACGGTGCAGGTACGTCTTCTCGTCCTCGGGGGACTGGTAGTTGATGACGTGGGTCACGCCCTCGACGTCGATGCCGCGCGCGGCGACGTCGGTGCAGACGAGGACGTCCACCTTGCCGTTGCGGAAGGCGCGCAGCGCCTGCTCGCGGGCGCCCTGGCCGAGGTCGCCGTGGACCGCGCCGGAGGCGAAGCCGCGGCGCTGGAGCTGCTCGGCGATGTCGGCGGCCGTGCGCTTGGTGCGGCAGAAGATCATCGCCAGTCCGCGGCCGTCGGCCTGCAGTATGCGGGCGATCATCTCCGGCTTGTCCATGGAGTGCGCGCGGTAGACGAACTGCTTGATGTTGGCGACGGTCGCGCCCTCGTCGTCCGGCGCGGTGGCCCGGATGTGGGTGGGCTGCGACATGTACCGGCGCGCGAGGCCGATGACCGCGCCCGGCATGGTCGCCGAGAACAGCATGGTCTGGCGCTTGGCCGGAAGCATGTTGATGATCTTCTCGACGTCGGGCAGGAAGCCCAGGTCGAGCATCTCGTCGGCCTCGTCGAGGACCAGGCACTTGACGTGGCTCAGGTTGAGCTTCTTCTGGCCCGCGAGGTCCAGGAGCCGGCCCGGGGTGCCGACGACCACGTCGACGCCCTTCTTCAGGGCCTCGACCTGGGGCTCGTAGGCCCGACCGCCGTAGATCGCGATGACGCGCACATTGCGCACCTTGCCCGCGGTCAGCAGGTCGTTGGTGACCTGCGTGCACAGCTCGCGCGTGGGGACGACGACGAGCGCCTGCGGGGTGTCGGTGAGGGATTCGGGGGCGGCGCGTCCGGCCTCCACGTCGGCGGGGACGGTCACGCGCTCGAGGAGCGGGAGGCCGAAGCCCAGCGTCTTGCCGGTGCCGGTCTTGGCCTGGCCGATGACATCCGTGCCCGAGAGGGCGACGGGGAGCGTCATCTCCTGGATGGGGAAGGGAGTGATGATGCCGACGGCTTCCAGGGCCTCGGCGGTCTCGGGAAGGATCCCGAGTTCTCGAAACGTCGTAGTCAGGGTGCTGCCTCTTCTGTGAGTCGCGGCGCGAGGCGAGCGCGGGGGGTCTTTGACGGACCGTGCCGGGGACGTCGGCTGCCTTACGGGCAAACCCCTCGGGCAAGCCGTATGGCACGGGACCACTGCCGACGCTCTAGCGCTCGTACCGCTGAGGGTGTCCCTCCGGTTGTCGTACGCACAGTGCCGTACGGCCAGGAGGGCTGTCGGGTCGGAGCCGATCGGGCCACCGACCGGGCATCCTCATACGTGCGGCCTGTCGAGGTACGACGACGTACCAGCAGGCGCATTACCACCATACCCCGGAATCGCGCACATGCGATGGCCGATTTGGTCACGTAGTCGTCGTCACAGTGGTTGACCAGGGGCTTCCGACGGGCGACGGGCGGGCTATTGTGCGCTTCATGACGAGCTCTGACAAGCCTGACAACGCCCCCGTGGAAGCCTCGCCCGAAGCCACCGGAGTCGCCGCCCAGGACTGGGCGAAGGCCTCCGGCGACCCGCAGTACCGCGCCGCGGTCGTGGACCTGCTCGGCGCACTCGCCTACGGAGAGCTCGCGGCGTTCGAGCGGCTCGCGGAGGACGCCAAGCTGGCGCCCACGCTGGCGGACAAGGCGGAGCTGGCCAAGATGGCCTCGGCCGAGTTCCACCACTTCGAGCAATTGCGGGACCGGCTCACCGAGATCGGCGAGGAGCCCACCCAGGCCATGGAGCCCTTCGTCGCCGCCCTCGACGGCTTCCACAAGCAGACGGCGCCCTCGGACTGGCTGGAGGGCCTGGTCAAGGCGTACGTGGGCGACTCGATCGCCAGCGACTTCTACCGGGAGGTCGCGGCCCGCCTCGACTCCGACACGCGCGAGCTCGTCCTGGCCGTCCTGGACGACACGGGACACGCCGGCTTCGCCGTCGAGAAGGTGCGCGCCGCGATCGACGCCGACCCGCGCGTGGGCGGCCGTCTCGCTCTGTGGGCGCGGCGTCTCATGGGCGAGGCGCTCTCGCAGTCCCAGCGGGTCGTCGCCGACCGGGACGCGCTGTCCACGATGCTCGTCGGAGGCGTCGCGGACGGCTTCGACCTCGCCGAGGTCGGTAGGATGTTCTCCCGGATCACCGAGGCGCACACCAAGCGGATGGCGGCGCTGGGACTGGCGGCGTAGTTGCTTCGCCCCGGCGCGGGGTGCTTCCGCGGACGGCGCCGGTCAGGTCCTACGCCGGGGCTGATCGTCGCCGGAGTCTCCCGGCCGGGCGCAGCAGCAGCGACAGCGAGGCGGCGGAGACGATCGCCGCGCCGAGGAGGCTCAGCAGGACCGTGCCGGGGCCCAGCGCGCTGTGGGTGATGAAGTCACCGAAGAGGGCTCCGGCCACGCCCGTGCAGAACACCAGGGGACGGGCGGGCAGCCGGTGGGACAGACGGCGGACCGCCGCCCACGCGAGGACCGCGCCGAGCAGGGCGGAGCCGACAGCTTCCAGGATCATTACGGGTCCCTCCCACACGGCCGGCCTGCGCTTCACGGTCGTAGCCCGTCATACCCGTGACCTGCGGAATGCAATCCTCCCCTGTGGGTGACTTGTGCTCCGCATGTGGGGCTCTTCCGCGCAGGGGTGTGCAGGCTTTTTCCCCGCGGGAGGCCACAGGTTTCTTGCGGGAGTTCACACGGAAAGGGGCCCGACAGCTGTACGCCGTCGGGCCCCTCCGTCAGCTGTGACTACAGCGCGCTGAAGCCCACCTTGCGGACCGTCGGCTCGCCGAGCTCGACGTACGCCAGGCGGTCCGCCGGCACCAGCACCTTGCGGCCGCGCTCGTCCTCGAGGCTGAGCAGCTGCGTCTTTCCGGCCAGGGCCTCGGACACCGACCGCTCGATTTCCTCCGCGCTCTGACCGCTCTCCAGAACGATCTCGCGGGGCGCGTGCTGCACGCCGATCTTGACCTCCACGGCTATGTCCCTCCGACGGTCAGTGAAGTGCGCGACCTTCCGCGCCGTACCCAGCACACATTAGCCCGGTGAGGGGACCCGCACGCAGCGCGCAAGAACGCCAGGAGCGAACAGCGGCCGGGAACAAACCCGGCCGACGTGCCCACGACCCTCGACGGCTCTGTTCGGTCAGTGGTTCTGTTCGATGCCGTGCAGCGGGAAGCCGGCGATGCCCCGCCAGGCCAGCGAGGTCAGCAGCTGGACCGCCTGGTCGCGCGGGACCGTGCGGTCGCTGTGCAGCCAGGAGCGCGCGACCACCTGGGCGAGCCCGCCGAGACCGGAGGCCAGCAGCATCGACTCGGCGCGCGACAGGCCCGTGTCCTCCGCGATGACGTCGCAGATCGCCTCGGCGCAGTCGTTGGTCACCTTGTCGACGCGCTCGCGCACCGCGGGCTCGTTCGTCAGGTCGGACTCGAAGACCAGGCGGAACGCGCCCCCCTCGTCCTCGACGTACGCGAAGTAGGCGTCCATGGTCGCCCGGACGCGCTGCTTGTTGTCGGACGTCGACTCCAGCGCGCCCCGCACGGCCTGGATCAGGGACTCGCAGTGCTGGTCCAGCAGGGCCAGGTAGAGGTCGAGCTTGCCCGGGAAGTGCTGGTAGAGCACCGGCTTGCTGACCCCGGCGCGCTCGGCGATGTCGTCCATCGCGGCAGCGTGGTAGCCCTGCGCCACGAAAACTTCCTGGGCGGCGCCCAGCAGCTGGTTCCGTCGGGCACGGCGCGGAAGGCGAGTGCCCCGCGGGCGTGCCGCCTCTGTCTGCTCGATGGCTGTCACGCCGCCTCCCAATGTCGTCCACATGCGGTGTGCGCCGCGCGGCCATCGTACTTTTCAGTAACCGTGGTGTGCGCGGTGCGAGCGCAGAATTTCACGTACCGGACGGCGGCGAAAGCCCGTCGAAGGGCAACAAACGGGGCAGGTCACTCCCCGTGTCCCCGTCGGCGTCAGCGGTAATCGTCCTCGTCGAGGGACACGACCCGCCTCTGTTCGAGGAGATCCGCCTCGTTCGCGACGGCCGGGTCGACGTTCTCCAGGGGGTCGTCACGGTCCGGTGCGACGTCCGCGTGCTGTTCCGCGGCGTCGTTCTCGGGCGCCTCGACGTCGATCTCCGCGGCCTCGTCGTCGGCGAGTTCCTCGAAGACATCCGGATCGGTGGGGTCAACGGCCATGGCGGGCTCCCTTCCGTGGAATGTTGTCCCTGGGAGAAGCAGGGGCGACAAGCGGGTGCCCTCTGTAAGAGCGTAGGAGACACCCGATTCGGACGCTATGCGATTCAGGCCTGTTCTGTGACCGCGAACACACGATCCACTGCGTGATCGTCTCGTAACATTGGCGCATGTCTTCGACCGAGCTGCCGTTCGTGCCTGCCACCAGCGTGCTCCCGAAGGTGGCGCGCGTCAGGGTCGCGGAGGGCGAGCGACTGGGTCCGGTGACGCTTCCCGGTGCCACGCTGTCCATCCGGTCGAGACCACCCGCGCGCGAGGGACTGCCGCCCGCGCTGTACGTCCATGGGCTCGGCGGTTCCTCGCAGAACTGGTCGGCGCTCATGGAGGGGCTGGACGGTGTCGTCGCCGGCGAGGCGGTCGACCTGCCGGGCTTCGGCGACTCCCCGCCGCCCGACGACGGCGACTACTCCATTACGGGACACGCGCGCGCGGTGATCCGCTATCTCGACGCGACCGGACGCGGCCCTGTCCACCTCTTCGGGAACTCGCTCGGCGGCGCTGTCGCCACGCGCGTCTCCGCCGTGCGCCCCGATCTCGTACGGACGCTCACGCTCGTCTCGCCCGCGCTGCCCGAGCTGCGCGTGCAGCGGACCGCGGTGCCGACGGGGCTGCTGGGGGTGCCCGGCGTGGCCGCGCTGTTCACCCGGCTCACCAAGGAGTGGACGGCCGAGCAGCGGGTCCGCGGAGTCCTGGGGCTGTGCTACGGCGACCCGGGGCGGGTGACGCCCGAGGCATTCGGACACGCCGTGGACGAACTGGAGCGGCGGCTGCAACTGCCGTACTTCTGGGACGCGATGGCGCGTTCCGCGCGCGGGCTGGTCAACGCGTACACGCTGGGCGGGCAGCACGGGCTGTGGCGCCAGGCCGAGCGCGTCCTGGCCCCGACCCTCCTGATCTACGGCGGCCGCGACCAACTCGTCGGCTACCGCATGGCCCAGCGGGCGGCCCGCGCCTTCCGCGACTCCCGCCTGCTCTCCCTGCCCGACGCCGGGCACGTCGCGATGATGGAGTACCCGGAGGCGGTGGCCGC
The DNA here is from genome assembly GCF_055558775.1 of Streptomyces sp. NPDC025638. Classification (NCBI taxonomy): domain Bacteria; kingdom Bacillati; phylum Actinomycetota; class Actinomycetes; order Kitasatosporales; family Streptomycetaceae; genus Streptomyces; species Streptomyces sp. NPDC025638. The sequence continues at coordinate 191,323 of NZ_JBVHLX010000010.1, read as the reverse complement.
GGCGTTCCGTGAACTCCTCGCGGACCTGGGGGAGTCGGTGCCGACGGCCCCCGACGGCGGTTCCGGCGCGGTCGACGCGGGTGCGGGGAGCTGAGGGCCGACGTGGGACGCCACAGCCGCCGCGGATCCTCCGCCAAGAGCGATGCCGCGGACATAGGGGGAAGGCGGGGGCCACGAGACTCCGCCGGGATCGAGGGGCCGCCGCGTGTGCCCGGTCCGGGGGCGGGTCACGTACCGCTCCCCGGACAGCGGCAGGCACCGACGGGCGAGGGGACGGGATTCGCCGACGGGACTCCCGCGCGCGGCGTGCCGCGTCTTCCTGACGGCACGCCGGCTCATGGGGTGCCGCGTCTGCCCGACGGGACTCCCGCGCGCGGCGTGCCGCGTTTCCCCGGCGGCACGCCCGCCCATGGCACCCCCCGTTTCCCCGACGGCACTCCTCAATCCCGCGGTGGGCATCCCGAGCAGCGTGAAGCCGGGGGCGGCTGGGGCGAGTTGAGAGGGCGTGGCGGTGCGCCCGGAGCCGGTGCGCCAGGGCTCGGCGTGGCGGGGCCCGGCGTGGCCATACCGCGGCAGCGACAGGCGATGCCGGGCGTACCGCGGCAGGACTACCTCGACGCCTTCGACGAGGACGACGACGTCTTCACACCCCGGTCCGGAGCCGGCATCAGCGCCCAGCGCACCGAGTCGCCCACCCTCGACACCGTCCCGACTGTCCCCGAGCCCGACGCGGACGACGGCACGCCCCCGGCGGCGCCGTCCGGGGAGACGAAGAGCACCAAGGGCCGGGCGTTCACCGGCATCGCGGCCGCCGCCGTCACCACCGTGCTCGCGGTGGTCGTGGCCGGGCAGGTCGCCGACAGCCGCGACGACGCCGATGTGCGGTCGCAGTCGGCCACCGACCAGGCCCGCGCCGACCAGGACTCCACCTCGCGCGGCCAGGGCCGGACCACACCGTCCGCGGCGCCGAGCGTGGCGACGCTGACGTACGAGCAGAAGATGGACACGAAGTACCCGCTTGGGGTCACGCTCAAGGGCTCGGGGAAGTTCGAGGCCGTACCCGGCGTCGACAGGGCGCCCGGCAAGGGCCAGAAGTACACCTATCGCGTGGACGTGGAGCAGGGGCTCGGCCTGGACGCCGAACTCTTCGCCCAGGCCGTGCAGAAGACGCTCAACGACAACCGCAGTTGGGCCCACGGCGGCGCCCGGACTTTCGAGCGCATCTACTCCGGCAAGCCCGACTTCGTGATCACACTGGCCAGCCCCGGCACCACCGCGCAGTGGTGCGCCAAGTCCGGTCTCGACACGACGGAGGACAACGTGTCGTGCGACTCCGCCTCCACCGAGCGCGTGATGATCAACGCATACCGGTGGGCGCAGGGCAGCAAGACATACGGGAACGAAATCCACGCCTACCGGCAGATGCTCATCAATCACGAGGTCGGCCACCGGCTGGGCTACGGCCATGTGAGCTGCGACAGGAACGGCGCGTTGGCCCCGGTCATGCAGCAGCAGACCAAGTTCCTCGACCACGACGGAATCCACTGCCTGCCCAACCCCTGGCCCTACCCCAAGAGTTGACATGCGCCTCGCGCGTCGTGCACCGGTCGGTGGCGGGCGAGGGTGTGACGTTCCGTGTTCGAACCATCTCTTAGCGCCAGCGAACGTCAGTCGCACGGGAAAGTTACTCGCGTTCACCCCTTTTGGTGGCGCGATGGACAACCGTCCGTCGCGCCACCGTCATGTCCGCATACGTTCGTCCCGCTGTGAGCCGCCACCGTGACGGCGGCTCCTCACACGGGAGATCGGGGGTGCGCTCGTGCGCATCGGACTGCTTACGGAGGGTGGCTATCCGTATCTGAACGGTGATGCCAGGCTCTGGTGCGACCGGCTCGTGCGCGGGCTCGGGCAGCACGAGTTCGACATCTACGCGCTCAGCCGTGGCCGGCAACAGGAGGACGAGGGCTGGATCCCGCTTCCACCACAGGTCAGCCGGGTCCGCACGGCCCCGCTGTGGAGCGCCGAGGACGACGGCGTGGTGCACGGGCGGCGCGCGCGCCGGCGCTTTGCCGGCTGCTACGGAGAACTCGTCGCAGCGGTCTGCACCGGATCCGATGACCAGGCGGACCGTTTCGCCACTGCGTTGTACGGGCTCGCGGAACTCGCGCGCGACGAGGGCGGACTGGTCGGCGCGCTCCGCTCCGAAGCCGCCCTGCGCGCGCTGGAACACGCCTGCCGCGCACCCGGCGCACCGCGCACGGCGCGCGAGGCCCGTGTGCCGGATCTGCTCGCCGTCGCCGCGCACCTCGAACGCAGCCTGCGCCCCCTGTCCCTCGACTGGTACGAGGACGACGGCCTCGGCTCTGTCGACCTGTGCCATGCGACCGCCGGCGGCGCGGCGGCGCTGCCCGGACTGCTCGCCCGTCACTTCTCCGGCGTACCGCTGCTGGTGACCGAGTACGGCGTGCGCCTGCGCTCGCACTACCTCGCCTCCGCCGAGGCCGCTCCCGCCGTGCGCGCGCTGCTCGCCTCCTTCCACGGCAGGCTCGCCGCCGAGGTCTACACCCGGGCCGCGATCCTCACACCGGGCAACGCGCACGCCCGCCGCTGGCAGGAGCATTGCGGCGCGGACCGCTCAAGGATCCGCACGGTCTACCCGGGCATGGAGGCGTCCCGCTTCGCGGAGGTGGGCGAGTCCGCCGACCACGCCGAACCGGGCACGCTGGTGTGGGTCGGCCGGGTCGAACCCGCCAAGGACCTGGTGTCCCTGCTGCACGCCTTCGCCGAGGTCCGCAAGGAGGAGCCCAAGGCGCGGCTGCGCGTCGTCGGCGCGGCGACGGGCGCCGAGGGCGAGGCGTATCTGGGCCACTGCCGGGCGCTCGCCGCGCAACTCTTCCCGGACGAGGCCGAGGGCGTGCACGCGGTCGGCGACAACCCGGTCTCCTTCGAGGAGATCGGAGAGCCCGACGCCCCGTCCCTCGCCGACGTGTACGCCTCCGGCGCCGTGACCGTCCTCTCCAGCGTTGTCGAGGGCTTCCCGATCAGCCTGGTCGAGGCCATGTTCTGCGGCCGCGCGACGGTGTCCACGGATGTCGGCGCCGTGGTCGAGGTCATCGGCGGCACGGGGCTCGTCGTACCGCCGCGCAATCCGCGGGCGCTCGCGGAGGCGTGCGTGGCGCTGTTGCGCGACCCCGAGCGCCGTGAACGCCTCGGCGCCGCCGCCCGTGCCCGGGCGCTCGAACTGTTCACCGTTGAGCAGAACATCGCGGCATTTCACGGCATTTACCTGGAGATCCTCTCGCACTGCCCGGTCCGCCGGGTCGTCCTCGGCGAGACCGGCGAACCCCTCCCGTTCGCCGTCCCGGCCGAGGCCCATCTCCCCGGGCGCTGGACCGGTTCCGCGTCCCGCGTCCTGGCACGCGGCGGCCCCGCCTGGGCCTCCGGCCCACCGGTGCGAGCCACCCCCTTGACGCTCACGGAGGGAGTCCGATGAGCGACCTGGGCGAACTGGACCGCCCCGGAACCCCGAGCAGCCCCGGCGCGTGGGACACGCGCTCGGAGGGGTGGCTCGCGGGGGAGGAGCCGGAGCCCGCTCCCGGGGACGGGCGGGCACAGGACTCCTCGCGCGGGGCCGAACCGCCGGCGACCGCGGGCGGCAGAGCCCGCGCGGGCACGGTACGGAGCCGCGGACCCGCCGTCCGCCGGGGCGCCGCGGACCCCGTGAAGGCGCTGATGCACCGTCACCGCGAGCTGTGCGAACGCGCCGTGGACCCGCTGGAGATCGCGGCGGGTCTGGAGGCGCACGGCGTCACCGACCGGACCGCCGCCCGCTTCCGCCACCGCGACGTCTTCTCGCTCGCCGAGGAGATGTACGCGCGCGTGCCCCGCGACGACGACCCGCTCCCGCCCCCCGACCCCACGGCCGCGCCCCGCGCACGCGCCGACTGGGCCCTGCTCGCCCTCCTCCCCGGAGCGCTGAGCGCGGCGGTCGTGACCGCCCTGCACCTCACCCACGGCCGAACGCGCCTTGTGGCGGTCACCGTGGGCGTCCTCGCCGTGACCCTCGGCGTGCGCGCGGCACTGCGCCGCGGCCCGCTCGCCACCCCACCCGACGGCCACATGTGGCGCACGCCGCTCGGCACGCGCGCGTCCGCCCCCTGGCTCCTCGCCTACGCCCTCCTCGGCGACGGCCTGCTCCACGCGGTCCTCCAGGGCGGCCCCGACGGCCCGCCCACCGGCGCTGCGGGCGGCCCCTGGCCCCTGGCCACCGCACCCGTCCTGGCCCTCGCCCTGTCCTGCGCCCCGGCGGCCTGGACCGCCCATCTCTTCGCCGCACGCATCCACCGCAGGCTCACGGGCAGCCGCGGCCTGGAGGAGTTCACCGCCGCCGCACGGCCGCTGCTGCTCGGCACGGTCGCCCTGTTCCTGAGCGCCCTCACGGGCCTGGCCGCCCTGTCCGGCACGGCCCTGCACGAGCCCGCCGCTCTCCCGCAGGTTCTCACCCTGGGCGCCCTCCTCCTGCTCGCCCGCCTCCTCACCGTGCACCACCATGCGCACGCCCCGGCCCGCGTCCTCACCACCGCGGCCGCGGTCGAGGCGACGGCCCTGGCCCTGGTCCTCGGCGGGCGGCTCCCCGGGTGCGCCTTCCTGGCGGCCCCCATCGAGACCCTCGTGGACACATGGGGCGAGGGCAGCGTCCCCGCGCTCGCCTGCGGGACGGCCGCCCTGGCCCTGTTGCTCCACGCGGCCCGCACCCTCACCCGCGCCTCGGCGCACACGCCGACGGGAGAGCAGCGATGACCGGCACGCCACCGCTCCCTTCGCGCCGGAGCCGCCCACCGGAACCCAGACCTTTTCCAGCCGCAGGCGCCCTGCCCAGCCGCCGGAGGCAACCGCATCATCCCTTCGAAGGAGAACACCAGATGACCACCTCCCGACCCGGAGCGCCCGGAGCCACCGGAGCAGCCGGAACGCACACCCCGGGAGCCGCACGATGAGGGTCCTGCTGATCGGAGCCAACGGCTACCTCGGCCGTTTCGTCGCCGACCGCCTGCTCGCCGACCCGGCCGTCCAGCTCACCGCGCTCGGCCGCGGCGACGACGCCGACGTCCGCTTCGACCTCGCGTCCGGCAGCCCCGGCGCACTCACCCGCTTCCTCGACGCGGTGCACCCCGGCGTCGTCGTCAACTGCGCCGGAGCCACCCGCGGCGGCGCCCGCGAACTCACCCGGCACAACACCGTCGCGGTCGCCACCGTCTGCGAGGCCCTGCGCCGCAGCGGCTGCGGCGCCCGCCTCGTGCAGATCGGCTGCAGCGCCGAGTACGGCCCCAGCCAGCCCGGCTCCTCCACGGCCGAGGACGCCGTCCCCCGCCCCGGCGGCCCGTACGGCGTCAGCAAACTCGCCGCCACCGAACTCGTCCTGGGCTCGGGTCTGGACGCCGTGGTCCTCCGCGTGTTCTCGCCCGCCGGACCCGGCACACCGGCCGGCTCCCCGCTCGGCCGCCTCGCCGAGGCGATGCGCCGCGCCATGCAGTCCGGCGACGGCGAGCTCAAGCTCGGCGGCCTGGGCGTCCAGCGCGACTTCGTCGACGTCCGCGACGTGGCCCGCGCCGTGCACGCCGCCTCTCTCTCCGCCGCGCAGGGTGTCATCAACATCGGCTCGGGCCGCGCCGTCCGCCTGCGCGACGCCGCCGCCGTTCTCGCCCGCGTCGCCGGATACGGCGGCGCCCTGCACGAACTCGACGGGCCGCCCGGACCCCTGAGGGCATCCATCGGCCACCCGCGCCCCGACTCCGACCACGCCCCGGTCGCGTTTCCGTACCCCGACGGCTGCGGCAGCTGGCAGCAGGCCGACGTGCGCACCGCACGCGACCGGCTCGGCTGGCGGCCCCGCATCAACCTCGAAGAGTCCCTCGCCGACATCTGGATGGAGGCGGCATGCCGCATCTGACCAGCATCAAACGTGGCACCGCGGGCACCGTCGCCCGCACCGGCTTCGGCATCCCAGGCTTTGCGCATCCCCTGGTGGCCCCGATGGAGTGGGGCGAACTCACCCGCCCGGGCACGCCCCTGCACTGGGTCGTCCTCAACGTGTCGGGCGGCGGCCCCGGCATGCGCCCCGACCCGCACTGCCTGGAAGCGGCCGGCCGGCTGCGCAACGCGGGTGTCCGTGTTCTCGGTCACCTCGACGACATCTACGGCGCCCGCGCCTACGCGGACCTGCTCTCGGACGCGCACCGCTACCTCGACTGGTACCGGGTCGACGGCTTCCTCCTCGACCGCTGCCCCGGCGAGCGCACCTCGCTCCCCGAGGTCCGCCGCACCGTCGACGCGCTGCGCGCGATCAGCGCCGACGCCCATGTCGTCCTCGGCCACGGCACCCACCCGCACCCTGGCTACGCCGCGAACGCCGACCAGTTGGTGACCTTCTCCGGCTCCTGGGCCGACTACCGCTGGTCGCAGGTGGCGGAGTGGACCGCCGACTACCCGCCCGACCGCTTCTGCCACTTCGTGCACGGCGTGCCCCGCGGCCATCTCGACGAGGCGCTGCGCATCGCCCGCTGGCAGGGCGCGGCGACGATCTACTTCACCGACCGCACCGATCGCGGCGGCCGGGCCGACCCCTGGGAGACCATGCCCGGCTACTGGGACGAAATCGTCTCGCGGATCGGAACGGGTGTCTCGGAATGAAGAAGGCCATGGCAGTGTTACAGGGAGAACAACTGTAGTGATTGACCGACCAACGGAGTCCCCGTGTCGTTGCCACCCCTGGTCGAGCCAGCCTCTGAGCTCACCGTAGACGAGGTCCGCAGGTACTCCCGCCACCTGATCATCCCCGATGTCGGGATGGACGGGCAGAAGCGGCTGAAGAACGCCAAGGTGCTCTGTGTGGGTGCCGGCGGCCTGGGTTCGCCGGCGCTGATGTACATGGCCGCGGCCGGCGTGGGCACGCTCGGCATCGTGGAGTTCGACGAGGTCGACGAGTCGAACCTGCAGCGTCAGATCATCCACAGCCAGTCCGACATCGGCCGCTCCAAGGCCGAGTCCGCTCGGGACACCGTCAAGGGCATCAACCCGTACGTGAACGTGATCCTTCACGAGGAGCGGCTCGAGGCCGACAACGTGATGGACATCTTCAGCCAGTACGACCTGATCGTCGACGGCACGGACAACTTCGCGACCCGCTACCTGGTCAACGACGCCTGCGTGCTGCTGAACAAGCCGTACGTGTGGGGCTCGATCTACCGCTTCGACGGCCAGGCGTCCGTCTTTTGGTCGGAGCACGGCCCCTGCTACCGCTGCCTGTACCCGGAGCCCCCGCCCCCCGGCATGGTTCCCTCCTGCGCCGAGGGCGGCGTCCTCGGCGTGCTGTGCGCGTCCATCGGCTCCATCCAGGTCAACGAGGCCATCAAGCTGCTCGCCGGCATCGGTGAGCCGCTGGTCGGCCGGCTGATGATCTACGACGCCCTGGAGATGCAGTACCGCCAGGTGAAGGTCCGCAAGGACCCGAACTGCGCGGTCTGCGGCGAGAACCCGACCGTCACCGAGCTCATCGACTACGAGGCCTTCTGCGGCGTCGTGTCCGAGGAGGCCCAGGAGGCGGCCGCCGGCTCGACGATCACTCCCAAGCAGCTCAAGGAGTGGATCGACGATGGCGAGAACATCGACATCATCGATGTCCGCGAGCCGAACGAGTACGAGATCGTCTCCATCCCGGGCGCCCGGCTGATCCCGAAGAACGAATTCCTGATGGGCACCGCCCTGGAGACCCTCCCGCAGGACAAGAAGATCGTCCTGCACTGCAAGACGGGTGTCCGCAGTGCGGAAGTCCTCGCCGTGCTGAAGTCCGCGGGCTTCGCGGACGCCGTGCACGTCGGCGGCGGCGTGATCGGCTGGGTCCACCAGATCGAGCCGCACAAGCCGGTCTACTAGGCCCACGCCTTCCCCGGTCCCGGAGGGGCTCGGCACCATGGGTGCCGGGCCCCTTTCCGTTGCCCGGGGGCCTTGGCCCGACGGCGGCGCTACGAGCAGACCTTGCCGTCCTTGGGCACCGTCCCGTCGAGCAGATACGCGTTCACCGTCGAGTCGACGCAATCGCTCCCGTTGCCGTACGCCCCGTGTCCCTCGCCCTTCCAGGTGAGCTCCACACCGACACCCTTGCCCAGCTCGTCCGCCATCCTGCGGGCGCCCTCGTACGGCGTCGCCGGGTCCCCGGTGTTGCCGACCAGCAGGATCGGCGCCGCACCCGGCGCACTGACCTCCGGGGTGTCGTACTGTCCGGGCACCGGCCAGTCGTGGCACCAGCCGGCCGTGTCCCAGCCCAGGAAGTCCCCGAACACCGGCGAGATCTTCTCGAACTCCGGCTGCAGCTTCTTCGTCTCCGTCAGCGTGGGCCGCTGCTTGTCGTCCAGGCACGATATGACCCGTTGTGCATGCGTGGTCGTGCCGTAGTGCCCCGCGGAGTCGCGCTCGTTGTAGTTGTCGGCGAGCGACAGCAGCTTCGAACCGTCACCCTGTTCGGCGGCCTTCAGGGCGCTGGTGAGCGTCGGCCAGCTGGCCTCGCTGTACAGCGGCAGGACGATTCCGGTGACCGCGAGCGTCTGTGTCAGCTTGCGCCCGGACGACGTCGGGAGCGGCTTGGCGTCGATCCCGTCCAGCAGGTTCACGATCTTCTGCGAGCCCTGCTTCGGGTCCTGGCCCGTGGACTTGAGGTAGTCGTCCAGGGCCCGCTGGAAGCCCCGGGCCTGGTTCTCGGCGTGGCCCACCGAGTCGGCGCTCGGGTCGACCACCGCGTCCAGGATCAGCCGCCCCACGTTCCTGGGGAACAAGTGGGCGTACACACCGCCCAGTTCGGTGCCGTAGGAAATGCCGAAGTAGTGCATCTTCGTGTCGCCGAGGACCTGGCGCATCAGATCCATGTCGCGTGCCGTGTCGGTCGTCGACACATGCGCCATCAGCTTCCCGGCGGCCTTCTTGCAGCCCTTGCCGAAGTCGGTGGCGTCCTGGAAGTAGGCCTGTTCCTCGGCCGGCGTGTCCGGGGTGGCGTCCACCGTCTCGGCGGACTGGATCTCCCGGTCGCCGCGGCAGCGGATGCCCTCGCTCGCCCCGACCCCGCGCGGGTCCCAGCTCACCAGGTCGTACCGCTGGCGCAGCTTGGAGACCGTGGCCGCGTAGTACGGCATCATGGACACGCCCGAGCCGCCCGGACCGCCGAAGTTGAACAGCAGCGAGCCGATGTGGTCGCCTCCGGTGGCCTTGGCATGGATCAGTGCCAGGCCGATCGTCTCGCCGTCCGGCTTCGCCCAGTCCAGCGGCACCTTGAGCGTGGCGCACTGCCAGTCGGCGCTCGGCGCCGGGGCGTCTTTTGTGGCCTTGCAGCCGCCCCAGGCGAGCTTCTGCGCCGTGAGCGAGGCGGGCAGGGCGGCGGACGTGGCGGTCGGCGATCCCGACGGCGTATCGGACCGGCCCTTGCCCTCGTCCCCGCTTCCGCCGGACGATCCGCTGCTGCATCCGGCCACCAGCACAGCTGCTGCGACCGTGGCCGTCCATCGTGCGAAACGCGACATGTGCACCCCCCTCACGAGCTCTCCGCCCTGAGCCGCGGGGAGCAGTCAGGCCATAGTAGGCGGATCAAGCCGAGCCTGTGCCGGCCTGTGGATAACTCTCTGACCTGCGACTTCTCTCGGCAATCCGAGTGAGTTCAGGAGCAGACGGTCCCGGCCGGCGGCACCTTCCCGTCCAGCAGATAGCCGTTCACCGTGTCCTGCACGCACTTGTTCTTGCTGTCGTACGCGCCGTGTCCCTGCCCCTTGTACGTCAGCTGGACGCCGACGCCCTTGCCGAGCGCGTCCACCATCTTCCGCGCGCCCTCGTACGGGGTCGCGGGGTCGCCGGTGTTGCCCACGACGAGGATCGGCGCCGCCCCGGGCGCACTCACGTCGGGATGATCGGCGGCACCCGGTACTGCCCAGTTGGTGCAGCTGAGCATGCCCCAGGCCAGGAAGTCCCCGAACAGCGGGGAGGCGGAGCGGAACTGCGGCAGCCTCTGCTCGACGAAGTCGGCCGTGTACCGCGGTTTGTCGTCGGCGCAGTTGATGGCGGTGTTCGCCGCGGTGATGTTGCTGTACTCGCCGTTCTCACTGCGGCCGTTCATCGAGTCGGACAGCAGCATGAGGATCTTGCCGTCGCCGTCGTAGGCCTGCTCAAGACCCTCCGTGAGGTACTCCCAGAAGTCCTTGGAGTACAGGGACTGCGCGATGCCGTTGGTCGCGGCGGTCTGGGTCAGTTGGCGGGGGAAGATGCCCGGGATCGGTTTCTTGTCGAGGTCACTGAGCAGCTTGGCGATGCGGTCCTTGACGTCCTGCGGGGTGTCGCCGATCGGGCACTCGGTGGTCTTCGACGTGCAGTCCTCGGCGAAGTTGTCGAGCGCGAGCTGGAAGCCCCGGGCCTGCCCGAGCGAGCTCTGTTCCGGGTTCTGCGTGGGGTCGACGACCCCGTCGAAGACGGCCCGGCCCACGTTCTTGGGGAACAAGTGGGCATAGACGCCGCCGAGTTCGGTGCCGTACGAGATGCCGAAGTAGTGCAGCTTTTCATCGCCGAGGACCTGGCGCATGAGGTCCATGTCGCGGGCGGCGTCCGTGGTGCGCACATGCGGGAGGACCCTCTTGGAGTTCTTCTCGCAGGCCCGGTTGAACTGCTTGGTGCGGTTCAGGAGCTGGGCGCGCTCGGCCGCGTCGTCGGGCGTCGCGTCCTGCTGGAAGAACTCGTCGAGCTGCGCGTCGCTCTCGCACTCGACCGGGTCACTGCGCCCGACCCCGCGCGGGTCGAAGCTCACCAGGTCGTAGCGGGGGCGCAGCTTGGCGTAGTCCTCGCCGAAGGCGGGCAGCGTGGTGACGCCGGAGCCGCCGGGGCCGCCGAAGTTGAAGATCAGCGAGCCGATCCGCTTGCTCGGGTCGCCGCTAGCCTTCGCCCGGATCAGCGCGAGGCCGGTGGTGGCGCCTTTGGGGTTGTTCCAGTCGAGGGGCGCCTTCATGGTGGCGCACTGCCAGGTGCCGCCGTTCGGCAGCGGCGACGGGGGGCTGCCGCCGCCCTCGGCCGGGGACGGCGCCGGGCAGTCCTTCCAGTCCAGTTTCTGCGCGGTCAGGTCCCCGTCGCCGGAGCCGCTGCTACAGCCCGCCACCAGGGAGGACAGCAGTACGACGACGGTCACGGCGGCGCGGATCCGGAAGGGCTTCGGCATGCTCCCATCCTGGGGCGGGGCACGGTGGGGCGCTCGGGGCGCGGGCCGTACGAGGTACTTCCGCCGGCGTACGGCTACAGGGCGCCCTTGCGCGTCAGGTGGTTGAAGGCCAGCCAGCCCGGCAGCACCGGCAGCCACAGGGTCAGGAGCCGGAACAGCAGGACGGCCGGTGCGGCGACCTCCTTGGGGAGGCCGACGGCGATGAGGCCGACCGTCAGGGTCGCCTCCACCGCGCCCACACCGCCTGGGGTCGGCGCCGCGGACCCGAGCGCGTTTCCGGCGAGGAAGACGACGGCGACGCTGGCGATGCTGAGCGAGGTGGAGTTGTCGCCGAACGCCCGGATCGACGCGTCCAGGCACATCACGAAGCAGGCGGTGAGCAGGAGCATGCCGCCGATGCCGGTGACCAGCTTCTGCGGCCGCTGCAGCACGTCCAGCATGCGCGGCACCACACCCGCGAACAGCGACCTCACGCGCGTGACGACGAATTTCCGCAGGAACGGCACCGAGGTCACCACGAGCACGAGCACCGCCACCGTGAGCAGGCCGGCGATGACCGTCCGGGACGGCGACAGCGACGGGGTCTTCTCGGTGCCGGTCAGATAGCCGAAGGACAGCAGCATCAGGATGTGGCAGCCGAGCCCGAACAGCTGCGAGGCGCCGACGCTCGCCACCGCGAGCCCGGGCCGTACTCCCGCGCGCTGCAGGAAGCGCGTGTTGAGTGCGACACCGCCGACCGCGGCCGGTGCCACGATCTTCACGAAGGACCCGGCGACCTGCGCCGCCACGGTCCGTGGGAACGGCACCCGCTCGGGCACGAACCCCAGCAGTGCCATGGCGGCGGCGACATAGCTGAGCGCCGAGAACAGCACCGCAGCGATCAGCCAGCCCCACTGGGCCTGGGCGAAGAGGGTGCCGAACTCGATGTGCGTGAGCTGGGTCAGCAGGTAGTACGCGCCGATGGCACCCGCGATGAAGCTGATCAGCGTGCGCGGCCGCACCCGCTCCAGGCGGGCCGGCTCCACGGGCGCCTGCGGCCTGATCCGCAGCACCGCGTGCCGGATCTGTGTCAGCAGATCCTCTTCGCGGGCCTCCTCCAGAGCCTCGTCGATGGCCCGCTTCTCGGCCCGCTGTTCCGCGCGCACCGTCTTCTTGTCGGGCTTGTCGAGTACGGGTCCGCTGTCGTCCGAGCCCTCCTCCAAGCGGGCCTGCTTGGCCTGCCGCGATGCCTCGAGGACCGCCTCGCGCTCCCGCTGCGCCCGCTCGCGGGCCAGTTTTCGCAGCGTCGCGCGCGTGGAGCGGGTCAGCGCGATCGGCTGGAGCATCGGCAGGCAGTCGGCGACGACGTCCGGACCGAGCACGCGAACGGCGGAGGCCACGGCCCGCTCGGCGCCCACTCGCAGGCCGAGCGTGGTGACCAGCTGGGCGACGTCCATGCGCAGCAGCAGATCGCCGGCCGCGATCTCGCCACCGCGCAGATCGGTGAGGACCACCGTGCCGGAACGATCCACCACAATCGCGTCACCCGCCAGCCTGCGGTGCGCGATGCGCCGCGACTGCAGCGCCTGCACCTGGTGCCAGGTGTTGCGCAGCAGTTCGTCGGTGATCTCGTCGTCCGCCAGCGTGTCCAGCGTGCGCCCGCCGGTGTGCTCGTAGATGAGCATGACGGCGTCGGGGCCCAGCTCGGAGGTCGCGATCAGCTTGGGCGCGTTGGCGCCGGCCGCGATGGCCGCGTAGGCGAGCAGGGCCTCCTGCTCCAGCGCCTGGCGCAGCGACTGCAGGCTGCTGCGGGTGGCGAAGCCGCGCAGGGTCAGATTGCGCCACGCGCGGTAGAAGAAGCCCTGTGCCTGCTGCTCCCGGTCGACCACTGTGACGTCGAGCGGCGGGCCGTCCTCCAGGGTGACGAAGTAGCGTCGGCCGCGGTCGCCGTTCTCCGTGTCCGCGGCCTCCTCGCGCGCCGCCGAGACGGGGTGGAACCCCACGTGCCGCAGGCCGGCCATCAGCGTCTGTCCCGTGGGGCGGACGTTGGGGGAGCCGACCGCGTACAGCGTCCCGTAGGCCACGGTCCAGCCGATCAGCACCGTCAGGATGATCGAGAACGGCGTCGTGTAGCCGGTGACCAGCATCGAGAACGCGTCGAGCATCAGCACGATCCACAGCACGGCACGCCAGCGGGGCCGCCGGGACATGCCGACGGCCGTCATGTACGCGATGACGGGTGCCAGATAGCCGTGCACCGGGTCGGTCAGGGCGTGGATGTCACCGGGGGAGGGCTGAGTGAGCGCCTCCTGGATCGAGTCGGGGGCGGCTCTGGCGACCCACAGGTCGGTGGCGAGGGTCACTCCGTGTGCGAGGACCGCCGCGAGCACGCCGTCGGCGATGCGCAGCCCGTCCCGCTTGATCAGCCGCTCGATCGCGAACGCGACCGGCACCAGGAGGATCGCGATGCTCGACGCCAGTCCGGCGATCTTGATCAGCAGATCGGGTGCCTGGCCGGTGCCCTTGTTGATGTCCTGTTCGAGCCCCGAGGTCGTTCCGTGTGCGAACGCGGCGATCGCGAGCAGGATGACGATGGCGAGCACGCCCACCAGGAGCCGCATCAGGTCGGACGGGCGGTGCACGCGCGCGGGGAGCAGCGGTTCGTCGCCCTCGACCTCGTCGACGTGAGCGTCGTCCGGGTCGTCGGCCCGGTTCGGCGGATCCGTCGTGTGTGCGGTCTCTTCAGGGCTCTTCTCGTGCACGTCGGCGGTGTCCGGACGCGAAGGGACGGCAGAGCCGCCCTCCGCGCCTTCGGCGTGCACGCCCTGCTGCTTCATCGTCTCTTCTTGGTCTCGTATCACCAGTCACCGCCCGCACGATGGTGGCATGCCCCACCGGCACACGGGGGCATCAGGGTGCAAATGCGGGGGCGCACAGTCTGCCGGAAGCGCCGCTCCAGGGCGAGGGATGCGTCCGGTGACGAGTGCGTCACGTTGTCGGTGGGGTGGGGCAGGATGGGGCGAATGAGCGAGGAGAACCTTCCTGAGGGCGCCCGGGCGGGAGGCACGGAGGCGCTGCCGGAGTACGCCGAGCGGGTTCTCGACGTGGCCGAGCGGATTCCGCCCGGTCGTGTCATGACGTACGGGGACGTCGCAGAGTGGCTGGAGGAGGGCGGTCCGCGCCAGGTCGGCCGCGTGATGGCCCTCTATGGGGGAGCCGTGCCGTGGTGGCGCGTCGTGCGCGCCGACGGGGTGCTGCTTCCGGGGCACGAACTGCGGGCCCTCGACCACTATCGCGCGGAGGGCACCCCTATGAAGGAGGCGAGCAGGGCCGCCGAGGGCCACCTGCCGCGGCTCGACCTGAGGCGTGCGCGGTGGGACGGCGACGAGGGCGCGGAGGGTCACACCTGACAGCTTCCGCCATCGGACCCCTCCGAGGGGAACCCGTGGCCCGTACGGGGGACACGAGGGACGTCCGTGGCATGCCGTACGTTCGTGAGGCGTGGGACGCGCGTGTCGCAAGAGCCGGGAGGGAAGAAGCGGAAGCCTCACTTCCGTCCCGCCCGGCGGCGTAGCGTCGACGGAACGCGTCCCCCTCACCCCGCGGCCACCGCTCTGCACGCACGGCGGCCCGACAACCAGTACGACCACCAGGACCGGCGAACCACGTGAGCTCCTCTTCCTCCACAAGGCGCCTGCCGCACCCCCAGGTGCGGCAGGGGAACCGTGGCGCTTACCGACTGGTGCGTACCCCGCCGACCGAACAGGTTCCCCCTCGTCTTGACGCCGCCCAGCGCGCGGTGGTTGACCACCGGTCCGGTCCGCTGCTCGTTCTCGCAGGTCCCGGCACCGGCAAGACCACCACGCTGGTGGAGTCCGTGGCCGCGCGGATCGCCCGCGGCGGGGACCCCGCGCGGATCCTCGTGCTGACGTTCAGTCGCAAGGCGGCCGTTGAACTCCGCGACCGCATGGCCCTGCGCATGGGGGCGGCCCGGGCGCCTCGGGCGACCACGTTCCACTCGTACTGCTATGCCCTGGTCCGTGCCCACCAGGACAGCGACCTGTTCGTGGAGCCGCTGCGACTGCTCTCCGGCCCCGAGCAGGACGTCACCGTCCGCGAACTGCTCGCGGGCGAGCCCGATCTGGAACGCCTCGGCCTCACCCACGTGCGCTGGCCGGACGAACTGCGCGCCTGCCTGACCACCCGCGGCTTCGCCGACGAGGTCCGCGCGGTGCTCGCCCGCAGCCGGGAACTGGGCCTGGGCCCCGACGCCCTGGACGCCTTCGCCCGCCGGATCGGCCGCCCCGACTGGCGGGCCGCCGCCGCGTTCCTCGCCGAGTACCTCGACGTGCTCGACATGCAGAGGGTGCTCGACTACGCGGAACTCGTCCATCGCGCGGTGCTGCTGGCCCGCCGCCCCGAGGCCGCGGCCCGGCTCGCCGCGCAGTACGACGCCGTGTACGTCGACGAGTACCAGGACACCGACCCGGCCCAGGTGCGCCTGCTGCACGCCCTGGCCGGCGGCGGCCGCACCCTGGTCGCCTTCGGCGACCCCGACCAGTCGATCTACGCGTTCCGGGGCGCGGACGTGAACGGCATCCTGGACTTCCCCGCGGCCTTCCCGCGCGCGGACGGCCGTCCGGCTCCCGTCGAGGTCCTGCGGACCTCCCGGCGGTCCGGTGCCGCCCTGCTGGCCGCCACCCGTCTGGTGACCCAGCGCATGCCGCTGACCCGCCTGCCCGCCGACAAGGTACGAGCCCATCGTGAGCTCGTTCCGGCCCGGGACGGAGGCCGAGTCGAGGCGTACACGTACCCCACGGCCGGTACGGAGCTGGACAACATCGCCGACATCCTCCGCAGGGCGCACCTGGAGGACGGCGTTCCCTGGGGCGAGATGGCCGTCCTGGTGCGCGCCGGAGCGCGCACCATCCCGACGGTCCGCCGCGCCCTCACGGCCGCCGGCGTCCCCCTGGACATCGACGGCGACGACCTGCCCCTGCGCCACGAGCCGGCGGTGGCACCGCTGCTGACGGCGCTCAGGGCGGTGGCGACGGCGGAGGCGGCAGGGGGCGTACGGGGCGACGGCGAGGCATCCGCGCCACGGGGCAACGCCGGGGAGCAGCTTGCGGAGACCGCCGAGCAGTCCGCCGATCGATCCGCCGAGGACCCGGCTCCGGACACCTCCTGGCTCACCACCGAGACCGCCCTGACCCTGCTCACCTCCCCCCTCGTCGGCATGGACGCGGCCGACCTGCGCCGTCTCGGCCGGGCCCTGCGCGGGGAGGAGCGCGTGGCGGGCAACCCGCTGCCGCCGCCCTCGGACGAACTGCTCGCACAGGCCCTCGCCGAACCCGAACGCCTGGTCGCGCACGACCCGGTGTACGCCCGCGGGGCCCAACGGCTCGGCGCGCTGCTCAGGAAGGCACGGGAGTGCCTCGCGGGCGGCGGCACGGCCGAGGAGGCGCTGTGGGAGCTGTGGCAGGGCACCCCATGGCCCACCCGTCTGGAACGGGCCGCCCGGCGCGGCGGCGCGGCCGGCCGCAACGCCGACCGTGACCTGGACGCCGTGTGCGCCCTGTTCGCGACCGCCGCGCGCGCGGAGGAGCGCACCGGCGGCCGGGGCGCGCTGAACTTCCTGGAGCAGATCGAGGCCGAGGACATCGCCGCCGACACGCTCACCCGGCGTGCCGTACGGCCGGACGCCGTCCGTCTGATGACCGCGCACCGCTCCAAGGGCCTGGAATGGCGCCTGGTCGTGGTCGCCGGCGTCCAGGAGGGCCTCTGGCCGGACCTGCGCCGCCGCGGCTCCCTTTTGGAGGCCGACCGCATCGGCCGCGACGGGCTCGCCGAACCGCTCACCCCCGGTGCGCTGCTCGCCGAGGAGCGCCGCCTCTTCTACGTCGCCGCCACACGCGCGCGTGAACGCCTCGTCGTCACCGCGGTGAAGGCGCCCGCGGACGACGGTGACCAGCCCTCCCGTTTCCTCACGGAACTCGGCGTCGAGCCGCGGGACGTCACCGGCCGCCCCCGCCGCCCGTTGTCCGTGGCCGCGCTCGTCGCCGAGCTGCGCGCCACGACCGTCGACCCGCGCGCTTCTGCCACCCTCCGCGAGGCCGCCGCCCGCCGGCTCGCCCGGCTCGCGGCGCTCGCCGACGAGGACGGCCGCCCACTGGTCCCGTCGGCCCACCCCTACCGCTGGTGGGGCATGTTCGAGCCGACCGAGAGCAAGGTGCCGCTGCGCGACCGCGACCAGCCCGTGGTCCTGTCCGGCAGCGCCCTCGACCAGCTCGCCAACACGTGCGCTCTCCAGTGGTTCCTGGGCCGCGAGGTGAAGGCCGACGCGCCCGCCACCGCTGCCCAGGGCTTCGGCAACGTGGTGCACGTCCTCGCCGACGAGGTTGCCTCCGGACGCACCCCTGCCGACCTTGCCGTCCTCATGGAGCGCCTGGAGTCGGTGTGGAACGCGCTCGCCTTCGACGCGCCCTGGAAGTCGGCGCAGGAGATGGAGCACGCGCGCGTGGCGCTCGAACGCTTCCTGAAGTGGCATGTGCTGGACCGCACCGGGCGCACACCCGTGGCGAGCGAGCACGACTTCGACGTCACCCTCGAAGCGGGCGACTACGAGGTGCGCATCCGCGGCCAGATGGACCGCGTCGAGACGGACGGCGAGGGACGCGCGTACGTCGTGGACTTCAAGACCGGCAAGCAGCCGGTCAGCGCGGCCGAGGTGGCCCGCCATCCGCAGCTCGCCGTCTACCAGTTGGCGGTTGGCGCGGGAGCCGTGGACGACGCCTTCGACGGCGTACGCCCCGAACCGGGCGGTGCCGAACTCGTACAGCTGCGCCAGGGCGCGGCCAAGCGCGACGGCGGCGAGACCCTGCCCAGGGTGCAGGCCCAGGAGCCGCTGGAGGGGGAGTGGGTCGGTGACCTGCTGGCCACCGCCGCCGGAAAGGTCCTCGACGAGCGGTTCACGCCGAGCACCGGCCAGCACTGCACGCACTGTGCGTTCCGGGCGTCGTGCAGCGCGCGGCCGGAGGGACGGCACGTGGTCGAGTAGCGGGCGGCACACAGTCGGGCGACAGGCGTGACGCATCGCACCACCCGCGCCGACCTGCGGCTCTCCTCGTCTCGGCGGCCGATCGGGCATCCGCTGTCAGTGTCCGCCGCTAGCCTCTCCGACATGGCCGCCCGTATCACCGACCCCGAGCAGCTCAAGGAGCTCCTCGGCATCCCGTTCACCCCGGAGCAGACGGCCTGCATCACCGCGCCGCCCGCCCCGCAGGTGATCGTGGCCGGAGCCGGATCGGGCAAGACCACGGTGATGGCGGCACGGGTGGTGTGGCTGGTCGGCACCGGACAGGTCGCCCCCGAGCAGGTCCTCGGCCTGACCTTCACCAACAAGGCCGCCGGTGAACTCGCCGAACGCGTCCGCAAGGCACTGGTCAGGGCCGGCGTCACCGACCCCGACGTCATCGACCCGGACAACCCGCCCGGCGAGCCGGTGATCTCCACGTACCACGCCTTCGCCGGCCGCCTCCTGACCGACCACGGCCTGCGCATCGGACTGGAGCCGACATCACGGCTGCTCGCCGACGCCACCCGCTACCAGCTCGCAGCGCGCGTACTGCGCGAGGCTCCCGGCCCCTACCCGGCGCTGACCCGCTCCTTCGCCGACCTGGTCAGCGACCTGCTCACCCTCGACTCCGAACTCGCCGAACACCTCGTACACCCCGAGGACCTGCGCGCGTGGGACGCCGACCTGTTGGTGAGCCTGGAAGGCGCCAGGCTCACCAACGCCGACCTGCGCAAGGTCCCCGAGACGGCCGCCGCCCGCCGCGAACTCGCCGAACTCGTCGTGCGTTACCGGGCCGCCAAGCGCGAGCGCGACCTGCTCGACTTCGGTGACCAGATCGCCCTCTCGGCAGCCCTAGCCCGGATCCCCGAGGTGGGCCGCGTGCTGCGCGACGAGTTCCGCGTGGTGCTCCTCGACGAGTACCAGGACACCTCGGTGGCCCAGCGCGTCCTGCTGGCGGGCCTGTTCGGCGAGGGCACGGGCCATCCGGTGACCGCCGTCGGCGACCCCTGCCAGGCGATCTACGGCTGGCGCGGCGCCTCCGTGGCCAACCTCGACGACTTTCCCGAGCACTTCGCCGACGCCGAGGGCCGACCCGCCACCCGCCAGGCACTCAGCGAGAACCGCCGCAGCGGCGGCCGCCTCCTCGACCTCGCCAACGGCCTCGCCGAGCCGCTGCGCGCCATGCACGCGGGCGTGGAGGCGCTCCGCCCGGCCCCCGGCGCCGAGCGCGACGGCACGGTCCGCTGCGCCCTGCTGCCCACCCACGCCGAGGAGATGGCCTGGATCGCCGACTCCGTCGCCCACCTCGTGCAGACCGGCAAGGCGCCCGGCGAGATCGCCGTCCTGTGCCGTACGGCAACCGATTTCGCCGAGATCCAGGGCGCGCTCGTCGCCCGCGACATCCCTGTCGAGGTCGTCGGCCTCTCCGGGTTGCTGCACCTGCCCGAGGTCGCCGACCTGGTCGCCGTCTGCGAGGTCCTCCAGGACCCCGGCGCCAATGCCTCCCTGGTGCGTCTGCTGACCGGCCCGCGCTGGCGCATCGGCCCCCGCGACCTCGCCCTCCTCGGACGGCGCGCCCGACTTCTCGTGGCCCACGCGCGCGTGGGCGCCGACGACGACCCGGACCGCCGGCTCGCCGAGGCCGTCGAGGGGGTCGACCCGTCCGAGGTGATATCGCTCGCGGACGCCCTCGACACATTCCTGGAGACACCCCTGAACGGCGCCGACGCCGAGGGGGACGACGACGGGCTGCCGTTCTCCCCGGACGCACGCGTGCGCTTCGCCCGCCTGGCCACCGAACTGCGCGAACTGCGCCGCTCGCTGGCCGACCCGCTGATGGACGTCCTGCACCGCGTCCTCGCCGTCACCGGCCTGGAGGTGGAGCTGTCGGCGTCACCGCACGCGCTCGCCGCCCGCCGCCGCGAGACCCTGTCGAACTTCCTGGACATCGCCGCGTCCTTCGCCGCGAACGACGGCGAGGCCACCCTCCTGGCCTTCCTCGGCTTCCTGCGCACCGCCGCCCAGTACGAGAAGGGCCTCGACAACGCCCTCCCCGGCGGCGAGAACACCGTCAAGGTGCTCACCGCGCACAAGTCCAAGGGCCTGGAGTGGGACGTCGTCGCCGTGCCCGGCCTCGTCACCGGCACGTTCCCCAGCACACAGGGCCGCGAGAAGTGGACCTCCCAGGCCAAGGTGCTGCCGCACGGGCTGCGCGGCGACGCCGACACACTGCCCGACGTCGAGGCCTGGAACTCCCGGGGGATGAAGGCCTTCCAGGAGGCGATGAAGGAACACCAGCACACCGAGGAACTCCGCCTCGGCTACGTCACCTTCACCCGCCCCCGTTCCCTGCTCCTCGGCTCCGGCCACTGGTGGGGCCCCGCCCAGAAGAAGTCCCGCGGACCCTCCGACTTCCTGCTCGCCCTGTACGACCATTGCGCCGCCGGGTACGGCGAGATCGAGGCCTGGGCGGACGAGCCCACGGAGGACGAGGAGAACCCGGCCCTGCACCGGGCGATGGCCGACCAGGCCTGGCCGCTGCCCCTGGACGCCGCCGCACTGGCCCGCCGCCACGCGGCCGCCGAGACCGTACTCGCCCACCTGGAAGACCTCGCCACCCACCAGGACGCCCACCCGGCGGCCACCCACGACCCCGACACCTGCGACGACCCGGACTGGCCCCCGCCACCGGACGAAGAGGTGCCCGACGCGGACCCGTTCTTCGAGGAGGACGCCGACGACTGGGAGTCCTGGACCACGGACCGCCCCGCCGTCCCGCACCAGGCCGGACCGAGCGAGCGGCCGGCCGTTCGCCTCCCGGAGCCGGAGCCGGAGCCGGAGCCGGAGCCGGAGCCGGAGCCGGAGTCGGAGCCGGAGCCGGAGCCGGAGTCGGAGTCGCGGCGGGCGCGTGACCCGGAGCGCACGCCCTTCACTCCCGAGGAGGCCCGCGCCATCGCCTCCTGGGACCGCGACCTCGACGCGCTCACCGGAGAGCTCCTGCGCGCCCGCCGCAGCGTCACGGACGTCGTCCTGCCGACCACACTGACCGCGACCCAGCTGCTGCGCCTGGCCGAGGACCCGGACGGTCTCGCGCAGGAACTCGCGCGCCCCATGCCGCGCCCCCCGCAACCCGCCGCGCGTCGAGGCACCCGATTCCACGCCTGGGTGGAGGCCCGGTTCGAAGAATTGACGCTGCCCATGCTGGAGCCCGAGGACCTGCCGGGCAGCGAGGCCGAGATCGCCGACGAACGGGACCTCGAAGCGCTCAAGGACGCCTTCGAACGCAGCGAGTACGCCCACCGCACGCCCCACCGCGTCGAGGCCCCCTTCCAGCTCGCCCTCGCGGGCCGCGTCGTACGGGGCCGTATCGACGCCGTTTACAAGAACGGCGACGGGGACGGAGTGACGTACGAGATCGTCGACTGGAAGACCAGCCGCGGCCGCGCCGCAGACCCGCTGCAGCTAGCCGTCTACCGGCTCGCGTGGGCCGAGCAGCAGGGCGTACCACTGGAATCGGTCACGGCCACCTTTGTGTACGTCCGCAGCGGAGAGGCCGTACGGCCGGAGAACCTGCCGGACCGCGCCGCCCTGGAGCGGCTGCTCCTGGGGGAGCCGGAGTGGCACTCGGGCGAACCCCGAGTGTGACGAACAGCCCGATCAGTATGTCCGCACGGGCCGATAGGCTCGTGGACATGAGCCAGACCCCGGACAGCGCCGTCCGTACGTACATCGAGCAGTACCGCGCCGCCTTCCTCGACGACCTCGCCGCATGGCTGCGCATCCCCTCCGTGTCGGCCCAGCCCGACCACGCTCCCGATGTCCGGCGCAGCGCCGACTGGCTCGCCACCAAGCTCAAGGAGACCGGCTTCCCCGTCGCCGAGGTCTGGGAGACGCCGGGCGCCCCGGCAGTCTTCGCCGAGTGGCCCGCAGGCGACCCGGGAGCCCCGACGGTCCTCGTCTACGGCCACCACGACGTGCAGCCCGCCGCCCGCGAGGACGGCTGGGACAGCGAGCCCTTCGAGCCCCTGGTCCGCGGGAACCGTCTCTACGCGCGCGGGGCGGCCGACGACAAGGGCCAGGTGCTCTTTCACACACTCGGCGTCCGCGCCCACCTCGCCGCCACCGGCCGTACCGCCCCGGCCGTCAACCTGAAGCTCCTGATCGAGGGCGAGGAGGAATCCGGCTCCCCGCACTTCCGGGCCCTTGTCGAGGAGCACGCTGCCCGGCTCGCCGCCGACGCCGTGATCGTCTCCGACACCGGCATGTGGTCCGAGGACACCCCGACGGTGTGCACCGGCATGCGCGGCCTCGCCGAGTGCGAGATCCGGCTGTACGGTCCCGAGCAGGACATCCACTCGGGCTCCTTCGGCGGTGCCGTGCCCAACCCCGCGACCGCGGCCGCCCGCCTCGTCGCCGCCCTGCACGACGAGCACGCGCGCGTGGCGGTCCCCGGTTTCTACGACGGCATCGTCGAGCTCACCGACCGCGAGCGCGCGCTCTTCGCCGAGCTGCCCTTCGACGAGCGGCAGTGGCTGCGCACCGCCAAGTCCCACGCCACCCACGGCGAGGCAGGACACACCACCCTGGAACGCATCTGGGCCCGCCCCACCGCCGAGGTCAACGGCATCGGCGGCGGCTACCAGGGCCCCGGCAGCAAGACGATCATCCCGTCCTCGGCCATGGTGAAGCTGTCCTTCCGGCTGGTCGCGGGCCAGGACCCCGACCACATCGAGAAGGCCGTCCGCGCCTGGACCGCCGATCAGGTGCCCGCCGGGATCCGCCTCGAAATCGTCTTCGGCTCGGCCACGCGCCCGTGCCTGACCCCGCTGGACCACCCCGCCCTGCGGTCGGTGGCCCGCGCCATGGGCCGCGCCTTCGAGGGGCCGGTCCGCTTCACCCGCGAGGGCGGCTCCGGGCCCGCCGCCGACCTGCAGGAGGTCCTCGGCACGCCCGTCCTGTTCCTGGGTATCTCCGTCCCCTCCGACGGCTGGCACGCCCCGAACGAGAAGGTCGAGCTCGACCTCCTCTTCAAGGGCGTCGAGACCTCCGCGTATCTGTGGGGCGACCTCGCCGAGAACTGGCGCCATGCGCCCTGACCGGCCCGCGCCGCACGGAGCGGTACCGCGCGCGGGGCACACTGGAGGGACCGCCCCGCCCGTCCCGTCCGCACCCGGCCCGGTCCCCTCATGTCCTTCGTCCCGCTGAACCGCCCGCCGAAACAAACCGTTCCACTGGGGGAGTTGGAAGCACCCGTGACCACCTGGACCGACCACACCGCCGACCGACCCATCTCGCTCACCGCCCCGAGCGGCATCGACCGCGCCGCCCACCACCGGCTCGACGAGGCCTGGCTCGCGGCGGCGTGGAGCCACCCCACGACCCGCTGCTTCGTGGTCTCCGGCGGCCAGGTCCTCATCGACGAGACGGTGGACGGCCGGACCGAACTCATGATGACCCCGTCCTTCGAGGCCCCGCTCACCGAGGCGCACCGCTACTTCCTGGGCACCGACGAGGACGGCATCAGCTACTTCGCGCTCCAGAAGGACGCCCTGCCCGGCCGCATCGACCAGTCCGCCCGCCCGGCGGGTCTGCGCGAGGCCGGTCTGCTGCTGTCACCGCGGGACGCGGGCCTCATGGTGCACGCGGTCGGCCTGGAGAACTGGCAGCGCACCCACCGCTTCTGCTCCCGCTGCGGCGAGCGCACCGTCATCGCCGCGGCCGGCCACATCCGCCGCTGCCCGGCCTGCGGCGCCGAGCACTACCCGCGCACCGACCCCGCCGTGATCATGGCCGTCACCGACGAGGACGACCGCATTCTGCTCGGCCGGCAGGTCCACTGGCCCGAGGGCCGCTTCTCGACGCTCGCCGGCTTCGTCGAACCCGGCGAGTCCATCGAGCAGGCGGTGCGCCGGGAAGTCTTCGAGGAGGCCGGCATCACCGTCGGCGAGGTCGAGTACATCGCCAGCCAGCCGTGGCCGTTCCCGTCCAGCCTCATGCTCGGCTTCCTGGCCCGCGCCACCTCGACCGACGTCAACGTCGACGGCGACGAGATCCACGAGGCCCGCTGGTTCTCCCGCGAGGAACTGCACGCCGCGTTCGAGTCGGGCGAGGTGCTGCCCCCGTACGGCATCTCGATCGCGGCCCGCCTGATCGAGCTCTGGTACGGCAAGCCGCTGCCGACGCGGAGCTCCTTCTGACGAGATCCACGAAGAAGGCGGCTCCTGAGACATCTCAGGAGCCGCCTTCTTGCAACAGCCTCGGCCGTGCAGTCGTCACACGCCGATCTTCTGCTTGACCTGCGCGAGCGAGGGGTTCGTCAGCGTCGAGCCGTCGGCGAAGCGCACCGTCGGAACCGTCTGGTTTCCGCCATTCGCCTTCTCCACGAACGCCGCGGACTCCGGGTCCTGCTCGATGTTGATCTCGGTGTACGCGATCCCCTCGCGGTCCAGCTGGCTCTTCAGCCGGCGGCAGTAGCCGCACCACGTGGTGCTGTACATCGTCACAGTGCCCTGCATCTCGCTCGCGCTCCTATGGCAGCTCGGGGTAGGTCGTCCAGCACAGGAACGTACGCGACCCGGCCGCCATTCCCGCCGGGGGTATGCACCGCACGTGACGCCTGCCGCATTAGTACGACTGCAGGGGTCTCCCTGTGGACAACCGGCACAGCCGTCTCCGGCGACCTGGCAGCATGGCCATGTGACAGCAGCAACGCACTCCACCCTCTTCCCGCCGGTACCGGACACGGCCGACGCGGTGCTCGAAGGGCTCGACCCCGAGCAGCGCGAGGTGGCCACCACCCTGCACGGTCCGGTGTGCGTGCTGGCGGGCGCCGGCACGGGCAAGACGCGGGCGATCACCCACCGCATCGCCTATGGCGTGCGCGCCGGTGTTCTCCAGCCCTCCAGCGTGCTCGCCGTCACCTTCACCAACCGTGCCGCGGGCGAGATGCGCGGCCGACTGCGCCAGCTCGGCGCCCAGGGTGTCCAGGCCCGCACGTTCCACTCCGCCGCGCTGCGCCAGCTGCAGTACTTCTGGCCGAAAGCGATCGGTGGCTCCCTGCCCCGGCTCGTCGACCGCAAGATCCAGCTCGTCGCGGACGCGGCCGCCGCCTGCCGGATCCGCCTCGACCGCGGCGAGCTGCGCGACGTCACCGCCGAGATCGAATGGTCCAAGGTCACCCAGACCGTCCCCGCCGACTATCCGCTCGCCGCCGTGAAGGCAGGTCGCGACGCCCCGCGCGACCCGGCCGAGATCGCCCAGCTCTATGCGGTCTACGAGGACCTCAAGCGTGACCGCGCCGTCATCGACTTCGAGGACGTCCTGCTGCTGACCGTCGCCGTCCTGCAGGACCGGCACGACATCGCCGACCAGGTCCGCTCCCAGTACCAGCACTTCGTGGTCGACGAGTACCAGGACGTCAGCCCCCTCCAGCAGCGCCTGCTGGAGCTGTGGCTCGGCGACCGGGACAGCCTGTGCGTCGTCGGCGACGCCAGCCAGACGATCTACTCGTTCACGGGAGCAACCCCCGACCACCTGATCGACTTCCGCGCCCGCCACCCCGGCGCCACCGTCGTCAAGCTCGTCCGCGACTACCGCTCCACGCCCCAGGTCGTCCGCCTCGCCAACGGTTTGCTCGCCCAGGCCCGCGGCCGGGCCGCCGACCACCGCCTCGAACTGGTCTCCCAGCGCGCCCCGGGCCCCGACCCCGTCTTCAGCGAATACCCGGACGAGCCCGCCGAGGCCGAAGGCGCCGCCCGCCGGATCCGCGAGCTCATCGACGCCGGCGTGCCGGCCGCCGAGATCGCCATTTTGTTCCGCACGAACTCCCAGTCCGAGACCTACGAGCAGGCCCTCGCCGACGCCGGAGTCCCCTACCAGTTGCGCGGCGCCGAGCGGTTCTTCGACCGCCCCGAGGTACGCAAGGCCGGCGTCGCACTGCGAGGAGCCGCACGCTTCGGCGGCAACGACACGCTGCTGGACGACGTGGTGACCCTGCCCTCCCAGGTGCGCGCCGTCCTGTCGGGCGAGGGCTGGACCACCGAGCCGCCGGCCGGCTCCGGGGCCGTCCGGGAACGCTGGGAGTCGCTGGCCGCCCTGGTCAACCTCGCCCACGACTTCGCGGGCGCCCGGCCCGACGCCACCCTGAGCGACTTCGTCGCCGAGCTCGACGAGCGCGCGGGCGCCCAGCACGCCCCCACTGTCCAGGGCGTCACCCTGGCCTCACTGCACTCCGCCAAGGGCCTGGAGTGGGACGTCGTCTTCCTGGTCGGCATCACCGAGGGCATGATGCCGATCACCTACGCAAAGACCGACGAGCAGATCGAGGAGGAACGCCGGCTCCTCTATGTCGGCGTGACCCGCGCCAGAGAACGGCTCCATGTTTCCTGGGCTCTGGCTCGAGCACCCGGCGGCCGTCCGAGCCGCCGCCCCAGCCGCTTCCTCGACGGACTGCGTCCCGGCTCCGCCGCCACCATGGGCCGCTCGGCCGCCGGCACGTCCGGAGGCGTCGAACGCGGCTCCACGAGCGGCACCGTGGCGGCTCCCCGGCGCACCCAGCGCACCCCCGCCCGCTGCCGAGTCTGCGGCCGGACGCTCACGGACGCGGGCGAGATGAAACTGATGCGCTGCGAGGACTGCCCCTCCGACATGGACGAGGGGATCTACGAGCGACTGCGCGAGTGGCGCGCGGACCAGGCCCGGCGCAGCGGGCAGCCCGCCTTCTGCGTCTTCACCGACAAGACGCTGATGGCCATCGCCGAGGCCGTCCCCGACGACGACGGCGAACTGGCCCGCATCCCCGGCGTCGGCGTGCGCAAACTCAACCGCTACGGAGCCGAAGTTCTGGCCATCTGCGCAGGCCGGGAAGTCGTGGGCGACGACGAGCGCGACTGATACGAACTCGTCGAAAAAATAGTTTGCGCATGCCCCAGCAATCCCCATAGGTTCTAGGCACGGAAACCGCGGCCTTCTCGGAGGCCCTGATTCCGTGTTGTACTTGCATATCCGAACGGGCTGGCTCACCCCAGTCCGAGAGACGCCGAGAGGAGGCGAGTCCAGTGATCAGCATCAACACCAGCTCTGTCAGCACGGTCAAAATGACCGATCGCTCGGCCGTCTCCCTGTGCATGCTCGGCGCCTCGAACCCGGGCACCGGTCTGTCCGGCATTCGTGCCGCGCGTCCGGCGTCCGCCTCCGTTTCTCTCGCGGAACTTCCCGTCCGTGAGCGCAGCGAGCGACCGACCAAGGCACTGGAAGCAGTAGTGGCACAGGCCCATGCCTATGCCTTTACGGCGGCCGGTGCCGGATTCCGGACGCAGACGAAGCAGCACCACCTGATGTGGGCCTTCCGTGGGCCAGAACCCTGGAGTGATCCAGCCTGATCGAATCAGGCCGGCGCCTTCAGGGCCGCGGAACCCCATCCGGGATCCGCGGCCCTTCTGTTTGCCCCGAACGGGGGCGACGGAGCGAAGGAGCCTCGGGACAAGAAAAGAACCCGGTACCAGCCGCCACCCGGTCCCACCGGACCGGAACGACCAGACGAGGAAGACGAACCGTGCAACTCGAAGCGCACGCCCCGTCCGTACCGCCTTCCGAAACGATCCCCCCGCCCGGCCTCACGGAGGACTCCACCTTGACCCCGCTCACTGCGCTCACCGCGCTCGACGACGCCATCGAGAACCTCGGCGTACCCGTCCCCTGCCGGTCCTACGACCCGGAGGTCTTCTTCGCCGAGTCGCCGGCCGACGTCGAGTACGCCAAGTCCCTCTGCCGCACCTGCCCGCTGATCGAGGCCTGCCTCGCCGGCGCCAAGGAGCGGCGTGAGCCCTGGGGCGTCTGGGGTGGCGAGCTGTTCGTCCAGGGTGTCGTCGTCGCCCGGAAGCGGCCGCGTGGTCGCCCGCGCAAGAACCCGGTCACGGCATGAACACCGCAGGAACGATCGATCGCCCCCTCACGCACGACCCCAAGAAGCAGGCCCCGATGAAGCCGTCCACCAACGAGCCCGCAGGCTCCGCAACCCCAGACTTCACCACCAGTGGCGCGACCGACTCGCGTCAGAACAGGACCCGAGAGATGCAACTCATCCCAGAAGCCCTGGCTCGTGCGCATATGCGCGACCGGCTGCACGAGGCCGAGCGGGAACGCCGGGCGCTGCGCCTGGCGACTGCCCGCCGGATGCAGCGCCGGGCCGAGCGCGCCTCGATGCGCGCCCGCCGTGCGCTGGCCATGGCCGTCATGCAGTAACCCACCACACCTGAAGCGGTGGCCTCCCGGCAACGGGAGGCGATAGCTCCCCGCGGGGGCCGGTCCGTCCGAACGGACCGGCCCCCGCGGTGCGTTTACGCGCACAATGTCCGGTCACGGCGTTATCGTCACCGGGTGACGAGTCGTCCCGGAGACAGTGACCACGGCGGCTTCCCCGCGGAGCCCCGCTTCCTGGTGTGTGCCCGCTGCGGCACCCGCGCCGAGGATCCGCAGCCCACCTGGACCTTCTCCGTGGAGAACGGCGCGCGTCACTACTTCTGCGACGCCTGCGCCCGGGACAACCTCAGGGCGATCGAGGGCCGGCTGGACTCGGCCTGGTGGTGACGGCTCTCAGGCCCCCGCCGCCGAGTCGTCCACCTCCCCCGGCACGAACCCCGGCAGCCACTCCTCCAGTTCCTGGCGCAGCCGGACCGTCGCCCCCAGCTGGCACAGCACGCCGATGGTGCTCAGGGTCACCCGGTGTATCAGGAGGTACGAGGGGGGCAGGTTGAGCTGTTTGCCGAGTTGGTAGGCGGGGGAGCGGGGGTCGGCGATGCGGGCCGCCTGGCTGCGCATCCAGTTGCGGGTGAAGGTGAACTCGTCCACCAGGGCCGGCTCGATGATCGGCAGGAGGTAGTCGAGGACCGCGTCCGGGTCCAGCTCTATGGACGACTTGACGAACCCCTCACCGCACAGCAGCTCGTAGACCGCCTCGGCCTCGCCGTCCAGGGTCATGCGCAGGGAGTCGCCGATCGGTGTCGGCAGGCCTCCGGGGAGGCGGTCGACGGTGCCGAAGTCGAGGACGCCCAGACGCCAGTCGTCCTCGCCGTCCGGGCCGCCGGGGAGCAGGCGGAAGTTGCCCGGGTGCGGATCGGCGTGCAGCAGACCGGTGCGGGCCGGGCCCGAGAAGAGGAAGCGGGCCAGGAGCTGGCCGGCGCGGTCGCGTTGTTCCGTCGTGCCGTCCGCGATCACCTCCGAGAGGGGGATCCCGTCGATCCACTCGGTGACCAGGATCTGGTCGCACTGGTGGACCACTGCGGGGACCAGCACATCGGGGTCGTCCTGGAACTCCTCCGCGTGCACCTGCTGGGCCTGGGCCTCCAGGCCGTAGTCGAGCTCCTCCGAGACGCGGTCCCGGAGCTCGGCGATCAGCGGCTTGATGTCCATGCCGGGGATGAGCGGGCCCAACAGGCGGGCGAACCGGCTCAGTTGGGTCAGGTCGGAGAGGAGGGCCTCGCCCGCTCCGGGGTACTGCACTTTGACCGCCACCTCGCGGCCGTCGTGCCACACACCCCGGTGCACCTGTCCGATCGAGGCCGCCGCGGACGGTTTGTCCTCGAACTCCAGGAACAGATCCCGCCAGTCCGCCCCCAGCCGTTCCACGAGCACGGAGTGCACGGTGCGGGTGGGCATCGGCGGCGCCGCGTCCTGGAGCTTCGTCAGCGCGGCGCGGTAGGGGCCGGCGATCTCCTCGGGCAGCGCCGACTCGAAGACGGACATGGCCTGCCCGAACTTCATCGCACCGCCCTTCAGCTCCCCGAGGACCTTGAACAGCTGCTCCGCCGTGCGTTGTTGCAACTCGCGGCCGACGATCTCCGCGGACTCGCCTACGATCCGCTTGCCCAGGCCCCAGGTCGCCCGGCCGGCGAAGCCGAGCGGGAGCGCGGCGAGCTTGGCGGTCCGGGTGACCGCCTTCCGGGGAAGATCAGACATGCGCCCTCCAAGTCCCAGCCGGCCGCACGGCGTCTGCCTTGCGCGGTCGCTCCGCCGACGGCCGTTGTCCCGCCATTGTCTCGTGCCCTTCCGCATTCGTTGAGGTGTGTTCCCCCATACCTCTCTCCGCGGCTCCGCACGGGCATGCCGGGTGCGGCCAGACCGGTCGCGCATGCCAGTGGAGAGCCGGCAGGGAGACCTCCCATCGGGCGCCCGTGCTCGACGGCGACTCCCCGTCCAGGAAGGCGAGCGCGTGGGCGGCGGCGAGTCCGGCGACGGTCGTCGCCAGCGTCAGATCGCACGCGCCCACCCGGCGTGCCCTGCCGGAGCGCCACTGTGCGACCAGCCGGGGCCAGGCCGGATCCCGGTCCGTGCGGTCCTGGTGAAGACAGCCGGCGCAGCCGGTCCCGCCCGGCAGGACGAAGGGCCCGACGATGCCGGTGCCCTCCACGACACCCGCGTAGAGATGGGGGGTTCCGGTGGTCATGAGCGCCTCGGCGGAGGACGGGTCGGGTGTGTGGACGGACACGTCGTCCCTGGGGGCGAGGATCACCAACGAGAAGCCGGGGTCGTCGGCGGCGGGCGGTGCGGGGCGGCTTCGGCGGGGTGGGTGGTCGGGCGCCGCCCCGCGGACCGCCTGGCGCGCCGCCTCGTTCCTGCGCTCGCCGACCGACTCCGGGGGCAGCCCGCCCGGCGCGACGTCCCACGGCTCGACCCGGCCGACGTCGCGCACATCCACCTCGCCGACCCCCGCGCCGGACAGCAGCGCGGCCAGCACGCAGCCGACCCGGCCCGCACCCCTCACCTGTACGCGCAGGGAGCGGCGGGCCGCCATGCGGCCGATCGCGCCGCCCGGTTCGGACGTGATCAGGGACAGCGACGCCAGATCGGGGCGCAGCCGGTCCAAGACGTCCTTCTTCTCCCGCAGGGCATCGGCCGCAGGCCCGCCGCCCCGGGCATCGTCGAGCAGGCCCGAGCGCGACAGCCGCTCCACCAGCGCGTCGACATGGCCGTCCGGCAGGTCCATGCCGTGGCCCTCTTCGCGCAGGAGCGGAAGCCCGCGCGTGCCGTTGAGCAGGTCCAGGAAGCTGCCCGTCGCCGCGTCCATCGGACCGAGCGTCATCGCGTGTGCCGGAGTCATCCCGAACTGCACGGTATTGAGGTCGCGCCAGCCGCGCCTGAGCGCGGGTTTCACCATCGGATGCATCACAGATCCCCCGTTGCATCAGAAAAATCCCGGAACATCCCTGTTCGCCGGGGAACCGGTCGCGTTCCGCCGACAAGTGCCAGCATGCCCGGTGGCGGGGGCGGGCGCCGAAAGTTGTCCACAGGCGGTGGGTTTTCGTCGTACAAATCAAACGCATGTGGGGGATCGGCATTGAACCGTCCCGGACCCGGGACTTCACGCCAGTGCAGCGGGTAACGTCGGGGCGTGCCCGCCGACCCCCTGCACCGCGCCGGAAAGCCACAGCGCAGCACGACGAGCCTGCCGCCGAGCGGCTCGGGGGCGAGCGCGATCGAGGTTCGCAGGAGCGCCCGGCGACGCCGGACGGTCTCCGCGTACCGCGAGGGCGATCGCACCGTCGTGCTGATCCCCGCCCGGATGTCCGAGGCGGAGGAGCAACGCTGGGTGACCGTCATGCTCGACAAACTCGCCGCCCAGGAGAGCAGGCGAGTGCTGGGCGACGCCGAACTGGCCGAGCGTGCCCAGCGGCTGTCGGACCAGTACTTCGGCGGCCGGGCACGGCCCGCCTCTGTGCGCTGGGTCACAAATCAGAACACGCGTTGGGGGTCGTGCACCCCGGCCGAGGGGAGTATTCGCCTCTCGCACCGGTTGCAGGGCATGCCGGAGTACGTGGTCGACTATGTGCTGTGCCATGAGCTCGCGCATCTGCTGGTGCCCGGGCACGGGCCTCGTTTCTGGCGGCTGTTGGAGGCCTACCCGCGGACCGAGCGGGCCCGCGGTTATCTCGAAGGTGTGGTCGCGGCGGGACGTTTGCCTCATTTGCCCGATGTGCGCGGTGAGTGAACTGCCCGGCGGGCGGAGCGTCCCACGCCGCTGAGCGCGGTTGTGTACCGGGTCTGTACCGACGTCGTCCGGTGTCCGGTTTTGCCGTTAGCCTGGCGCGACGCACTTACATTCGGGATGGGGGACGGTCGTTACGCATGGCCAGGGAATTCCAACGCGGCCACAAGGCCAGGATCAGTGACCTCACCGCGGGCATGGATCTGTACGTAGGCGTGCAGATTTCCGCCCCCGGACTGACCTTCGACATCAGCTGCTTCGGCCTCGACGCCGACGAACGTCTCTCGGACGACCGGTACTTCGTCTTCTTCAACCAGCCGAAGTCCCCCGAGGAGTCCATCCAGCTGCTGGGCGCCCAGGCGGGCGACACGGAGTCCTTCCGGATCACGCTGGACAGGATCCCGCCGCAGATCCAGAAGCTGTCGTTCACGGCGACGATCGACGGCGCCGGGCAGATGTCGCAGATCAACCCCGGATACGTCCGCATCGTCGCCGGCGGTGAGGAGGTGGCCCGGTACTCCTTCAACGGCTCGGAGTTCTCCACCGAGCGGGCCGTGATGCTGGGCGACTTCTACCTGAAGGACGTGTGGCGGTTCGCCGCCGTCGGCCAGGGCTTCGACGGCGGCCTGGAGGCGCTGCTGAAGAACTTCGGCGGTGAGGTCGCCGAAGAGGAGGCGCCCGCCGCCCCGCAGCAGCCGCAGACCGGTGCCGCTCCGGGCTTCGCCGCGCCCGCCCAGGCCGCGGCCCCGCCCGCGTTCGGTGCCCCGGCCGCCCCGGCCCCTGCTCCCGCCCCGGCCCCTGCTCCCGCACCGGCGCCGGCCCCCGCGCCCGTTCCGCAGGGATTCACCCCCCCGCCGGGAACCACGCCGCCCATGCCCAACGTGCACGCCGCGCCGACCGTCATCGCGCCCCTGGCCCCGCCCGCCGGCGGCACGGTGCCCCCGCCGGCCCCGGCGCCCGCCCCCTACGGCCAGCCCCAGCAGCCGTACGGACAGCCTGCCGCCCCGAACGCACCCATGCCCCCCGGCTACGGCCAGCCCCCGGCGCCGCAGGCCCCGCCCCCCGGCTACGGCCAGCCGACCCCGCCCCCGGGCTATGGTCAGCAGGCGCCGTTCGGGCAGGTCCCCGGCCAGCAGCCCGCCTCCTACGGAGTGCCGCAGGGCGCTCCCCAGGGCGGCGCCGGTGTGGCCGCCGCGCTCCAGCAGTTCAAGGAGACGCCCACCGGGCAGCGCTGGACGCAGCAGAACAAGAAGCTGATCCGGGTCGACCTCGGTATCGGCGGCCAGCCCGTCCTCGCCCGCCAGGGCAGCATGGTGCTCTACCAGGGCAAGGTCGACTTCAGCTACAAGGGCGCCGGTTTCGCCGGCCGGATCGTGGGCAACGCGACCGGCCAGGAGATGCAGCTGATGCGCTGTACCGGCCACGGCCAGGTGTTCCTCGCCGAGAACTCCACCCACCTGCACCCCGTCGAGCTCCAGGGCGACGCGATCTGTGTCTCCGCGGAGAACGTCCTCGCCTTCGACGAGAGCCTCCAGTACGAGGTCCGCCGCGTCGAGGGACACGGCATTCCCGGGGGCGCGCTGTTCACGATGCAGTTCCAGGGGACCGGCACGATCGTCGTCAAGACGCACGGCACGCCCGTCGTCCTGCCGGTGACGCCCACCACGTTCGCCGACTGCAACGCGGTGGTCGCGTGGTCCGCCGCCTCCCAGGTGATCGTCTCCAGCCAGGTCCGGATGCGCCGCAACGCCTATCCGGGCGACACCGGCGAGAGCGTCAACCTCCAGTTCCGGGGAGCGCCCGGCAACTTCATCGTCGTCCAGCCGTACGAGGTCTGAGGGAGCCCGTCATGAACCAGCCACTCGCGGGCTACGCCCCCGCACCCGTCACCACCCGCATGGAGAACCACGGCAACCACATGCTGAAGGTCGCCATGCAGACCGGGAACGACCTCCTCGCGCGCGTGGGGTCGATGGTCGCCTACGAGGGCTTCGTCCAGTACGAGCCCAACCCGCCGGCCGTGCGCCAGATCGCCCGCGACTGGATCACCGGCGAGGGTGCCCCCCTGATGAAGTGCTCCGGCGACGGCCTGCTCTACCTCGCCGACTACGGGGCGAACGTCGTCGTGATCAACCTCAACGGCGACGGCATCTCCGTCAACGCCACCAACCTGCTCGCCTTCGACGCGCACCTCACCTGGGGCGTGGAGCGGGTCAAGGGGCTGGCGAAGTTCGCCGGACAGGGGCTGTGGAACACGAAGATCTCCGGTCAGGGCTGGGTGGCCCTGACCTCGCGCGGCAAGCCGATCGTCGTCGACTGCGGCGGCGGTGAGGACGAGACGTACGTCGACCCCGACGCGCTCGTCGCCTGGTCCCCGAACCTCAAGGTCAAGGGCAAGCGCAGCTTCAAGGCGCAGTCGCTGATCGGCCGGGGCAGCGGCGAGGCCTTCCAGATGGCCTTCTCCGGCCAGGGGATCGTCGTCGTCCAGCCCAGCGAGGACAGCACCGACCGCCTCCGGATCCGGGGCTGAGGGGGACCAGAGACACCATGCAGAGCCCGCTTTTCGCCTTCAACGACTCACAGGCCCAGGAGCGCTACAGCCTGCAGAGCAAGCAGATGCTGCGCGTCGTCCTGGAGGGCCACGACGACATCCTCGCCCGCAAGGGCACCATGGTCGCCTACCAGGGCCTCGTCGAGTTCGACGCCGAGTACCAGAGCAACAACCAGGCGCGCGCGCGTGCCTACACCGGCGAGGGTCTCAACCTGATGCGCTGCCACGGGCAGGGCACGGTCTACCTCGCCAACCTCGCCCAGCACATCCACGTGGTGGACGTGGAACAGGACGGGCTGACCGTCGACAGCAGCTATGTCCTGGCCATGGACTCCTCACTGCACCACGAGGTCATCGCCGTCGACAGCCTGTACGGCATCTCCGGCTCCGGGAAGTACCAGCTCAACATCACCGGTCGCGGCAAGGTTGCCCTGATGACCTCCGGTGCGCCGCTGATGATGCAGGTCACGCCCGACAAGTACGTCAACTGCGACGCCGACGCGATCGTCGCCTGGTCCACCGGGCTGCGTGTGCAGATGCAGGCCCAGACGCACTCCTCCGGTGTGTGGCGGCGGCGCGGCAACACCGGCGAGGGCTGGGAGCTGAGCTTCATGGGCAGCGGCTTCGCGCTGGTCCAGCCCAGTGAGCTGCTGCCGCCGCAGAACGCGGTGATCGGCCAGGGCGTCGCCGCGCAGTTCGGCATGGGGCAGCACGGGGCGCGAGCGCAGAACCAGGGGAACGTCTGGAGCTGAGCGTCCGGCAAGCCGACGTAAGGGGCGACCGCCTGGGCGGCCGCCCCTTACCCGTCGTGGCTCAGGCTCCGAGCCTGGCGCGCGTCGCCTCCAGCAGCCGTACGACCGAGTCGTCGGCGACCTCCGCCACCTCGTCGTAGGCGAACCAGCGCACGTCCAGCGACTCGTCGCTGACGGCGTGCTCGGCGTCGCGCGGGGCGAGGACCGCGTACTGGACGTCGAAGTGCCAGTGGCACGGCGGGGGGATCGGATGCCGGTCCAGGCGGACCGGGCCGCCCGCAAGCAGCGTCAGACCCCGGATGCCGGACTCCTCGGTCGCCTCACGCAGCGCCGCCGCCTCCAGCGTCACGTCGCCCGGCTCGCAGTGGCCGCCCATCTGCAGCCACATCCGCAGCTTCCTGTGCAGGGTGAGCAGCACACGGCCGCGCTCCGGGTCGATCACCAGAGCGCTCGCCGTGACGTGGCCCGCGTGGCAGGCCTTCCACATGCCGTCCGGGTGTTCCGCCAAATGGTCCAGGTAGGACCGGCACAGCTCTTCCTGGCCCCCGAAGCCCTTCAGCACGAGGACCGCGTCGTCGTGCAGGCTCACTCGGTGTCGTCGCCCTTGTCGTCCTCGGTGTCCTTCTTCAGGTTCGGCTTCTCGCCGGAGCCGCCCGCCGCCTCACCGAGGAGCTTGTCCAGCTCGGAGAAGTCGAGCTGCTCGCGGTGCACGAAGCCGTCCGGGTCGTCCAGGTCGGTGGCCGTCGGCAGCATGTCCGGGTGGGCCCACAGGGCGTCCCGGCCGTCGACCCCGCGGGCGTCGGTGAGCGAGGCCCACAGGCGGGAGGCGTCGCGCAGCCGGCGCGGGCGCAGCTCCAGGCCGATCAGCGTGGCGAACGTCTGCTCCGCCGGGCCGCCCGTGGCACGGCGGCGGCGCAGCGTCTCGCGCAGGGCGTCGGCGGACGACAGACGCGGCTTCGCGGCCGCGTGGACCACCGCGTCCACCCAGCCCTCGACGAGCGCCAGAGCCGTCTCCAGACGGGCCAGAGCGGCCTTCTGCTCGGGCGTGTCCTCCGGCTGGAACATGCCCTGCTGAAGCGCGTCCTGCAGCTGCTCCGGGTTCTGTGGATCGAACTGGCCGACGACGTCCTCCAGCTTGGCCGTGTCGACCTTGATCCCGCGCGCGTACCCGTCGACCGCGCCGAACAGATGCGAGCGCAGCCACGGCACATGGGCGAACAGGCGCTGGTGGGCGGCCTCGCGCAGGGCGAGGTAGAGCCGCACCTCGTCCTTCGGCACGCCCAGGTCCTTGCCGAACGCCTCGATGTTCACCGGCAGCAGGGCGGCCTTGCCCGCCGGGCCGAGCGGCAGCCCGATGTCGGTCGAGCCGACGACCTCGCCCGCGAGCACGCCCACGGCCTGCCCGATCTGCGTGCCGAACATGGCACCGCCCATCGAGCGCATCATGCCGATCAGCGGGCCGGCCATGGCCTGCATCTCCTCCGGCAGGACATCGCCCATCGCCGCGCCGACGCGCTCCGCGACCGGGTCGACGAGCTCCTTCCACGCGGGCAGGGTCGCCTCGACCCACTCGGCGCGCGACCACGCCACCGCGGAGCCGGCACCGGACGGCAGGGACGTCGCGTCGTCCAGCCACAGGTCGGCCAGGCGGACGGCCTCCTCGACCGCCGTGCGCTCGGCCGGGCCGATGCTCGTGTCCTTGACGCCGTCCTGCGTGCCCTGGGAGACCGTCTGGCGGGCGATCTGCTTGGCCATGTCCCAGTTCACCGGGCCGCCCTCGTAGGAGAGCATCTGGCCCAGCTGCTGGAACGCGGCGCCCAGGTCGGTGGGGTTCAGTGAACCGAACATGGCAGCGAGCGGATTGTCCGCACCAGGGCTGCCAAGGCCCCCGGCTCCGGGCCCGAAACCGAACGGGTTGGCCGGTCCCTGCCCACCACCGCTCTGCTGGTCCTTCTTCTTGCCCTCGTCGCCGTCTTCCGGCTCCTCCGGCGGAAGGCCGAATCCGAATGGGGTGTCACTCACGGGGTTCCTCGGCTGGTAAGGCCGCCGGTTCTCTCCGGCGGCGCGGCTGCCCGACAACACCACCCAGCGTAGACACCCGGGCCGGTTCGGGCCTCGGTGCTTCGCCGACTCTCGGCCTGCGGCAGGATGGATGCCACCTGGTACGTACGCGTCACTCGCGCCCGTACTGAAGACAACCGCTGGAGACGCCCGGTGAGTTCCCCAGATCCGCAGGTTCGCGGAGCGCGAAACCATTCCACCCCTCCCGCGGTGCGCGGGCCCGTTGTCGCGGTCACCGGTGCCGCGACCGGGGTCGGCGCGCTGCTCACCGAGCGGCTCGCCGCGTCCGAGGCGATCAAGCAGGTCGTCGCCATCGACGAGCGGCGCGGTGAGTGCGCGGCGGCGCAGTGGCACATTCTCGATGTGCGGGATCCGGCCATCGCGGACAAGCTGCGGGGCGCGGACGTGGTGGTGCACCTGGCGCTCGACCTCGACCTGGGGAGTGACGCCGCCGCCCGGACGGCCTACAACGTACGGGGGACGCAGACCGTGCTGACCGCCGCGGCGGCGGCCGGAGTGCACCGTGTGGTGCTGTGCACGTCGTCGATGGTCTACGGGGCGCTGCCGGACAACGAGCTGCCGCTGTCGGAGGACGCGGAGCTGCGGGCGACGGCCGAGGCCACCGGTGTGGGGGACCTGCTGGAGATCGAGCGGCTCGCGCGGCGCGCTCCGCGGGCGCATCCGGGGCTCAATGTCACCGTGGTGCGGCCCGCCGTGCTGGTCGGGGGCACCGACACCGCGCTGACCAGGTACTTCGAGTCGCCTCGGCTGCTTGTCGTGGCCGGGTCGCGGCCCGCCTGGCAGTTCTGCCACGTCGAGGATCTGTGCAGTGCTCTGGAGTACGCGGTCGTGGAGAAGGTCGACGGGGAGCTGGCCGTCGGCTGCGACGGGTGGCTGGAGCAGGAGGAGGTCGAGGAGCTCAGCGGGATCCGGCGGATGGAGCTGCCGTCGGCCGTCGCGCTGGGTGCCGCGGCACGGCTGCACCGGATCGGGCTCACTCCGTCGCCGGCCGGGGACCTGGCGTACACGATGTACCCCTGGGTGGTGAGCGGGAGCCGGCTGCACGACGCCGGGTGGCGGCCGCGGTGGACCAATGAGGAGGTGCTCGCGGAGCTGCTGGAGGAGGTGTCCGGGCGGCACACGGTCGCGGGGCGGCGGCTCGGCCGCAAGGACGCCACGGCCGCGGGTGCGGCGGGGGCGACGGTGGCCCTGCTGGGCGCTGCCGCCGTGGTCCGGCGGGCTCGGAAGGCTCGGCGGCGCCTGTGAGCCAAGGGGCTCTGCCTCCATCATCCGCCCCAGCGGCTCCCGTTCTCCGCTCCCGGACCGGCGGGAGGCCGGTTGCGGAGTGGCCCTGTAGGACACTCCGAATCGCCCCGCGCGCGTGACTGATGAAAGCCGCATTCCGTGTCGTCCGAAGCATGGGGCACGATGGAGGCATGGCACTCACGAACGATCACCCCGGCGAGCAGACGGCTCAGCAGCCCATCAAGCTGATCGCCATCCGCGAGACCGCGCTCTCCGTGGACGAGGTTTTCCGGGCCGTCGGGGACGAGGCGGCGGGCGGCATCGCGCTCTTCGTGGGGACCGTGCGGAATCACGACGGCGGGGCCGACGTCGATGAGCTCGGGTACTCGTGCCACCCGAGCGCCGAGGACGAGATGCGGAGGATCGCCGAGAAGGTGGTCGCGGAGTTCCCGGTGCGGGCGCTGGCCGCCGTCCACCGTGTGGGGGACCTCGGGGTCGGGGATCTCGCCGTCGTCGTCGCGGTCGCGTGTCCGCACCGGGGCGAGGCCTTCGAGGCCTGCCGGAAGCTGATCGACGACCTCAAGCACGAAGTGCCCATCTGGAAGCACCAGAAGTTCTCCGACGGGACCGAGGAATGGGTCGGGGCCTGCTGAATTCACCCCGCCGTCCTCCGGTTGCGTAACCACACCCCCGGCGTGAGCGTTGTCAGTGCGGATGGTTAATCTGCTGATCAGTCAGTTGCGGACGCTCATGGGGTCGGGAGGTCGGCATGGCGGCGCTCGCCTGGTTGCTTATTCCGTTTGTCGCTGCGATAGGCGCCGGTCTGTGGGGAAGTTGGGCCAACCGGACCCGGAAGGCCCGCAGCGACGGCCCGGAGCTCGACGGGTATGCCCGCTTCCGCGAGGCCATGGAGAGGTCCCACTCCAACACCTGAGGCATGTGACGGGGGTGCCCTGACGGTGTGCTGACAGACGCGTCCCGTACTGTCGAGATATGCCACGCCGCACCGCGACGATGCTCGCCTCCACCCTGATGCTGATCGCGTTCCTGTGCGCGGGAGTGCTCATCCCCGTGCCGTACTCGGAGATGTCCCCGGGGCCGACCGTGAACACCCTCGGGGACCATGACGGCGAGCCGGTGCTGCAGGTCTCCGGGCACAAGACGTACGCCACGTCCGGGCACCTCAACATGACCACCGTGCGGGTCACCAGCGCCGACTACAAGATGAACCTCGTCGAGGCCGTCTACGGCTGGCTGGCGCACGACACCAAGATGGTGCCGCACGACACGCTCTACCCGGACGGCAAGACGGAGGAGCAGTCCACCCAGGAGAACGCCGAGGAGTTCAGCCAGTCCCAGGAGAGCGCCAAGGTCGCGGCCCTGAAGGAGCTCGGCGTCCCCGTGAAGTCCTGGGTGATCGTCTCCACGGTGGTCAAGAACTCCCCGGCCGAGGGCAGGCTGCACGCCGGTGACGTGATCAAGGCCGTCGACGGCACGGCGGTCAAGCAGCCTTCCGACGTCGCGAAGCTGGTGACCAGGCACAAGCCCGGTCAGGACGTCGTCTTCACCGTGGTCCCGGCCAAGGAGCAGGCCGCCGCCGAGAAGGCGAACAAGACGGCGACCCGGACCCAGGACGTCACGATCACCACCGCGACGTCCAGCGACAGCGGCGCCAAGCGGGCCATCGTCGGGATCTCCGCGGGGACGGACCACACCTTCCCGTTCACCATCGACATCAAGCTCGCCGACGTCGGCGGGCCCAGCGCCGGACTGATGTTCGCGCTCGGCATCTACGACAAGCTCACCCCGGGCAGCCTCACCGGCGGCAAGTTCGTCGCCGGCACCGGCACCATCGACGACGAGGGCACCGTCGGGCCGATCGGCGGCATCGAGATGAAGACCGTCGGCGCACGCAACAAGGGCGCCCAGTACTTCCTCACGCCCGCCGACAACTGCGCGGCCGCCGCGAAGGACACCCCGAGCGGTCTCACCCTCGTCAAGGTGAAGACCATCGACGACGCCCTCGGCGCCCTCAAGGACATCCGCAGCGGCGACACCGCCGCCCTGCCGAAGTGCACCACCAAGGGCTGACCGTCGGCACCCGCGCACGGCTGGGGGCGCTCCTCGTCACGAGGGGCGCCCCCAGTGCCGTACCGCAGGACCTCAGTCCTCGAACGTCGCCTTCAGAGCCTCCGCCAGACCGGGCACCAGGTCGGGGCCGGTGAGAACCTCCGTCGGGGTGTCCTTCTCGCGCAGCCGCACCGCGGACTCGCGGGTGCCGTCACGCAGGACGGCGACCGTCATCCGGACCTCTTGACGCTCGGGGTGGTCCGCAACCCACTTCGCCAGCTTCGCCCCGCTCATGCCCTGCGGGACCTGGGCCTCGGCGGACGGCGGCAGCATCAGACGCTCGACCGTGAGCGCGCAGCCGGCCACCGCGTCGGGCCAGGCGATGGTGCCGAGGAACTCGTCGAGCGCCTTGTCCGTTGGAACCTCGTCCTGCTCGATCGGGGTGAGACCGGTGGCACCGGACTCTTCCTGCAGGCCCAGCTGGGCCGCGAGGGCAGGTTCCTGGGCCCGCAGCCGTGCGGTGTCTACGAGGGCGAAGAGGCGAGCTGGCTGGTCCCAGCCGAGGCCGGAGGCGTACTCGTCGATCTCGAGTACGGCCCGGGTGAGCGGGCTCGCTGCCATGGGAGTGTTGGACATGGTCACAATCCTGCCTCGTTCCCGACCGGAATCGGGAACCGAGTAAACGGTGAGTAAGTTGCATAGGTGTGGGCCCACGATCACGGGGGGCCACGGACGGTCCACGAACACGGGGGCCTGACGGATCAACAGCGAACTTCGAGGTGCGCACCTTGGCTTTCCAGATGCCGGACCGCGGCGGGGGCCCGACGGGGCCGCGGATCAGAGTGGGCCGCCCGTCCCGGCACGCCCGCAGCCTGCTCATGACACTGGGCGTCCTTGCCGTCCTCGGCATGGCGTTCACCATGTTCGCGGGCTTCTGGACGGACTGGCTGTGGTACCGCTCGGTGCACTACTCGTCCGTGTTCACCATCACGCTGTGGACCAAGATCGGGCTCTTCTTCGTCTTCGGCCTGCTGATGGCGGCCGCGGTCGGCTTCAACATCTGGCTCGCGCACCGGCTGCGGCCTCCGCTGAGCGCCATGTCCATGGAGCAGCAGAGCCTCGACCGCTACCGGATGGGCATCGCGCCGTACAAGACATGGCTGCTGCTCGGCATCACCGCGCTGGTGGGCCTCATCGCGGGCGCGTCCGCGGCGGGTCAGTGGCGGACCTGGCTGATGTGGGTCAACGGCGTGCCCTTCCACCAGGAGGACCCGCAGTTCCACCTCGACGTCTCCTTCTACGCCTTCGATCTTCCCTGGTACCGCTTCCTGCTGGGCTTCGGCTTCGCCACCGCGATCCTGTCCCTGATCGCCGCCGCGCTGACCCACTACCTGTACGGCGGGCTGCGCGTCACCAGCCCGGGCGCGCGCGCCACGGCAGCGGCCACCGGGCATCTGTCGGTGCTGCTCGGCATCTTCGTCGCCCTGAAGGCGGTCGCCTACTGGCTCGACCGGTACGGACTCGCCGTCAAGTCCAGCGACTTCAAGGCGACCGGGAACTGGACGGGCCTGCGGTACGTCGACGCGAACGCCTATCTCCCGGCCAAGACGATCCTGTTCTGCATCGCCGTCATCTGCGCGCTGCTGTTCTTCGCCACCCTGTGGCGGCGCACCTGGCAACTGCCCGTGATCGGCTTCGGCCTGATGGTGCTCTCGGCGATCCTCATCGGCGGCCTGTACCCGGCCATCGTCCAGAAGTTCCAGGTCCAGCCCAACGAGCAGGCCAAGGAAGCCCCGTACGTCCAGAAGAACCTCAAGGCGACCCGCGAGGCGTACGGCATCGACGACGCCCAGGTCGGCGAGTACGAGGGCAAGAGCAACACCGCGGACAAGACGAAGCTGCGTGACGACGTCGACGGCGCGGCGAGCATCCGGATCATGGACCCGAACGTCGTCTCGCCGACGTTCCAGCAGCTCCAGCAGATGCGGAACTACTACGGGTTCCCGACCAACCTCGACGTCGACCGGTACCCCACCAAGGACGGCAAGGACCAGGACACCGTCATCGGTCTGCGTGAGCTGAACCTCGACGGCATTCCGAAGAACAACTGGATCAACGACCACTTCCGCTACACCCATGGCTACGGCGTGGTCGCCGCCAAGGGCACCGAGGCCGACTCCGAGGGCCGCCCGGTCTTCACCGAGTACGACCTGCCGTCCCAGGGCGACCTGCCGACGTACCAGCAGCGGATCTACTACGGCGAGAAGACCAACACGTACTCGATCGTCGGCGGTCCCCAGAAGGAGATCGACTACTCCGACGACAACGGTGAGAAGACCACCAGCTACAAGGCGAAGAGCGGGGTCAACCTCTCCAACCCGATCAACCGGGCCGCGTACGCGGTGGCGTTCAACGAGCCGCAGATCCTCTACTCCGGCGCGATCGGCGAGGGCTCGCGGATCCTGTACAACCGCACGCCCAAGGAGCGCGTCGAGGCGGTCGCCCCCTGGCTGACCATCGACGGAGACGCGTACCCGGCGGTCGTGGACGGTCACATCCAGTGGATCGTGGACGCGTACACGACGACGAACGGCTACCCGTACGCCTCCCGTACGACCCTGGGCGATACGACGGCCGACTCGCTGACCGCCACCAACAACTCCCGTGCGGTGGTGGCCCAGCAGAACCAGGTCAACTACATCCGCAACTCGGTGAAGGCGACCGTCGACGCGTACACCGGCGAGGTCAAGCTCTACCAGTGGGACACCAAGGACCCGGTGCTGAAGACCTGGATGAAGGCCTTCCCCGGCACGGTGAAGCCGAAGACGGCCATCTCCGACTCGCTGATGGCCCATCTGCGCTACCCGCAGGACCTGTTCAAGGTCCAGCGCGAGCTGCTCACCCGCTACCACGTGACGGACGCGCAGACCTTCCTGACCGGCAGCGAGGTGTGGCAGGTGCCGGACGACCCGACCAACAAGTCGGGCAACGCGGTGCCGCCGTACTACCTGAGCATGCAGATGCCCGGCCAGACGTCGCAGGCGTTCTCGCTGTCCACGACGTTCACCCCGAACGGGCGTGACAACCTCAGCGCCTTCATGTCGATCGACGCCGAGGCCGGCACGCCCGACTACGGCAAGATCAGAATCCTGAAGCTGCCGACGAGCACAACGGTCAACGGGCCCAAACAGGTTCAGAGCCAGTTCAACTCCGAAC
The DNA here is from genome assembly GCF_055558775.1 of Streptomyces sp. NPDC025638. Taxonomy (NCBI): domain Bacteria; kingdom Bacillati; phylum Actinomycetota; class Actinomycetes; order Kitasatosporales; family Streptomycetaceae; genus Streptomyces; species Streptomyces sp. NPDC025638. The sequence goes on along the minus strand of NZ_JBVHLX010000010.1, from coordinate 147,154 downwards.
AGGACATCGCCTCGGCCATCAGCCTGCTGAGCCGCGGGCATTCGAGCGTGGAGTACGGCAACCTGCTGGCGGTGCCGCTCGACGGCGGACTGCTCTACGTGGAGCCCGTCTATGTGCGCGGCGGCGGTCTCAAGTACCCGCTGCTGCGGAAGGTGTTGGTGAGCTACGGCACCAGCTATGCCTTCGAGGACACGCTCGACCAGGCTCTCGACAAGGTCTTCGGAGTGAAGGGTTCGACCAGTACGCCACCGGACACCGACACCGGCAATCCGCCGACGTCCGGCAACCCGACGGTCCAACAGGCGCTGAGCGACGCCCAGAAGGCTTTCGACGCGGGGCAGGAAGCCCTGAAGAAGGGCGACTGGGAGGCGTACGGCAAGGCGCAGAAGGACCTGCAGGACGCGCTGAAGCGGGCCGAGGACGCCCAGTCGAAGGCCGGCAGGACCGGCGGCGGCAACAACGACGGGAAGACGGGCGGCAGTCCGAGTCCGAGTAGCAGTCCCAGTCCGAGCGGCAGTCCGAGTCCGAGCGGCAGTCCGAGCAGCGGCTGATCAATTCTTCATCCCGTGACGTGATACGGTTGCCGCACAACGGCGCGGGGTGGAGCAGCTCGGTAGCTCGCTGGGCTCATAACCCAGAGGTCGCAGGTTCAAATCCTGTCCCCGCTACTGAAGTCGAAGGCCCGGATCCTTTCAGGATCCGGGCCTTCGTGGTGTGCGAACGCATGTGCCGGTCGGCGGTGTCGCCGTGCCGCCGTGGGGACTTGGCCCGTGTGTGTTTGACTTGTCTCTCTGTGGGCATGTCGACAAAACGCTGAAGTGACCTCCCGGGCTGCGGTATACCGGGTGTACCGAGGTTGCAGGTGGTGCGACGATGGACGTTATGGGGGACAAGGCAACTCTGTTGGAGACCGGGCGTTTTGCGCAGAATTATGACCATGCGCAGCCTTCTGACGTGGTGGAGCCTTCCGACTTGGTGCAGCCTTCCGGCCGGGACGAGGCCGGCGAGGCTGCCGAGGAGGCGCGTCAGCGGCTTGCCGTGGAGGCCGGTGACGTCGAGGCGATGAGCGTCCTCGGTGCCATGCTGCTGCGCCGTGGCGATCTCGACGGAGCCGAGCCCCATCTGCGTGCCGCCACCGCCGCCGGCGACCGTGCCGCCGCCAACAACCTCGGTGTCCTGCTGCATCAGCGCGGCTATGCCGAGGAGGCCGCCGGATGGTGGCGGATCGCGGCCGTCGCCGGTTCCGCGGCCGCCGCGCATGCGCTGGGCCGTCACCACCGTGAGCGCGGGGACGAGCCCGCCGCCGAGTACTGGCTGCGGCAGTCCGCCGAGCAGGGGCACGCGCTGGGTGCGTACGCGCTCGCCGACCTGCTGGAGCACCGGGGGGTGGCCGGCGCCGAGCAGTGGATGCGGGCCGCGGCCGAGCGGGGGCATCGTGAGGCGGCGTACCGGCTGGCTCGCGCGCTTGATCGCAAGGCCGGGGTGGAGGGGGACGGCGGTGCTGACAACGGTGTCGCGTCCGTCTTCCTGGAGGAGGCCGAGCAGTGGTACCGGCAGGCCGCCGCGCGTGGACACCGGCGGGCCGCGCTGCAGCTCGGGGCGATCCTGGAGAAGCGGGGCGAGCTCAAGGAGGCCGGGCGCTGGTATCTGACCTCCGCCAAGGACGGGGAGGCGCGGGCCGCCTGTGCGCTCGGGTTCCTGCTGCGTGACGCCGGGGACACCGAGAGTGCCGCCGTGTGGTGGCTGCGGGCCGCGCAGGACGGTGACGGCAACGCGGCGAACGCGCTGGGCGCGCTGCACGCCGAGCGCGGGGAGACGCAGACCGCAGAGCGGTGGTACCGGGCGGCCATGGACGCCGGGGACGACAACGGGGCGTACAACCTGGGGCTGCTCTGCGCCGAGCAGGGGCGGACCGCGCAGGCCGAGCAGTGGTACCGGCGGGCCGCGTACGCCGGGCACCGGGAGGCGGCGAACGCGCTGGCGATCCTGCTGCTGCAGGTGGGCGACACGACCGGGGCCGAGCCGTGGTTCTCCAAGGCGGCCGAGGCGGGGAGCGTGGACGCCGCGTTCAACCTGGGGATCCTGTACGCCGGGCGGGGCACCGAGGACGACGCCGTGGTCGCGCTGCGGTGGTACGAGCGGGCGGCTGCCGCCGGGCACACGGAGGCGGCGCTGCAGGTCGGGATGGCGCGGCTGCGGGACGGGAACGAGCAGGAGGCCGAGCGGCATCTGCGGTGCGCGGCGGGTGGCGGGAGCGCGGAGGCGGCGTACCGGCTGGCCACCGTGCTGGACGCGCGGCGGCCGGCGGCGTCCGCGCATGAGCTCGGGGAGTCGGTGCACGAGAAGACCGAGTGCGAGGAGTGGTACGAGCGGGCGGCTTCTCAGGGGCATCGGCGGGCGCAGGTGCGGGTCGGGATGCTGGCCGCGGCGCGCGGTGACGTCGTGGAGGCGGCGCGGTGGTACCGGGAGGCTGCCGAGGCCGGCTCGCGGAACGGGGCGTTCAATCTGGGGCTGCTGCTGGCTCGGGAGGGGAGTGAGCCGGAGGCGGCGGTGTGGTGGACGCGGGCCGCTGACGCGGGGCATGGGCGGGCGGCACTTCGGCTTGCCCTCGTCTACGCGCGTCGGGGGGAGTTGGCGGAGGGGCAGCGGTGGGCCGACCGGGCGGTGACGCTGGGGCCGGAGGAAGTTACTGAGCGGGCGGCGCGGTTGCGGGATGCGTTGCGGGAGGAACTGTCGGCGTGACGCTGCGCTGAGCTTCAGCGGCTTCTCTGCCCACCCGCCCACCCGACTCGGTCGGCCAAGAGGTTGCCGCCCCCTGGGGCTCCGCCCCAGACCCCGGCGGGGGGCTGCGCCCCCTGCGCCCCTGCGAGTCTGGCTCGGTCGGCCGAGAGATCACCGTCTCCTGGGGCTTCGCCCCCGGACCCCGGGCGGGGGCTGCGCCCCCTGCGCCCCTGTGTCTGGCTCGGTTGGCTGGGAGGGCACGGTTGCCCTCGGCTGCGTCCCGGGTCCTGGTGGGGGCTGGGGGGATGGCCGCATGACTCGGTCGGCCGAGAGGTTGCCGTCTCCTGGGGCTTCGCCCCCGGACCCCGGGCGGGGGCTGCGCCCCCTGCGCCCCTGCGTGCTGGCTCGGTTGGCTGGGAGGGCACCGTTGCCCTGGCTGTGCCGCGGGCCCTGGTGGCGGGTGCACCGCTGGCCGCCCGATTCGGTCGGCCAAGAGAGGTCACCGTCTCCTGGGGCTTCGCCCCGGACCCCCGGCGGGGGCTGCGCCCCCTGCACTCCTGCCAGGCTCCGTTGGCTGACAGGTTGCCGTTTGCCTGGGGCTCCGCCCCAGGTCCCGGGCCTGCGGGGCTCTTGCCCCGCACGCCCGGACAAGCAATTTGCTTCCCTCCGCGTCCTTGACGTAATGTTGCGTTCACCGACGCGGGGTGGAGCAGCTCGGTAGCTCGCTGGGCTCATAACCCAGAGGTCGCAGGTTCAAATCCTGTCCCCGCTACTGAAGGCCGAAGGGCCCGGATCCTAGGATCCGGGCCCTTCGGCCTTTGTTGTGGCGTCCGATTCCGACAGAGGACGCGCGTGGGCTTCAGGACGATGCGCAGTTCGGGCAGGTGCCGCGGTATGTCACCTCTACGTCCGAGACCGTGAAGCCGAAGCGTTCCGAGTCGGGGAGGTCGGCCAGCGGGTTGCCCGTCGGGTGGACGTCGCGGATCGCGCCGCACCGGGCGCAGACCAGGTGGTGGTGCGGCCGGTGTGCGTTCGGGTCGTACCGCTTGGCGCGCTTGTCCGTGGAGACCTCGAGCACCTCGCCGAGGGTCACCAGCTCACCCAGCGTGTTGTAGACGGTCGCCCGGGAGATCTCCGGCAGCTTCGCGACGGCGCGCGCGTGCACCTCGTCGGCCGTCAGGTGGACGTGTTCGCCGTCCAGAACCTCGGCCACGACGCGCCGCTGCGCGGTCATCCGCCATCCGCGTCCGCGCAGCCGTTCCAGAAGGTCGCTCATGAGGACCAGCCTAACAGCAAGGGGACCCAAGTCCCGAACAGGTGTGAGTTTGGAGGCTTGCTTGAATTAGATATTGTCTATTGTAGGATCTAGGCTGGCTTTAGCCAAGGGATAGAAGAGTTGGTCATGGCGCAGGAGGCTCACGTGACGCAGGGACCGCTTACGACGGAGGCCGGTGCTCCGGTCGCCGACAACCAGAACAGCGAGACCGCGGGCGTCGGCGGCCCCGTCCTCGTCCAGGACCAGCTGCTCCTGGAGAAGCTGGCCCATTTCAACCGTGAGCGCATCCCGGAGCGGGTGGTGCACGCCCGGGGCGCGGGTGCGTACGGCACCTTCACGGTGACCGCCGATGTCACGCCCTACACGCGCGCCGCGTTCCTCTCCGAGGTCGGCAAGCAGACCGAGGTCTTCCTGCGCTTCTCGACCGTGGCCGGCAATCTGGGTGCCGCGGACGCGGTGCGCGATCCGCGTGGCTGGGCGCTGAAGTTCTACACCGAAGAGGGCAACTACGACCTCGTCGGCAACAACACCCCGGTGTTCTTCATCAAGGACGCCATCAAGTTCCCGGACTTCATCCACACCCAGAAGCGAGACCCGTACACGGGCTCGCAGGAGGCCGACAACGTGTGGGACTTCTGGGGGCTGTCCCCCGAGTCCACGCACCAGGTGACCTGGCTGTTCGGCGACCGCGGCATCCCGGCGTCGTACCGCCACATGAACGGCTACGGCTCGCACACCTTCCAGTGGAACAACGAGGCCGGCGAGGCCTTCTGGGTCAAGTACCACTTCAAGACCGACCAGGGGATCAAGAACCTCACCCAGCCCGAGGCCAACCGGATCGCCGGTGAGGACCCGGACTCGCACCAGCGCGATCTGCGCGAGGCCATCGAGCGTGGCGACTTCCCGACCTGGACCGTGCAGGTGCAGATCATGCCGGCGGCGGACGCGGCGACGTACCGCTTCAACCCGTTCGACCTCACCAAGGTGTGGCCGCACGCGGACTACCCGCCGATCGAGATCGGCAAGCTGGAGCTCAACCGCAACCCGGAGAACATCTTCGCCGAGGTCGAGCAGAGCGTCTTCTCGCCCGCGCACTTCGTGCCCGGCATCGGTCCCTCGCCCGACAAGATGCTCCAGGGCCGTCTCTTCGCCTACGGCGACGCCCACCGCTACCGCGTCGGCATCAACGCCGACCACCTGCCGGTGAACCGCCCGCACGCCACCGAGGCGCGCACCAACTCCCGTGACGGCTTCCTGTACGACGGCCGTCACGGCGGTGCGAAGAACTACGAGCCCAACAGCTTCGGCGGGCCGTTCCAGACGGACCGTCCGCTGTGGCAGTCCACCGCGGTGACCGGCGGGACCGGCAACCACGCCGCCCCCGTGCACGCCGAGGACGACGACTTCGTCCAGGCGGGCAACCTCTACCGTCTGATGTCAGAGGACGAGAAGGACCGGCTCGTAGAGAACCTGGCGGGCTTCATCGCCAAGGTCTCGCGTGACGACATCGCCGAGCGTGCGATCGGCAACTTCCGCCAGGCGGACGGTGACTTCGGCAAGCGGCTGGAAGCCGCGGTCCAGGCCCTGCGCGGCTGACACACAGCAGTACCGCGTCGCTTGCCGTGGCGGGCGGGCCGGATCCCCGGGAGGTCGGGGTCCGGCCCGTTTCGCATGTTCAGAGTGCTGGTGCGGGCTCCCTTGCGGGTGCCCAGCAGCGGATGATGTCGCGGACCGAGACTATTCCGGCGGGCTCGCCGTGGTCGAGGACGATGAGGTGCCGGAAGCCGCCGTGCGCCATGGCCCGGGCCGCCTCCTCCAGCGTCCAGTTGGGCGTGGCGAACACGACGTTGTTGGTGGTGTGGGCGTGCGTGCGTTCCGTGTCCGGGTTCTGGCCCAGGCCGACGGAGTTGAGGATGTCGCGTTCGGTGAGGATGCCGATGCCGCCCTCGTCGGGGTCGAGCACGATGGCGGCGCCCACACGGCGGGCGGACATCAGGGCGGCGGCTTGTCGGAGGGTGTGTGCCGGGCCGATGGTCAGGACCACCGTGCTCATGGCGTCGCGAACGAGCATGGTCTGGAGCCACCTCCTACGAATCACTGACATAGTTCAGGGATTCACAAGTTCACAAGTGAGGGTGTCTTCAGGGTGGCAGGTAAAGCGGAGGTCAACAAGAGGGCGCGCGCAGCCAGTTGAGGGCGTGCGTGATCACCTCGTGCTGCTCAGTAGCGCTGGTTGAGATACCCCAGCAACTCGTCGTGGAGCAGACCGTTCGACGCGGCCGCGTTGCCGCTGTGCGGGCCGGGGCGGGCATCGAGGCCGGTGAAGGTGCCGCCGGCCTCCGTGACGACGATCGCGTTGGCGGCCATGTCCCACAGCGACAGCTCGGGTTCGGCGCAGATGTCCACCGAACCCTCGGCGACCATCATGTAGGGCCAGAAGTCACCGTACGCGCGCGTGCGCCAGACCTCGCGGGTCAGGTCGAGGAAGCCGTTCAGCCGGCCCCGCTCCTCCCAGCCGCTCAGCGAGGAGTACGCGAACGAGGCGTCCGAGAGCTTGGAGACGCGCGAGACATGGATGCGGGTCGCCGAGGACAGGCTGCGGCCGGTGAAGGCGCCGTGGCCCTTCGCGGCCCACCAGCGGCGGCCGAGGGCGGGGGCGGAGACGACGCCGACGACGGGCTGGAAGCCGCCCTCGCCCGCCTCCGTCAGGGAGATCAGGGTGGCCCAGACGGGGACGCCGCGGACATAGTTCTTGGTGCCGTCGATCGGGTCGATCACCCAGCGGCGGGGGCCCGTGCCCTCGATGCCGTACTCCTCGCCCAGGACCGCGTCCCGGGGGCGGGCGCGCTGGAGCTGCCCGCGGATGAGCTCCTCCGCGGCCTTGTCCGCCTCGCTCACCGGGGTCATGTCCGGCTTGGTCTCGACCTTGAGGTCGAGTGCCTTGAAGCGGTCCATGGTGGCGGCGTCGGCCGCGTCCGCGAGGACATGGGCGAGGCGGAGGTCGTCGAGGTAGTCCGGCATGGGACGAACGGTATCCGCCGTGGTCGTCGCACGGCTACACGGGGCCGTTCGGCAAGACGCTCCGATTGCCCGCGCGCAGTGGCCGAAGGGCGCCCCCCGGTGCCCTCGCGAACCCTTGACAGTGCATCCATGCGCGTCAAATCTGGGCGCAGAGCCGCTCGCCCCAGGGAGGCGATGATGCCTGCAGCGCGGGAATCCCTACTGGACGCCGCGTACACGGCGCTTGCGCGTCGGCCGTGGTCCGCCGTGCGGATGGTGGACGTGGCCGCGACGGCCGGGGTGTCCCGGCAGACGCTGTACAACGAGTTCGGGAGCAAGGAGGGGCTGGCCAGGGCGCTGGTGCGCAGGGAGGCCGACGGATATCTCGCGGGGGTGGAGCGCGCCCTCGCCAGCTACTCCGAACCCCGGGACCGGCTGACCGCCACCGCCGAGTGGACCGCCTCGGCCGCCCGTGAGAACGCCCTCGTGCGCGCCATGCTCACCGGTTGCTGGAGCGAGCGCCTGCCCGCGCCGACCCTCTCCGCCGTGCCCTCCTCCTCGGCCGTACCGGCACAGCGCCGGGCGGACGGCCCGCTGCCGTCGCCGGGGGACTTCGTGCAGATCGTGCGGGACCGGGCGGTGGCGGTGCTCGCCGGGCCCGGTGGTGCGCGGGGCGACGGCGGCGAGCTCGTCCGGTCCTGTGAACTCGTCGTACGCCTCGCCCTGTCCTTCGTGGCCGCGCCGCCGGGGGAGGGCGGGATCGCCGAGCTGGTGCGGGGCGCCCTCCACCGGCAGTTGGCGTGACCCTCCCCCGCTGTCCCCCGAACCCGCCCTGCGGGCAAGGGGGTTCGGGAGCGTACGGTTCGGGAGTTCGGGAGCGTGCCGTACGAGCGGCGCGCCGTCTAGCGGGCCGAGCCCGACAACTGCAGGCCGATCACGCCGATGATGACGAGGCTGATCGAGACGATCTTCAGGGTCGAGACCAGGTCGCCGAGGAAGACCATGCCGTAGATCGCGGTGCCCGCCGCGCCGATGCCCGTCCACACCGCGTAGGCGGGGCCCACGTCCAGTTTCCTCAGGGAGAGGGTCAGCAGGCCGAAGCTGCCGAGGGCGAAGATGCAGAACGCGATCGTGGGCCACAGGCGGGTGAAGCCGTGGGAGAGCTTGAGGGAGACGGCGAAACCGGTCTCCAGCATTCCGGCCACGATGACCAGCAGCCACGCCATGTGCTGTCCTCCCGTACGTCCGGCTCGGTGCGATTATGCACTTGCCGGACTCGCGTAAAGGCAAACAACGCGGTGGTCAGTCGCCGTCCTTGCGCTCCCGCGCCGCCAGCAGCCGGCGCAGCGAATACAGCCGCGCCGGGTCCGCGTGACCCTCGGCCACCCACTCGTCCAGCGCGCATTCCGGCTCGTCGTGACTGCACGCGCGCGGGCAGCCCTCGGTGCCCGGCGCCAGGTCCGGGAAGGCGTGGATGACCCGGGACGGGTCGATGTGCGCGAGGCCGAAGGACCGTACGCCCGGGGTGTCGACGACCCAGCCGGCCGCGCCGGTGAGCGGCAGCGCGAGCGCCGAGGTCGTGGTGTGGCGGCCGCGGCCCGTCACCGCGTTCACCCGGCCCGTCGTACGCCGGCGGTCCTCCGGGACGAGGGCGTTGACCAGGGTCGTCTTGCCCACGCCCGAGTGGCCGACGAACGCCGTGATCTTGCCGTCGAGGTACTCGCGGACGCGGTCGGCCGCGTCGCCGTTCTCCAACTCCTCGCGGCTGGTGACGACGTAGGGGATGTCCAGGTCGCCGTAGAGCTCCAGCAGCTTGTCGGGCGGGGCCAGGTCCGACTTGGTCATCACCAGCAGGGGTTCGAGGCCGCCGTCGTAGGCCGCGACCAGACAGCGGTCGATCAGACGGGGGCGCGGTTCCGGGTCGGCCAGGGCCGTGACGATGGCCAGCTGGTCGGCGTTGGCGACGACCACGCGCTCGTACGGGTCGTCGTCGTCGGCGGTCCGGCGCAGCAGCGAGGTGCGCTCCTCGATGCGGACGATACGGGCGAGGGTGTCCTTCTTCCCGGACAGATCGCCGACGAGGGCCACCCGGTCGCCGACCACCGCCGCCTTGCGGCCCAGTTCACGGGACTTCATCGCCAAGATTGCCGTGTCGTCGACGAGGCAGGTCAGACGGCCCCGGTCCACGGTGAGGACCATGCCCTCGGCCGCGTCCTCGTGTTTCGGGCGGATGTTCGTGCGAGGCCGGTTGCCCTTGCGGTTCGGGCGGCTGCGGATGTCGTCCTCGTCGGTGTGCTTGCCGTAGCGGCGCATGGCGGTGAGTCCCCTACGCCCTGTCGCTCCCGAGCATCCCTGTCCACATCTCGGGGAAGTCCGGCAGCGTCTTCGCCGTGGTCGCCACGTTCTCGATCTGTACGTCCTCGACGGCCAGGCCGATGATCGCGCCGACGGTCGCCATGCGGTGGTCCTCGTAGGTGTGGAAGACGCCGCCGTGCAGCCGGCGCGGGCGGATGTGCAGGCCGTCGGCCGTCTCGGTGACGTCTCCGCCGAGCTCGTTGATCTCCTTGGTGAGCGCGGCCAGCCGGTCCGTCTCGTGCAGGCGCAGATGGGCCACGCCCCGCAGGGTGGAGGGGGAGTCCGCGAGGGCGGCGACCGCAGCGATGCCCGGGGTCAGCTCGCCCACGTCGCTCAGGTCGACATCGATGCCGTGGATGGCACCCGAACCGGTGAACTCCAGCCCGTACTCGGTGAGTTCGCAGGAACCGCCCATTTCGGTGAAGATCTCGCGCAGCCGGTCACCCGGCTGGGTCGTCCGGGACGGCCAGTCCGGGACGAGGACCTTGCCGCCGGTGACCAGGGCCGCCGCGAGGAACGGCTGGGCGTTGGACAGGTCCGGCTCGATGGTCAGGTCGCGGCCGAGCAGGGCGCCCGGGGTGACCCGCCACACGTTCGGCTCGCCGCCCGACTCCGGGGTGTCCACCTGGGCACCGACCGCGCGCAGCATGTCCACCGTCATCCGGATGTGCGGCATGGAGGGCAGCGAGGCACCGATGTGGCGGACCTCGACGCCCTGGTTGAAGCGCGGGCCGGACAGCAGCAGCGCAGACACGAACTGCGACGAGGACGAGGCGTCGATCGACACCGGGCCGCCGTCCAGCGCACCGCCGCCGTGCACGGTCAGCGGCAGCGCGCCCCGGCCGTCGTCGTCGATCCGGGCGCCGAGCGCGCGCAGCGCGTCGATCACACCGTTCAGGGGGCGCTCGTACGACCGCGGGTCGCCGTCGAAGCGGACGGGGCCGTCGGCCAGCGCGGCGACCGGCGGCAGGAAGCGCATGACCGTGCCGGCGTTGCCGACGTCGACGGTGGCCGGGCCGTGCAGGCCCGTGGGGAGCACGCGCCAGGCCTCGCCGGAGCCGTCGGGGCCCACGCCTTCCTCGATGTCGACGCCCATGGCACGCAGGGCACCGGCCATCAGCAGCGTGTCGCGGGATCGCAGGGGGCGGCGCAGCCAGCCCGGCTCGGAGGCGAGGGCGGCGAGCACCAGGGCGCGGTTGGTGACGGACTTGGACCCGGGCACGTGGACCGTCGCGTCGACGGCTCCGCTCGCGTGCGGGGCGGGCCAGAGGGCGGTGTGCGCGGGGTTCGGGGCCATAGGGCCACTTTATAAGGAGGCCGTGGTTCGGGTGCGGCGCCGTTGCGGCTGGTGGCGCCCGCGGGGCGGGGCCGTGAACCGGCCCGGCCCCGCGCCCCGGTGCGGTTCGGGGCGCCTTCTCGTCCCTCCGGCAGTCGGCTGTCGTCCCTCCGGCAGTCGGCTGTCATCCCTCCAGCAGCCAGCTGCCCCCGCCGATCAGCGAGCACAGTGACACCGCGTGGAACAGGAACAGCCACAGGCCCGCGGGGACGTGCGTCAGGCGGGACAGCTGGTCCGCGTCCGAGTCGCCCGCCCCACCGCGTGAACGCTTGGCCTGGAGTTCGAAGGCCGGGCGCACGCCGCCGAACAGCAGGAACCACACCACCGCATACGCGAACGCCGCCTGCACCTGGGGGCCGGCCAGCCAGGACACCAGCAGGAAGGCGGCGCCCGTGACGATCACCGTCAGCGCCCCGTAGGCGTTCCGGATCATGACCAGCATGGCCACGAGCAGGGCCGTCGCCGCCCACAGCAGCAGCGTGATGTGCCCGGCGGCCAGCAGCGCGGCGCCGCCCAGGCCCAGCAGCGGGGGAGCGGTGTAGCCGGCCGCAGCGGTGAGGATCATGCCCGGGCCGGTCGGCTTGCCCCGGCTCACGGTCAGGCCGCTGGTGTCGGAGTGCAGGCGTATGCCCGTCAGCTGCCGGCCGGTGAGCAGCGCCACCAGGCCGTGGCCGCCCTCGTGCGCGATGGTGATCGCGTTGCGCGAGACGCGCCACGCGGTGTGCGGGACGACCGCGGCGAGCGCGGCGACCAGGGTGGCGATCACCACCCACAGGTCGGGGTCGGGCTGGGTGCCGACGAGACGGTCCCAGAGGTCGGGCAGCGCGGTGGCGGCGGTGCTGTCCATGTGTGCTGTTGCTCCCTCTGGTCGTTCGGAGTGTCGCAGTGTGGCACGTCTGCGCGGACGGTATCTGAGACGCCGACCTGGCGGCGATCGTTCCCGGCGGTAAACGTGCAGGTCACAGCATTAGAGCCCCGGAGTGGTCCGGGGCTCTTGCCTTACCCGTGCTTGCCGGTCGGACGGCCCGCCCGTGGTGGTCAGCGATGCGTGAGCAGCAGACGCCACGCGTCCGGGCCGCGCTGGAGGTACTCCACCGCGAACGCGCCCGGGTGACGGTCCTCGATCTGGCCCAGCAGGGGCAGCGGGTCGTGCGGCGCGACCAGGATCATCGCCTGCCCGGAGGGCACCGCGGCGATCGCGCCGAACACCGTGGCATGCCGCAGCGAGTGGGGGACGTCGCGCACGTCCAGCTCGGGCACGTCCGTCTCGTCCGAACCGCCGCAGCCACAGGTGCCACCGCAGCCACCGCCGGACGCGGCCGCCTCGCCGGCCTCACCGTGCTCGTGGCCGTGGCCGTGGCCGAGGATGTCGTGCATGCCCGCCAGGAGTCCGGCGAGGGAGATGTCCGGGGAACCGGCCAGCAGCGGCAGGATCAGGGTGTTCTCCTTTTCCAGGTGCTCCTCGAACAGCACCTGGAGCGCCCGGCCGTCGGTCGCCGCCTGCACGGCCGAACCGGCGGTGCGCAGCGCCTCGACGAGCGCGGTGAGCCTGCGGTGCTCGGCGAGCATGCCGTCGATCAGGAGGCGCGCGGCGGGCAGGTCGTGGGCCACGGGGTAGAGGGTCTCCTCCTCGGCGGCCGCGTGCGGGATCAGGTCGCGGTCGCAGAAGGCGACCAGTTCCGCACGGACCCGGTCGGCCGCCGCCGGGTCGCGCTCCGCGGCCGCGATCAGCATCGCGACCCGTCCGGCCAGGTCACCCGCCAGCTGCGTGTGGTGCGCCTCGACGGCTTCGGCCGCCGCCGCGTCCTGGGGGTCCGATGCGATGGTCAGGGTGCTCATGAGGGTCGTCCTTCCAACGGCCGGCAGCCCGTCCCCGTTCGGTCCGGGCCGATACTGCAATATAGTACGGACATGACCGTGGAAAATAACGGACCGCTTCCCGGCAGCGGAACGAACCGCGTACCGCTGTCCCGGCAGCGCCGCGGTGTCCTGCAGGACCTGCGCGGCCAGGCCGCCCCCGTCACCGCGAGCGCGCTCGCCAAGGTGTGCGCGCTGCACGTCAACACCGTCCGCGAGCACCTGGACGCCCTGGTGGACGCCGGCCTCGCCACCCGCGAGGCGTCCAACCCCTCCGGACGCGGCCGCCCCGCCTTCCGCTACCGGGCCCGCCCGCCGCAGGAGTCGCCCGCACGCGAATACGCCGGGCTCGCCGCCGTCCTCGCCGCGCAGATCGCCCGCTCCAGCGCCGACCCGCGCCAAGACGCCCTTGCCGCCGGCGAGCAGTGGGGGCTCCTCCTCACCGCCCGGCAGACGCCGACGGCGGATCCCAAGGAGGCGCGGACCCGGCTGCTGGACCTCCTGGAGGAGATCGGCTTCGCCCCGGAAGCGGACGCGGACGCACGCCAAGTCCGGCTGCGGCGCTGTCCGTTCGTGGAGACGGCGCGTGAACACCCCGGTGTCATCTGCGGTGTTCACGAGGGACTGGTCCGGGCCGGGCTCGCCGCGCTGGGCGGGGCGCCGCAGGAGGTCGAGTTGCTGCCGTTCGCCGAACCGGACGCGTGCCGACTGCACTTGGGTCTGACCGAGCGAGCCGACGACGAGGACGGTGCCGGGCACCCGACCGCGGCCGGCACACCCGGGGCGAACCGGTGACCCCGCCGTCCGGCTCCGCCCCCGGCAGCAGCGCCGCCCGGCGCGCGGGCGCCCGCCGAGCACCCCTGCTGCTCGCCGCCGGTCTCTGCCTCCTCGCCGGTCTCGACGCCGCCCTCGGCCTGCTCGGCCTCCCGGCCCCGGTCACCACCGACCGGCTCCCGCAGGTGCACGGCGTGCTGATGGTGCTCGGCTTCGCCGGCACGCTGGTCGCGCTGGAGCGCGCCGTCGCCCTGGGCCGCCCCTGGGCCTATCTGGCCCCCGGCTGCCTCGGCGCCGGGGGCCTGTTGCTGCTCAGCCCGGTCGACCTGGTCGTACCCCGGCTGCTGCTCGTCGCCGGATGCGCCGCGCTGGTCGCCCTGTACGTGCGCTTCTGGCGCAGGCAGCCGAGCGCCGCCCTGCTCGCCCAGGCCGCGGGCGCCGTGCCGGCACTGGGTGCGGCACTGCTGTGGCTGGGCGGGATCGACGTACCGGGCATGCTGCCCTGGCTGGTGGCCTTCCTCGTGCTGACCATCGCGGGGGAGCGGCTGGAACTCGCCCGGGTGGCCGTCCTGGCGCCCTCGGCGGAACAGACGTTCCTGTGCAGCGTCGGCGCGGTCACCGCGGGCGTGGTCGCCACCCTGCTGTGGCCCGCGATCGGCACCGTACTGCTCGGCGCCGCGCTGCTCTCCCTGGTCGCCTGGCTCGTGGTGCACGACGTCGCCCGCCGGCTGCTGCGCTCCACGGGCCTGCCCCGCTTCACCGCGGCGTGCCTGCTCGCCGGGTATGCCTGGCTGGGCCTGGCCGGCACCCTGTGGCTGCTCAACGGGCCCATCACCGAGGGAACGCGGTACGACGCGGTGGTGCACTGCGTGTTCCTGGGCTTCGTGATGTCGATGATCATGGCGCACGCCCCGGTGATCCTGCCAGCCGTCCTGCGCCGTCCCCTGCCCTACCACCCGGCGCTGGCGGTGGCGGCCTGGCTGCTGCATCTGTCGCTGGCGCTGCGCGTGCTGGTCGGTGACCTGCGGGACGTCCGAGGCGCGTGGCAGCTCGGCGGGGTGCTCAACATCGTCGCCGTGCTGCTGTTCGTCGTATCGGCGGCCGCCGCCTCCGTCATCGCCACGCGGCGCGCGTCGGCGACGGCAACGGCCTCCGCCTCTTCCTCCGCGTCAGCACCCTCCGACCCGAGGACCGCCCGGTGACCACGAACCTGTCTCCCTCCACGGCGAGCGGATCCGCCCCGAAGCCCCCGGGCCGCTCCCCGCGCACCCGCTGGCACCTCGGCGTGAACGCGATCGTGGTCGTCTGGCTCGCCCTCTTCGCCGCGGTCGGGTCCGGCCACCACTTCCTGCCGCACGCCTTCTGGCTGCTCGTCCATGTGCTGCTGCTCGGGGCGGTCACCAACGCGATCGTCATCTGGTCGGGCCACTTCGCCGCCTCCGTCCTGCGGCTGCCCGAGGCGAACCGGGGTGCCCCCGCCGCACTGCGCCTGGTCTGCCTGAACGCCGGTGCGGTCGGCGTGATCGGCGGCATGCTCTTCGACCGGTGGTACCTCGTCCTGGCCGGTGGATGCCTGGTCGCGGCCGCGGTCACGGCGCACGCCGTATGGCTGGTACGACTGCTGCGGCGGGCGCTGCCCGGCCGGTTCTCCATGACCGTGCGCTACTACGTGGCCGCCTCCGCCCTGCTGCCCGTGGGCGCCGCGCTCGGCGTCGTCATGGCGCGCGGTGACCTCGCCGGTGATCTGCCCGAACGGCTGCGCTTCGCCCACGAGACGATCAACCTGCTCGGCTGGGTCGGCCTCACCGTCGCCGGAACGCTCATCACCCTGTGGCCGACGATGCTGCGCACGCGGGTGGCGGACGGCGCGGAACGAGCGGGCCGCGCCGCCCTTCCCGTTCTGCTCGCCGGACTCGGCGCCGCCGTCGCCGGCACCCTGCTCGGCCCGCCGCCGCTGGCCGCCCCCGGCGTGGTCGGCTACGCCGCCGGGCTGGTCGTCGCTGGCGCGCCCTGGCTGCGTGAGGCCCGGGCGAAGGCACCGCGTTCCTTCGCCGCGTGGTCGGTGGCCGCGGGCTGTGGATGGCTCGCCGGCTCGCTGACCGTCCTGTCCGGCATCCTCGTCTCCACGACCTCCTGGATCACGGTGGGGGAGCGCTTGTCGCTGCTGACCGCGCCGCTCGCCGCCGGCTGGATCGCCCAAGTACTGCTCGGCGCGCTGAGTTTCCTCGTCCCCGTGGTCCTGGGCGGCGGCCCCGCCGCCGTACGCGTCGCCACCGTGAGCCTCGAACGGGCCTGGCCGGCCCGGCTGGCCGTCACCAACGCCGCCCTGTTGCTGTGCGTGCTGCCGGTGCCGTCGATGGTGCGGGTGGCGTGCTCGGTGCTGCTGCTGCTGGTGATGCTGCTGTTCTTCCTGGTGCTGCTCGTGCTGACGGTCGTACAGGGGATGCGCAACCGCCGCAGGGCGGCGCAGGGAGATCCGCCTCCGGCTCCGGCCGAGGTCCGGGCGCGACCGCACCGGGTGCTCGGTGGCGTTGCCCTCGGGCTCGCGGTCGTGATGCTGGCCGTCGCGGGCGGCGGGGCGGCCGACGTGCGGTCGCTGCCGATCCTGGAGCGGTCCGCCGCCACGAGCGCCGACGGGGGCGCGGTGACGCCGACCGGCCGTACCACCACGGTCGCGGTGACGATCCGCAACATGCGCTTCTCGCCGGCCTCCGTCGACGTGCCCGCCGGAAACCACCTGGTGATCGACCTGCACAACACCGGTACCGACACCCACGACCTGGTGCTGGAGACCGGCGCCCGCACCGACCGGCTCAGTCCGGGACAGAAGGGCACGCTGGACGCGGGAGTCGTCGGCCGCGACCTTGAGGGCTGGTGCTCCATGGTCGGCCACCGGCAGATGGGGATGGTCTTCGCCGTGAACGTCACCGGGGCCGGTGCGGACTCCGCCGCGGACAGCGGCGGGACCACCCATGACCACAGCGGCGCAGGCACGTCCGCGGCCACGAAGGACACCGCCGCGGAGGCGTTCGACCCGATGGCCGAACCGGCCGCCGGCTTCACCGCCCGCGACGCCCAGCTCCCGCCCGCCACCGGCGGAGCCGGCCACCAGGTGCACAAGAGGACGATCACCGTGAAGGAGGTGACGAGGGAAGTCGCCCCCGGCGTACGGCAGAAGCTGTGGACCTTCGACGGCACGGCCCCTGGGCCCGTGCTGCGCGGACGCGTCGGCGACACCTTCGAGATCACCCTCGTCAACGACGGATCGATCGGCCACTCGGTCGACTTCCACGCCGGATCGCTCGCGCCGAACGGGCCGATGCGCACCATCAAGCCCGGCGAGTCCCTGACGTACCGGTTCACGGCCACCCGCAGCGGCATCTGGATGTACCACTGCTCGACCATGCCGATGTCCCTGCACATCGCCAACGGCATGTTCGGCGCGGTGATCATCGACCCGCCCGGCCTGCCCACGGTGGACCGTGAATACGTGCTGGTCCAGTCGGAGTTCTACCTCGGCAAGCAGGGCGGCACGGCCGACGCCGCCAAGGTGAACGCCAAGGACTACGACATGGTCGCCTTCAATGGCTATGCCAACCAGTACGATCACGACCCACTGACCGCCGGGGCCGGTGAGCGCGTACGGATCTGGGTGCTGGCGGCCGGGCCGAACGAGTCCAGCGCGTTCCATGTCGTGGGCGGCCAGTTCGACACGGTGTTCCGTGAGGGTGCATACGACTTGAGACGGGGAGGGTCGCAGAGCGGGGGCGCGCAGGTCCTCGACCTTGCCCCCGCCTCGGGTGGATTCGTCGAGCTGTCCTTTCCGGAGGCCGGTGACTATCCGTTCGTCACGCATGTCATGAGCGACGCGGAACGGGGTGCGCACGGCGTCTTCCGGGTCCGGTGAGCGGCGACAATGGCACCAAACGGTCTGTCGGAGGGGTGTTTGACATGTGCGGACGGTATGCATCCAGTCGTCGGCCCGAAGATCTTGCGGGAATCTTCGAGGTCGAGAAGTGGGAGCCCGAAGAGACCCTGGAGCCGGATTACAACGTGGCTCCGACCAAGGAGGTCTACGCCGTCCTCGACCGCCCCGTGAAGGACGCCGAAGACCCACGGCCGGTGCGCCAGCTGCGCCGGCTGAAGTGGGGACTGGTGCCGTCCTGGGCCAAGACCCCCGAGGGCGGCGCCCGGATGATCAACGCGCGTGCGGAGACCGTGCACGAGAAGCCCGCGTACCGCCGCGCCTTTGCGGCCCGGCGCTGCATCGTCCCCGCCGACGGCTACTACGAGTGGGTCACCGGCAAGCAGGAGCGGGACCTGGAGGCCGAGGGGAAGAAGAAGCGCCCGCGCAAGCAGCCGTACTTCGTGCTGCCCGCCGACGGCTCGGTCTTCGCGATGGCCGGGCTGTACGAGTTCTGGCGCGACAAGACCCTCCCCGACGACCACCCGCAGGCCTGGTGGGTCACCTGTTCCGTGATCACCACGGAGGCGGAGACGACCCCCCTGGCCGTCGCCCCGGCCGAGGGACCGTTCTCGCTCGCCGAGATCCACCCCCGGATGCCGCTGATGCTCACGGAGGACCGCTGGGACGCCTGGCTGGACCCCTCCCGCACGGACCCGGAGGACCTGCGCTCCCTGCTGGAGCCGCCCCCGGCCGGCCTGATGCGCGCTTACCCGGTCTCCACGGCCGTGAGCAACGTCCGCAACAACGGCCCGGAGCTGCTGAAGGAGCTGGAGGGGCCGGAAGAGGGCACACTCTTCTAGCGTGATCGAGATTGTCGAGACCGACGCCGGGACCGCCCGCATCACCTGGCACCGGGCGAAGAAGGCGCGGCTGGTGCTGGCCGCGAGTCATGGGGCGGGCGGCGGCATCGAGGCGCGTGACCTGCAGGCGCTCGCCCAGGTGCTGCCGGAGCACGGCGTGACCGTGGCCCTGGTCGAGCAGCCCTGGCGGGTCGCGGGCAAGAAGCTCGCGCCCGCGCCGAAGACCCTGGACACCGGCTGGCGCGGCATCTGGCCCGCGCTGGCCGGGATGGAGCTGCCGGTGATCTCCGGCGGCCGCAGCGCGGGCGCCCGGGTCGCCTGCCGCACCGCCACGGAGCTGGGCGCGCACGCCGTGCTCGCGCTGAGCTTCCCGCTGCACCCGCCGGGCAAGCCCGAGAAGTCCCGCGCCGACGAACTGCTCGGCGCCGGGGTGCCCACGCTCGTCGTACAGGGCGGAAACGACCCCTTCGGCAAGCCGGACGAGTTCCCCGCGGGGGCGTACGAGCTGGTCGAGGTGCCGTACGGCGATCATGGCTTCGCGGTCCCCAAGCGCGCGGAGATCACCCAGGAGCGGGCCCTGGAGATCATCACGGACGGTGTCGTCCAGTGGGTGGCGTCACTCGGGTAACGCAGGGAATGCCGGGGCCGGGACAACTGTTGTGGCGGACAGAAGTGCTGGACCGCCGGCACCGTCGTCGTAGGAGAGGAAGCCGCCGCATGGGTTCGACCATCTGCCCTCCCGTCGCCCACCATCCCGTGGACAGGCTTCGCCCGGCAGAGTTTGATCCGAGCCGCCCTGAGCTGGACTGGACGGTGCTGCACGCGGCCAAGACGCCTCCTATTCGAGCGGCGGCAGGCACGGGTCGTGTTCTATCCTCCGAAACGAGTGGGACCGGTTTCGGTCCCACCCGGGATCTTGAGGAGGTGGGTCCGGTCACTGGGACCGACGCAGGGACCGACAACGGCCAGGCGGAGCTGCCCGAGGGCCGGGGCATGGGCGCGGAGTCGACCGCGGAGCGCAGCGCGCGCTTCGAGCGGGACGCGCTCGAATTCCTCGACCAGATGTACTCGGCCGCGCTGCGCATGACGCGCAATCCCGCCGATGCCGAGGACCTGGTGCAGGAGACGTACGCCAAGGCGTACGCGTCCTTCCACCAGTTCCGTGAGGGCACCAACCTCAAGGCGTGGCTGTACCGGATCCTCACCAACACCTTCATCAACTCGTACCGCAAGAAGCAGCGCGAGCCCCAGCGCAGCGCGGCCGAGGAGATCGAGGACTGGCAGCTCGCCCGTGCCGAGTCGCACATGTCGACCGGTCTGCGCTCGGCCGAGTCGCAGGCGCTCGACCACCTGCCCGACTCGGACGTCAAGGAAGCACTGCAGGCGATCCCCGAGGAATTCCGCATCGCCGTCTATCTGGCGGACGTAGAGGGCTTTGCGTACAAGGAGATCGCGGACATCATGGGGACACCCATCGGTACGGTGATGTCCCGGCTGCACCGGGGCCGCCGTCAACTGCGCGGCATGCTGGAGGACTACGCGCGTGAGCGCGGCCTGGTCCCGGCGGGCGCCGGAGAGTCGAACGAAGCGAAAGGCTCGGGCTCATGAGCTGCGGAGAGCCGCACGAGACGGACTGCGGTGAGGTCCTCGATCATCTCTATGAGTTCCTCGACAGTGAGATGCCGGACGTCGATCGCGACAAGTTCAAGCAGCACTTCCAGGAGTGCTCCCCGTGCCTGGAGAAGTACGGCCTGGAAGAGGCCGTGAAGAAGCTGGTCAAGCGGTGCTGCGGGCATGACGACGTACCGACCGACCTGCGCGCCAAGGTCCTGGGGCGGCTCGACCTGATCCGTTCCGGCCAGACCGTGCCGGAGCACGACGTGACCGCCTCGCCGGTCACGCCCCAGGAGTCCTGACCCCGCGCCCGGACACCGTGTCCTGATCTTGGGGACATCACCCGAATGTGCTAATCCGCGGGTCATCGGCCCGCGGACCCCCTGGCCCCCGTCCTAGGCTCCGAAGCCTGGGCACGCACGGTCGGGGGAGGGGTGTCATGGAGGTGGTTCCGGCACGGGCACGCGTGTACGTGGCCTGTGTCGCCCTTCTCGCTCTGTTCTGTCTGCTGTCGCTGCGCGGAAACCACTCACCCTGGTGGGTGATCGCGCTGCTCGCCGCGCTGTACGCGGCCTGCGAGCACGTCGCGCGGCGCCGGTTCGCGGGCACCTTCTACCCCGTCCTGCTCGCCGGGGCCTTTCTGCTGCCTCCGCCCGCCGCCGCGCTCGTACCGCTGCCGGCCGCCCTGCTCTCCCACGGCGGACAGCCGTCCACGCCGCTCCGGCGCGTCTGGCGGGGCGCCCAGCCGGCGCTGGCGGTGTGGGGCGCGTCCCGGGTGCACTGGGCGCTGGGCGGGCGCGACGCGGTCGTGGCGTCCCACTTCCCTTATGTGCTCGTTCCCGCCGGGGCGGCCGTGCTGGTCTTCTGCCTGGTGCTGGCCGTGCTCGACGGCGGGATCCTCGCCCTCGTCGAGCGGGTGCCGGCCCGGCGGGCCTGGCGGGGGCTGCTGTCGCGCTCGCTCGCGCCGATCGCGGCGCACGGGCTGGCCGGGCTGATGATGGCGGTGCTGTGGCGCAGCCCGTACGGCCCCGTCGCCGCGCTGCTCGTGCTGCTGCCGATGTGCGTGTCCTGGTGGGTGTTCGCGCAGTACCACCGGGAGCGGGCCGCCCACCAGGCCACCATCCGCGCGCTGGTGCAGGCCGTCGACATCAAGGACGGGTACACCCGCGGT
This sequence comes from Streptomyces sp. NPDC025638, assembly GCF_055558775.1. Lineage (NCBI taxonomy): Bacteria > Bacillati > Actinomycetota > Actinomycetes > Kitasatosporales > Streptomycetaceae > Streptomyces > Streptomyces sp. NPDC025638. Next base: position 126,283 of record NZ_JBVHLX010000010.1, on the reverse strand, counting down.
CACAGCGAGCGGGTCGGACATGCCTCCGTGATGATCGCCCGTGAACTGGGCATGGACGGCGAGCGCGTCGAGGTGCTGCGCTTCGCCGGGATCCTGCACGACGTGGGGAAGCTGGGCGTCCCGACCCGGCTGCTCCGCAAGGACGGGCCGCTCACCCCCGAGGAGCGCCGGGTCATCGAACTGCATCCCGAATACGGGCACGAGGTGGTGCGGGGCATCTCCTTCCTCGGCGAGGCGCGCGCGGCGATCCTGCACCACCATGAGCGGCTGGACGGAAGCGGCTATCCGTATGGGCTGGCCGGCGGGCAGATCCCGGAGTGCGCGCGGGTGGTCGCCGTCGCCGACGCCTTCGACGCCATGACGTCCACGAGGTCCTACCGCAGGGCCCGGCCCGTCGCGACGGCACTGGAGGAGCTGGAGCGGTGCGCGGGGGCCCAGTTCGACCCCAGGATGGTCGCCGCGCTGGCACGCGCTCTGGCCCGGCACGGCTGGCATCCCGCCGTCACCGCCGACGAGACGCGGCACGCGGCGTCCCCGCCCGAACCCGTCCCGAGCCGGCCCGGAGCCGGGCGATGACGCCGCTCCGCCTGATATCCGGCTCCGCCGTCGTCCTCGCCCTCGGCTGCCTGGCCGTCACCCTGTGGACCGGCATCGGCGACCGGGGAGTCGCCCTCTGCTTCGGCCTTCTCATAGCCGTCGGCGAGCTCTCCCTCCCCCAGGCTCTCGGCTCCGGCCGAGCGGAGGGGACCGAAGTGACCGGCGCGCGCGTGCGGGAGGCCGCGCCCGTCGGTGCCGCCGGAGCGCTGTCCTACGCCCTGCTCGGCGAGGTCGCCGGCCGCCCCGCCCAGCACGATGCCGCGCAGGTCGTCACCGTCGTCCTGGCAGCCTCCCTGCTCGGCAGCGTGCCGCACATCTGGCAGGGCCGCAGCCCCACCCTCGACCAGCTGGCCCGCCGCGTCCTGACCGTCGGCTTCGCCGCCGTCTGCTTCCAACCCCTCTACAACCAGGGCGTGTTCGGCTCCTGGGGCGGACCGGCCTACGCCCTGCTGGTGCTCGCCCTCCTCGTGCTCACCGCCCTGTGCGACGCGGTCCTGGCGGCCGCGCAGGCGCACTCCCGCACCCGGTGGCCGTTCGGCCCGCTGCTGAGGGACGAGCTGCGGGGGCTGCTCGGCATCGGGTCCGCCGTGTGCGCCACGGGCGCGGTGATGGCGCTGGCGGTCGCCGTCGCGGGACTGTGGGCCCTGCCCGTGTTCTGCCTTCCGCTGCTGCTCACCCAGCTCTCCCTGCGCCGGTACGCGGCCGTACGGGCCACCTACCGGCAGACCATCGCCTCACTCGCCCGGGCCACCGAGGTCGCCGGGTACACCCCCGCCGGGCACGCCCGTCGCGTCGCCGCGCTCAGCGGGGCCGTGGGCCGGGACCTGGGGCTGTCCGGGACCGAGCTGACCGTGCTGGAGTACGCGGCCCTGATGCACGACATCGGCCAGCTCAGCCTGGTCGACCCGGTGCCGGCCGGGGCCACCGCCGGGCTGCCCCCGGAGGAGCAGCGGCGCATAGCGCTCCTCGGCGGGGCCGTCGTACGGCAGACCGGGGTGGACGCGGCGGTCGCCGTGGTCGTGGAGCGGCAGGCCGACCCCTACCGGGAGCAGCCGGTGGCCGCGCGGATCGTACGGGCCGTGAACGCATACGAGGAGATGGCCAGGGAAGCAGGACCCGGTGGGCCGCTCAAGGCCCTGGAGGAGCTGCGGCTGGGCACCGCGGGGGACTATGCGCCCGAGGTCGTGGAGTCGCTCGCCCGGGTGCTCTGGAATCAAAGGTGTGGCGCGGTGGGGGTCCCCCCAGGCGTTGAGCTCCGGGGGAGCCTCGGGCAGGGTGGTGGCAGGTGACGGGCGGCACTGTCTGACCCTGTCTCTTCCTGGGTAACCCATGGGTAATGAGCGTCCTTCCTGCCGTACGTGGTTGGATGCGAGGGAGAGGGTGTCCGGGGGCACAAGCCAGCCCACTGTGCGGAACTGGAACTGGCAGGCGGGAATCGTGAGGATCTTCGGCAAGGGACGGCACCGGCCCTCCGCCTCCTGGCGGCAGGCCACAGATCGCGCGTTCACGCTGATCGGCGACGGCCGGTACGAGGACGCGGGCGAGCTGCTGACGCGCGCCGCCGACCTGGAGCCCTGGCTGTCGGAGTCCTGGTTCAACCTCGCCCTGCTGCACAAGTTCCGGCACGACTGGGAGCAGGCCCGGGCCGCCGGCCTCAGGGCCGTGGCGCTGCTCGACCGGGAGACCGGGGCACCCGACTGGTGGAACGTCGGCATCGCCGCCACCGCCCTGCAGGACTGGCCGCTGGCCCGGCGGGCCTGGCAGGCCTACGGGCTGCGGGTGCCGGGCGGAGCCGCCGTCTCCGGGGAGCCGCTCGGCATGGAGCTGGGCAGCGCGGCCGTACGGCTGTCACCCGAGGGCGAGGCCGAGGTCGTGTGGGGACGCAGGCTCGATCCGGCGCGGATCGAGGTGCTGTCCATTCCGCTTCCCTCGTCCGGGCGACGCTGGGGCGAGGTCGTACTGCACGACGGGGTGCCCCACGGGGAGCGGACCACGGCCACCGGGCATGCGTTCCCGGTGTTCGACGAGATCGAGCTGTGGGCCCCGTCGCCCGTCCCCACCTGGGTGGTCCTGCTGGAGGCCGCGACCGAGGCCGACCGGGACGCGCTGGAGCAACTGGCCGCCGACGCCGGCTTCGCCGCGGAGGACTGGTCGTCGTCCGTGCGGCTGCTGTGCCGTATGTGCTCGGAGTCGCGCATGCCGTCCGACGAGGGCGACGGCACCCATCTCGACCCGCACGACCACAGCGAACCCGGCCACCCGGGGCCGCTCGGCCACCGCACCGACGGGCAGCTGTGGGTGCCCGAGCGCGAGTGCGGGGTGGCTGCGCCGGCTTCGCTGGTGAGGGGGTTGCTGGACGGGTGGGTTGCGGACAGTCCGGACTCCAGGGATTGGCGGGACCTCGAAGAGGTTTGCTAGGGGGCGTTGTCGGCTGCGGGGCCGTTGTGGCTGGTCGCGCCCACGCGGCGGAGCCGCATATCGATACTGTCCCGCGCCCCTGTGGGGCGCGGTCCCCGTACCCTGTATCAGCATCTACTCCCCGTTTTTGTCAGGAAGGCATACGTCGGTCATGGCGCAGCAGGACACCGATCAGCAGCACGCGGGCGTGCTCCCCGTGGACGACGAGGGCTTCGTCATCGACACCGAGGACGCGGAGGAGCGCGAGAACGCCTGGCGTGAGCGTGGCACCTCGCGGCCGATCACGGTTGTCGGGAACCCGGTGCTGCACAAGGAGTGCAAGGACGTCACCGAGTTCGGCGAGGAGCTCGACCAGCTGGTCGCGGACATGTTCACCAGCCAGCGCACCGCCGAGGGCGTGGGCCTGGCCGCCAACCAGATCGGCGTCGACCTGAAGGTCTTCGTCTACGACTGCCAGGACGACGAGGGCGTCCGGCACGTCGGCGTGGTGTGCAACCCGAAGCTGGTCGACCTGCCCGCCGACAAGCGCCGCCTGGACGACAGCAACGAGGGCTGCCTGTCCGTGCCGACCGCCTACGCGCCGCTCGCCCGCCCGGACTACGCCGAAGTGACCGGGCAGGACGAGAAGGGCAACCCGGTCAAGGTTCGCGGCACCGGCTACTTCGCACGGTGTTTGCAGCACGAGACCGACCACCTTTACGGCTACCTGTACATCGACCGTCTGTCGAAGCGCGAGCGCAAGGACGCGCTGCGGCAGATGGCCGAGAACGAGCCGCGCTACCCCGTGGTCGCCAACGACTGAGGCCCGCGCACACCTCTGTGACGCCTGATCAGGAACGTTCCTGATCAGGCGTCGTTCTTTTATGTCCGGCTTCACACCGTCTGCGCGTCGCAAATTCGATCCTTTGTGCGCTTCTAGCAATCCGCAATCAGTCACACAAGGGGGGATTCTCGGCACGGTGGGGTAGTGAGTGAAGCAAATCCGTTCCCAGAGCGGTCAGTTGTAGTGCTGAATGGGAAGTGCGGGGATACGCAACGGCGCACGCCCGGCACGGTGAGAGGGGTGTGTGCTTCTGGCGGCTGAGAGGGGTTTGTTCGTGCATGCTTTCCCACACAGCACCACATGGATGCCGACGGCGGTCCCGGTCCCGCCGACGCTGGCTCTGCCGTTGATCGAGTCGGCGTTTCCCCGGCAACTGCATCCGTATTGGCCGCGACTACAGGAGAAGACCCGCCTCTGGCTCCTGGAAAAGCGGCTCATGCCGGCGGACAAGGTGCAGGAATATGCCGATGGCCTGTGCTACACCGACCTCATGGCGGGCTACTACATAGGTGCCCCCGACGACGTCCTGCAGGCCATCGCCGACTACAGCGCGTGGTTCTTCGTCTGGGACGACCGCCACGACCGCGACATCGTCCACGGCCGCACCGACGACTGGCGGCGGCTCAGGTTCCGCTTACACGCGGCCCTCGACTCACCCGGGCCCCACGAGTCCCATCCGGACCCTGTGGTGGCGGGATTCGCGGACAGCGTGCGGCGGTTGTACTCCTTCCTGCCCCGGACCTGGAACGCCCGGTTCGCCCGGCACTTCCACGCGGTGATCGAGGCGTACGACCGGGAGTTCCGCAACCGCGTCAGGGGATACGTCCCCGAGGTGGAGGAGTATCTCGCCCTGCGGCGCCTGACCTTCGCACACTGGATATGGACGGACCTGCTGGAGCCGAGCGCCGGATGCGAACTCCCGGACGCCGTGCGGAAACACCCGGCATACCGTCGTCCGGCGCTGCTGAGCCAGGAATTCGCCGCCTGGTACAACGACCTCTGCTCCCTCCCGAAGGAAATAGCGGGCGAGGAGGTCCACAATCTCGGAATCAGTCTCATCACCCATGAGGACCTGACTCTGGAAGAGGCAGTCGTCAAGCTACGGCGGCGCATCGAGAAATGCGTGGAGGAGTTTCTCGAAGCGGAAATGATCGCCCTGCGGTTCGCCGACCGGCTCGATGACGGCACCGTGCCCGGAAAGGAACTCGGTGCCGCCGTACGGTCCTGCCTCTGCAATATGCGGAACTGGTTCAGTTCCGTCTACTGGTTCCACCACGAGTCCGGCCGGTACATGGTCGACAGCTGGGACGACAGGTCCACGCCCCCGTACGTCAACAACGAAGCGGCAGGTGAGAAATGACCGTCGAGTCGGTGAAGCCCGCGGCACCCGAGGTGCCCGAGTTGAGTGAGCCGCCCCTCGCGGGGGGTGGCGTCCCGGTCCTCGGCCACGGCTGGCGACTGGTCCGCGATCCGCTGGCCTTCATGGCCGGGCTGCGTGAGCACGGTGACGTCGTACGGCTGAGGCTCGGCCCGAAGACGGTGTACGCCGTCACCACCCCCGCGCTCACCGGCGCAATGGCGCTGAGCCCCGACTACAAGATCGACGGGCCGCTGTGGGAGTCCCTCGAAGGCCTGCTCGGCAAGGAGGGCGTGGCCACCGCGAACGGCACCCGGCACCGGCGCCAACGACGCACCATCCAGCCCGCGTTCAGGCTAGACGCCATACCCGCGTACGGGCCGATCATGGAGGAGGAGGCGCACGGGCTGACCGAGCGCTGGCGGCCCGGCGAGACCGTCGACTGCACCTCCGAGTCCTTCCGGGTCGCCGTGCGGATCGCGGCCCGCTGTCTGCTGCGCGGCGAGTACATGGACGAGCGCGCCGAGCGGCTGTGCGTCGCCCTCGCGACCGTCTTCCGCGGTATGTACCGCCGGATGGTCGTCCCGCTCGGACCGCTCTACCGGCTGCCGCTGCCGCCCAACCGGAAATTCAACCGAGCCCTGGCCGATTTGCATCTGCTCGTCGACGAGATCGTCGCCGAGCGCCGGGCATCCGGTCAAAAGCCGGACGATTTGCTGACGGCATTGCTGGCGGCGAAGGACGAGAATGACGAGCCCATCGGGGAACAGGAGATCCACGACCAGGTCGTCGCGATACTCACCCCCGGAAGCGAAACCGTCGCCTCCACGATCATGTGGCTGCTCCAGGTGCTCGCCGAACATCCGGAACACGCCGAGAAGGTACGTACCGAGGTCGAATCCGTGACCGGCGGCCGGCCCGTCGGATTCGAGGACGTACGGAAGCTCACGTACACCAACAATGTCGTCGTCGAGGCGATGCGTTTGCGTCCCGCCGTATGGATATTGACGCGGCGCGCGGTGACCGACACCGCGCTCGGCGGCTATCGCATTCCGGCCGGGGCGGACATCGTCTACAGCCCGTACGCCATCCAGCGCGACGGCCGGTCCTACGCGCACAACCTCGACTTCGACCCCGACCGCTGGTTGCCGGAACGCGCCAAGGGCGTACCGAAATACGCCATGAGCCCGTTCAGCGTGGGCAATCGCAAGTGCCCCAGCGACCACTTCTCGATGGCCCAGCTCACCCTGATCACGGCGGCGCTGTCGGCGAAGTACCGCTTCGAACAGGTCGACGGGTCGAACGACGCGACCCGCGTGGGCATCACGCTCCGTCCGCACCGGCTGCTGCTGAAGCCCGTGCCATGGTGAGACGCCCGTTGCCGGTGCGCGCTCAGGCGGCCTGCGGGCCCCGGAACGCGCGCCGGTAGGCGTTGGGGGTGGTCCCCAGGGCCCGTACGAACTGATGGCGCAGCGCGGCCGCGGTGCCGAACCCGGTGCGCGCGGCGACCGCGTCCACCGTCTCGTCCGTGCCCTCCAGCAACTCCTGTGCCAGCAGAACGCGTTGGCGCAGGATCCAGCGGTAGGGCGTGGTGCCCGTCTCCTGCTGGAAGCGGCGCGCGAAGGTGCGCGGTGCCATGAGGGCGCGGGCGGCCAGCTGCTCGACGGTCACCTCCTCGTCGAGGTGCTGCTCCATCCACACCAGTACCTCGCCGACCGTGTCGCACGAGTCCCGGGGCAGCGGACGTTCGATGTACTGCGCCTGTCCGCCGTCCCGGTGCGGCGGCACCACCATCCGCCGGGCGATCTTGTTGGCAACCTCCGGGCCCTGTTCCTTGCGCACGATGTGCAGACAGGCGTCGATCCCGGCCGCGGTGCCGGCGGAGGTGATCACCGGGTCCTCGTCGACGTACAGGACGTCCGGTTCGACGCGGGTGCGCGGGAAGCGCCGGGCGAGCGCGTCCGCGTGCCGCCAGTGCGCGGCACAGCGCCGTCCGTCGAGCAGTCCGGCGGCGCCCAGCACGAAGACGCCGGAGCAGACGCTGAGCACACGGGCGCCCCGGTCCACGGCCCGGCGCAGGGCGGCGAGCAGCTCGGGCGGATAGTCCCGCCCGACGTTCGCGTCGGAGGCCGGTACGGCGATCAGATCGGCCTTCTCCAGCCGGTCGAGGCCGTACGGCGTGGAGACGGTGAGCCCGCCGACATGGGTGCTCAGCGCCGGACCCTCCGCCGAGACCACGGCGAAGTCGTACACCGGCAGCCCCTCGTCGCTGCGGTCGAGGCCGAACACCTCGCAGACGACTCCGAGTTCAAAGGGATGCACACCGTCGAGCAGGACGGTGGCCACGTTCCTCAGCATGCGTCCAGTGTGCCTCGGAAGTGGCAGTAATTCGAGGGTGTGCGGCAGTCCTGCCACTGTTTGTAAGGAGTATTCGGCGCGACAGTGGTGACATGACTACAGCGCAGACAGAAGCCCTGATCGGAATGACCGTCGCCCTCGGGATCCTGGTCCTCCTGGTCCTCCCCTCACTGATCGGCATCGTGCGCGACCGGCGCATCGACCGACAGCTCAGGGAGGCCCAGGAGACCGGGAAGGCAGGACGGGGTCAGAAGTCCTCGTCCAGGTCGACGGTGCCCTCCACCGCCACCTGGTACGCCGACGGACGCCGCTCGAAGAAGTTGGTCAGCTCCTGAACCCCCTGGAGCTCCATGAAGGAGAAGGGGTTCTCGGAGCCGTACACCGGAGCGAAGCCGAGGCGGCTCAGCCGCTGGTCGGCGACGCACTCCAGGTACTGCCGCATCGACTCGGTGTTCATGCCCGGGAGGCCGTCACCGCACAGGTCGCGCGCGAACTGCAGCTCGGCCGCGACGGCCTCCCTCAGCATGTCGGTGACCTGCTGCTGAAGCTCGTCGTCGAAGAGGTCCGGCTCCTCCTTGCGGACGGTGTCCACCACCTCGAAGGCGAAGGACATGTGCATCGTCTCGTCGCGGAACACCCAGTTGGTGCCGGTGGCCAGACCGTGCAGCAGACCCCGGCTGCGGAACCAGTAGACGTAGGCGAAGGCGCCGTAGAAGAACAGGCCCTCGATGCACGCGGCGAAGCAGATGAGGTTGAGCAGGAAGCGCCGCCGGTCGGCCTTCGTCTCCAGGCGCTCCAGCTTCTCCACCGAGTCCATCCACTTGAAGCAGAACGCGGCCTTCTCGCGGATGGAGGGGATCTTCTCCACGGCCGCGAAGGCCGCGGCGCGGTCCTCCGGGTCGGGGAGATAGGTGTCCAGGAGCGTCAGATAGAACTGGACGTGCACCGCCTCCTCGAAGAGCTGCCGGCTCAGATAGAGCCGCGCCTCGGGGGAGTTGATGTGCTTGTACAGGGTCAGCACCAGGTTGTTGGCCACGATCGAGTCGCCCGTCGCGAAGAACGCGACCAGACGCCCGATCAGATGCTGCTCACCCGGCGTCAGCTTCGCGAGGTCGGCGACGTCCGAGTGGAGGTCGACCTCCTCCACGGTCCAGGTGTTCTTGATCGCGTCCCGGTAGCGCTCGTAGAAGTCGGGGTAGCGCATCGGGCGGAGAGTCAGCTCGAAGCCCGGGTCGAGCAGGTTGGTGTTACGGCTGGACATTACTGGCAGGCCTCGCAGGACTCGGGGTTCTCAAGGGAGCAGGCGACGGCGTCGGGGTCGGCGACCTGCTGGACGGGGATGGACGCCGGCGTCTGCGCCTGGGCGGCGCGGGCGATGCGGGTCGCCGGGCGCGAGCGCAGGTAGTACGTCGTCTTCAGACCCTGCTTCCAGGCGTACGCGTACATCGAGGAGAGCTTGCCGATGGTCGGCGTCTCCATGAAGAGGTTCAGGGACTGCGACTGGTCGAGGAACGGGGTCCGGTCCGCGGCCATGTCGATCAGCCCGCGCTGCGGGATCTCCCACGCCGTGCGGTACAACGCCCGTACGTCGGCCGGGATCCACGCGAAGTCCTGCACCGAGCCGCCCGAGTCGCGCAGCGCCTCACGGGTGCGGGCGTCCCAGACGCCCAGCTCCTTGAGGTCCTTCACCAGGTACGAGTTGACCTGGAGGAACTCGCCCGACAGGGTCTCGCGCTTGAAGAGGTTGGAGACCTGCGGCTCGATGCACTCGTACACGCCCGCGATCGAGGCGATGGTGGCCGTCGGCGCGATGGCCAGGAGCAGCGAGTTGCGCATGCCGACGGCGGCGATCCGCTCGCTCAGCGCCGCCCAGCGCTCCGGCCAGGCGAGCTCGACGCGGTAGTGGTCGGGGTGCAGCACGCCCCGGGCCGTACGGGTCTTCTCCCAGGCCGGCAGCGGGCCGTTGCGTTCGGCCAGGTCGGCGGAGGCCTCGTACGCGGCGAGCATGATGCGCTCGGCGATCCGGGTCGACAGGGCGCGTGCCTCGGGCGAGTCGAACGGCAGCCGCAGCTTGAAGAAGACGTCCTGCAGGCCCATCGCACCGAGGCCGACGGGACGCCACTTGGCGTTGGACCGGCCGGCCTGCTCGGTCGGGTAGAAGTTGATGTCGACGACACGGTCGAGGAAGGTGACGGCCGTGCGGACCGTCTCGTCCAGCCGCTCCCAGTCGATGTCGCCGTCGACGACGAACGCGCCGAGGTTGACCGACCCCAGGTTGCAGACCGCAGTCTCCCCGTCGTCGGTGACCTCCAGGATCTCCGTGCAGAGGTTGGAGGAGTGGACGACGTGGCCCGGCTCGGCCGTCTGGTTGGCGGTGCGGTTGGCGGCGTCCTTGAAGGTCATCCAGCCGTTGCCGGTCTGCGCCAGGGTGCGCATCATGCGGCCGTAGAGGTCACGGGCGGGGATGGTCTTCTTCGCGAGCCCGTCCGCCTCCGCCTTGCGGTACACGGCGTCGAACTCCGCGCCCCACAGGTCGACCAGCTGCGGCACGTCCGACGGGGAGAACAGCGACCACTGCTCGTCGGCGTCGACCCGGCGCATGAACTCGTCCGGGATCCAGTGCGCGAGGTTGAGGTTGTGCGTACGGCGGGCGTCCTCGCCGGTGTTGTCGCGCAGCTCCAGGAACTCCTCGAGGTCGGAGTGCCAGGTCTCCAGGTAGACCGCGGCCGCGCCCTTGCGCCGGCCGCCCTGGTTCACGGCGGCGACGGAGGCGTCGAGGGTCTTGAGGAACGGGACGATGCCGTTGGAGTGCCCGTTGGTGCCGCGGATCAGCGAACCACGGCTGCGGATGCGGGAGTACGACAGCCCGATGCCGCCGGCGTGCTTCGAGAGGCGGGCCACCTGGTGGTAGCGGTCGTAGATGGAGTCCAGCTCGTCCAGTGGGGAGTCGAGGAGGTAGCAGGACGACATCTGGGGGTGCCGCGTGCCGGAGTTGAAGAGCGTGGGGGAGGAGGGCAGATAGTCGAGGCGGCTCATGAGCGCGTAGAGCGCGGCGACTTCGTCGACGGAACGGGCGGAGTCGTCCTCGGCGAGACCCGCGGCGACCCGCAGCATGAAGTGCTGGGGCGTCTCGACGGCCTTGCGGGTGATGGGGTGGCGCAGCAGGTAGCGGCTGTGCAGGGTGCGCAGGCCGAAGTAGCCAAAGCGGTCGTCGGCGGCCGCGTCGACCAGCGAGTCGAGCCGCTCGGCGTGCAGTCGTACGAACGCGGCGGTGCGGTCGGCGATCAGCCCCTCGCGGTGCCCCACGGCGACGGACCCGGTGAAGGACGTCACGCCCTGCGAGGCGGCCTCGGCGCGGATGGAGAGGGTCAGCAGCCTGGCGGCCAGCCGGGAGTAGGCCGGGTCCTCGGAGATGAGGCCGGCGGCCGCCTCCGTGGCCAGCTCGCGCAGCTCCGACTCGTCCGCCCGGGCGGAGCGGCCGCGCAGCGCGGCGGCGGCGACCCGGCCGGGGTCGGCGTCGGGCAGGTCGGCGGTCAGCTCGGTCAGGGTCCGCAGCAGCGCGGCACCGGGACCGTCGGTCTCCAGGCGTGTCGCTGAAGCCGGTTCGGCTGGCGCGATGGTCACGTGGGGCTCTCCCAGGCTCGGCACGGGGGCCTTGCGCAGGGCAGGGGGCGGCACACGAGCGCACGCGGCGTCGCGTCCACCGGCCCACTCCACGAGGCCCGGACGTCGGGGCACCCGGATTGGACGGCCGGGCGCACTGTCGGCAGGTCCTCGGACTGACGCGAGCGCGCATCACCCCCGGGGGGCGGATACGCGCAAGTACACCGTTGCGGGACAGTTCCGGATTCGCACCGGATTCCCCTGCGGCGACAGCGAGCATGAGCATACATCTAGTGCCGGGTGCTCGCGTCACCCCCAGATGTTGTGTCGTGGCGGTGTCAGAGTGTCAACTCGTAGGTGAGGAGAGTGATGTCGTCGAGGTGGGGGAGGGGATTCCAGTCCCGCTCGGGTGTGCGCACGAAGCCCATGCGTTCGTAGATGCGATGGGCGGCCCGCATGGAGCGCTGGCTGGACAACACGATCCGTACGCAGCCCGGCGTGGCCCGTGCGCGATCGACACAGGCGCGCACCAGAGCCTCCCCGACGCCGCGGCTGCGTGCCGCGTGGCCGACCGCGAGCATCCGTATCTCGGCCTCTCCGGCGCGGGCGATGTCGGCCATGGGCCCGCCTGCCGGCACGAAGGTGACGCCGCCGAGCACTTCGCCGTCCGCCACGGCGACCAGCACCTCCGCGGCGGCCGCGCGCTTGGCCACGTCCCTGAGCTCGCCGAGGTAACCGTCGCTCTCCCCGAAGTCGAGGAGGCCGTCCTGGAGATAGGCCTGGGCCGTGATCTCGCCCAGGGTGCCGTACTCGTCCGGAGCCGTCCGCCTGATCTCGATGTCCATGGGACCGAGTGTGCAGGACGGGTACGACAACGGGCCGCCGGATTTTCTCCGACGGCCCGTTCTTGTCCGCTCAGTGACCGGCGTCCTCAGTGGCCGGCGTCCGCGGTCGCCGGCGGCAGCTCAACCTGGACGCCCGGGTCGCCGGCGTCCGCCGTGTAGTCCGCCGGGCTGGTCTCGTCGACGCCCTCGGGGGCCTTCAGCGCCTTCAGTACGAAGGTCAGCACCACCGTGACGGCCACGTTGAGCACGAAGGCGGTGAGGCCGATGTAGCCGATCTCCCCGATGCCCGGGATCTCCTTGGCCGAGCCGCCGAAGTGCTTCTGCGTCGGCGAGGCGACGCCGTACGCGGCGACGGTGCCGTACACCATGCCGACCGCCCAGCCCGCGAGCAGCGCCCAGCGGTGGAACCAGCGGGTGAACAGGCCGCCGACCAGGGCCGGGAAGGTCTGCAGGATCCAGATGCCGCCGAGCAACTGGAAGTTGATGGCGACCGTCTTGTCCATCGTCAGGACGAAGACCAGGGCGCCCACCTTCACCAGGAGGGAGACCAGCTTGGAGACCTTGGTCTCCTGCGCGGGTGTGGCGTCCGGCCTGATGAAGTCCTTGTAGATGTTGCGGGTGAACAGGTTCGCGGCCGCGATGGACATGATGGCCGCGGGCACGAGGGCGCCGATGCCGATCGCCGCGAAGGCCACGCCCGCGAACCAGTCCGGGAACATGTTCTCGAACAGCTGCGGGATGGCCAGCTGGCCGTTCTGCACCTTGACGCCCGCCGCGATCGCCATGAAGCCCAGCAGGGCCAGCAGGCCGAGCATCAGGGAGTACAGCGGCAGGATCGTGGTGTTGCGGCGGATCACGTCACGGCTCTTCGAGGAGAGCGTCGCGGTGATCGAGTGCGGGTACATGAAGAGCGCGAGCGCGGAGCCCAGGGCCAGCGTGACGTAGGTCCACTGGCCGGCCTCCGGCGGGGTGAGGGCGCCGCGCGGCTTGCCGGTCGCCGGGTTGACCTGGCTGAACGCCTCGCCCGCCTTGGTGAAGATGTTGTCGAAGCCGCCCAGCTTGATGGGGATGTAGATGATCGCCACCGCGATGACGATGTAGATCAGCGCGTCCTTCACGAACGCGATCAGGGCGGGCGCGCGCAGGCCCGAGGAGTAGGTGTACGCGGCCAGCACGCCGAAGGCGATCAGCAGCGGCAGGTCCTTCACGAACCAGTGGGTGCTCTCGCCGCCGCCGACGCCCATCACGTCGAGGACGGCCTGGATGCCGACCAGTTGGAGCGCGATGTACGGCATCGTCGCCAGGATTCCGGTGACCGCCACCGCCAGCGACAGGCCCTTCGAGCCGAAGCGGCCGCGCACGAAGTCCGAGGTCGTCACATAGCCGTGCCGGTGGGACACCGACCACAGGCGCGGGAGGAACATGAAGATCAGCGGGTAGACGAGGATCGTGTACGGCACGGCGAAGAAGCCGGCCGCGCCCGCCGCGTAGATCGCCGCCGGTACGGCGACGAAGGTGTACGCCGTGTACAGGTCGCCGCCGAGCAGGAACCAGGTGATCCAGGTGCCGAACGACCGTCCGCCCAGGCCCCATTCGTCGAGGCTGTGCTCGTTGTCGGCCCTGCGCCAGCGGGCTGCCAGGAAGCCCATGACCGTGACGGCCAGGAAGAAGAAGACGAAGACGCCGAGCGCGACGCCGTTCACGCCGTCCTTCACTTCGACGCACCCCCGCTCCGCCGGACCGCCGCGCGGGTGCGCTGGTCACGCTGCCACAGCTTGTACGCGGTCATCGTCAGCGCGGTTGAGATGACCACCCACAGCATCTGGTACCAGTAGAAGAACGGGATCCCGATGAACTCGGGGTCCGTCCTGGCGTAGGAGCCGACCCACAGCATCGCCACGAAGGGCGCGATCAGACAGAGGGCGATGACGACGCGCAAGGGCGTCACCACCGTCGCTCCGGTCACATCCGAGGCATCCGACATCGTGCGACTCCGTCCCCTCGCAGATCACCACTGATCACTACTGATCACACGTGTAATGCGCAGGCAATCTAGGCGACGCCGTCACACAAGTGGAAGACCTCATCCTCCTATCGGCATGTCGATTCTGTGCAGAAGTCGCCGCAACGGCAGCGGAACCGCCGCACAAGACGGTCGTACACGGACTTGCCGGTCAATTCCCCCTATGTACCAGCCGTTTGAGCCGGGCCGGGCGTCACTCCGCGGGACGCTTGAGGCGGGCCACGAACTTGTAGCGGTCGCCGCGGTAGACCGACCGCACCCATTCCACCGGCCTGCCCTCCCGGTCCAGGGAGTGGCGGGAGAGCATCAGCATCGGCAGGCCCACGTCGGTGCCGAGCAGGCCCGCCTCGCGCGGGGTGGCCAGGGAGGTCTCGATGGTCTCCTCGGCCTCCGCGAGGTGGACGTCGTACACCTCGGCGAGCGCGGTGTAGAGGGACGTGTACTTGACGAGCGACCTGCGCAGCGCCGGGAAGCGCTTGGCCGAGAGGTGGGTCGTCTCGATGGCCATCGGCTCGGCGTTGGCCATGCGCAGCCGCTCGATGCGCAGCACTCGCCCGCCCGCCGTGATGTCGAGCAGTTCGGCGAGCCGGTCGTCGGCGGTGATGTAGCCGATGTCCAGCAGCTGCGAGGTCGGCTCCAGGCCCTGGGCGCGCATGTCCTCCGTGTAGGAGGTGAGTTGCAGCGCCTGGGAGACCTTCGGCTTGGCGACGAAGGTGCCCTTGCCCTGGATGCGCTCCAGCCGGCCCTCGACGACCAGCTCCTGGAGGGCCTGGCGGACGGTGGTGCGCGAGGTGTCGAACTCGGCCGCGAGCGTGCGCTCCGGCGGGACCGGCGTGCCCGGCGGCAGCGTCTCCGTCATGTCGAGCAGGTGCTTCTTCAAGCGGTAGTACTTGGGCACGCGCGCGGTACGGACGGTCGCCCCAGCCTCGTTCTCCGCACTGCTGACGTCGGTGCTCATGCTCTGCCTTCCCGGCTCCGTATGCCGAAGCGACCGACATTCCATCGGTCCCGGCTCACATCGTGGCACGGCTTCGTGTGACAGGGGTCCACCCGCACGCTCCGTGATCTCCCTGTATACCTTTGCGCCCCCCGTTGGTCTAGTCCATCGGGGGTCCCCGTCTCAGTGGTCCACCGGAACTGGTCCGTCCGATCTGTCGCTTGCGGAATGAAAGGTCCCTGCATATCTCGGTCCCATCACGGACGTCCGGAGCCTGCTTGAACACCCTTGACAGGCCTATTGGTCTGGGCCAAGCTCCGGGTACTGGTCTACACCATTGGTCCAGGTCCCGGCCCCATGGGCGGTACGACGCGTCGACGGTCACCGCGGGGAGGCAGGGGGGTTTGTGGCATCCCTGAGGAGGGTGGCGTGAAGCGCAAGCTGATAGCCGCGATCGGTATCGCGGGCATGGTCGTCTCCATCGCGGCGTGTGGCAGTGACAAGAAGGACGACGGCAAGGCACAGGGGTCGGACGCCAAGGAGCTGACCGTCTGGCTCACCGTGGACGCCCAGAACAACTGGCCCAACCTGGTCAAGGCGGCCGACGCCGCCGTGCAGAAGAAGCACCCCGGGATCAAGATCAAGCACGAGTACTACGGCTGGCCGGACAAGAACACCAAGCTGGACGCCGTCCTCGCCACCGACAAGGCCCCCGACGTGGTCGAGATGGGCAACACCGAGATGCTCGGCTACATGGTCAAGGGCGCCTTCGCACCCGTCGACGCCGCGCAGTTCGGCAACTCCTCCGCCTGGCTGGACGGCCTCAAGGCCTCCGTGACGTACGACGGCAAGACCTACGGCGTGCCGTACTACGCCGGCGGCCGGGTCGGCACCTGGCGCAAGGACATCGCGGCCGCGTCCGGCATCAAGGCGCCCCCGAAGACCTACACGGAGCTGACCTCCGACCTGGACAAGATCCAGAAGAAGCAGGGCGCCAAGTTCAACGCCTGGTACCAGCCCACCCGTGACTGGTACGCGGCCATGTCCTTCGTCTACGACGCCGGCGGCTCCATCGCCGTCGAGTCCGGCGGCCAGTGGAAGGCCAACCTCTCCTCGCCCGAGTCCCTCAAGGGCCTGAAGGAGTTCAAGACCGTCCTCGACAAGTACATGCACGGCGACAAGACCAAGGACGAGTCCGACCGCTACATCGTCTACGGCCAGGGCAAGTCGGACCTGATCTTCGGTGCGGCCTGGGAGGGCGCGACCGCGGCCGACCCGAAGAACGACAAGACCGGCAAGCTCAAGGACAACCTCGAGAACTTCGTGATGCCCGGCCCGTCCGGCAAGAACTTGCCGGTCTTCCTGGGCGGCTCCGACCTCGCCATCCCGGTGAAGTCCAAGGCCCAGGGCGTCGCCGCCGAGTGGATCAACGCCTTCACCGGTCCTGAAGGCCAGAAGGGCCTGATGGCCAAGGGCAACCTGCCCAACAACAAGACGGACCTCGCCACCCTGAAGAACGACCCGGCGACCGTCGTCCCGGCCACCGCGGCCGAGTCCAACTGGTTCGTCCCGATGGCCCCCGGCTGGGGCCAGGTCGAAAAGGCCCAGATCCTGCAGACCATGCTGCAGAACATCGGCACCGGCAAGAAGTCGGTCGAGGCCGCCGCGAAGGACGCGGACGGCGCGATCGACAAGGTCATCAACACCAAGTGACCTGAGATCGGGGCCCTGTCCGCCGGCAGGGCCCCGCTTCTCGTACGACCCGAGGGACCGCTGAGGAGCGCGCGATGAGTGCCGCAGACACGACCACCCCCGCCAAGGTGCCGCCGCCGCGGCAGGCGCCGCCACCCGACGTCCCGCAACGGCCTCGCGGAAAGCGGACGTCGAGCGGGGCGGCCACCCCCTGGCTGCTGCTCGCGCCGTGTCTGCTGATCCTCGCCCTGGTGATGGGCTATCCGCTGGTCCGGCTGGTCACCCTGTCCTTCCAGGAGTTCGGGCAGTCCCAGCTGTGGGGCTTCAAGCCGGCCGAGTCGGTCGGGTTCGCCAACTTCTCCAAGGTGCTCGGCGACGGCGAGTTCTGGCAGGTCGTCGTGCGCACGGTGGTGTTCGCGGTCGGCTCGGTCGTCTTCACCATGGTCCTCGGCATGCTGGTCGCCCTGCTGCTCCAGCGGGTCTCCGGCTGGGTGAAGACCCTCGTCAACATCGCGCTGGTGGCCAGCTGGGGCATGCCCGTCATCGTCGCCACCACGGTCTTCAAGTGGCTCTTCGACGCCGACTACGGCATCCTCAACGCCCTGCTGAGCAAGCTGCCGGGCGTCGACCTGATCGGGCACAACTGGTTCGCGAGCGGGCCCGAGGGGCTGGCCGTGATCATGCTCCTGGTGGTCTGGGGAGCGGTCCCCTTCGTGGTCATCACGCTCAGCGCCGGTCTCACCCAGGTCCCCAAGGAGCTGGAGGAGGCGGCCCGGCTGGACGGCGCGGGCTCCTGGGGCGTCTTCCGGTATGTCACCCTGCCCATCCTCAAGCCGATCATCGTGATGCTCACGACGCTGTCGGTCATCTGGGACATGGGCGTCTTCCCGCAGGTCTTCGTGATGCGCAACAACCATCCGGAGGCCGAGTTCCAGCTCCTCACCACCTACTCCTACGACCGCGCCTTCGTGGTCAACGACTACGCGCAGGGCTCGGCGATCGCCCTGATCACCGTGGTGCTGCTGCTCGCGGTGGTCGCCGTCTACATGCGTCAGATGCTGAAGATCGGAGAGGTCGAATGAGTGCCCTCGCTCCCCAGGCGCGCCGGCGGCCGAGGCTCGGCTGGAACCTCCTCGGTCTGCTCGTCTTCGTCACCGCGGGCTTCCCCGTCTACTGGATGGTCAACACGGCGTTCAAGCCCGCGAAGGACGCCATCGACCCGGACCCGAGCCTGCTGCCCACGGGCCTCACGCTCGGCAACTTCCGCCGGGCACTGGACATCGCCGACTTCTGGGGCCCGGTCGGCCGCAGCCTGATCGTGTCCCTGACCGTGGTGGCGATCGGCATCGTCGTCGGCATGCTGGCCGCGCTCGCCATCTCCCGGTTCGCCTTCCGCGGCCGCAAGATCGTGATCGTGGGCATTCTGGCGGTGCAGATGGTGCCGCTCGTCGCCATGATCATCCCGGTCTTCCTGCTGCTGAACGACCTCCACCAGTACGACAAGCTCTCCGGCCTGATCATCACCTATCTGACCTTCATCCTCCCCTTCACGGTGTGGACGCTGCGCGGATTCATCGTCAACATCCCCAGGGAGCTGGAGGAGGCCGCGATGGTGGACGGCTGCTCTCGCACCGGCGCCTTCATCCGCGTCGTCTTCCCCCTTCTCGCCCCCGGCATGGTCGCCACCTCGGTCTACGGCTTCATCCAGGCCTGGAACGAGTATCTGTACGCCCTGATGCTGCTCAGCCAGGAGCACCAGACCGCGACCGTGTGGCTCGGCAACTTCACCACCAAGCACGGCACCGAATACGCCCCGATGATGGCCGGTTCCACCATGATGGCCGTGCCGATCGTCGTTCTCTTCCTCCTCGTCCAGCGCAAGATGGCCGCGGGCCTGACCGCGGGCGCCGTGAAGGGATAACGCCACTCGATGACGACATTCGCCAGCGGTACCACTGCGCACAATTCCAAGGACGGCCTGACGCGCGACGCCCTCACCGTCCTCCAGCCCGGCTTCCCCGGCACCACGGCCCCCGACTGGCTGCTGCGCCGCCTCGGCGAAGGCCTGGCGTCCGTGGGCCTGTTCGGCCGCAACATCACCTCGCCGGAGCAACTGTCCGCCCTGACCGCCCAGTTGCGGGCGGAACGGGACGACGTCCTGGTCGCGATCGACGAGGAGGGCGGGGACGTGACCCGCCTGGAGGTGCGGACCGGTTCCTCCTTCCCCGGCAACCACGCCCTCGGCGCGGTCGACGACGTCGAGCTGACCCGGGAGGTGGCCCTCGAACTCGGCCGCCGCCTCGCGGCCTGCGGCGTGAACCTCAACTGGGCGCCGTCCGCGGACGTCAACTCCAACCCCGCCAACCCGGTCATCGGTGTCCGCTCCTTCGGCGCCGACACCGACCTGGTCGCCCGGCACACGGCGGCCTATGTCACCGGCCTGCAGTCCGCCGGGGTCGCCGCCTGCACCAAGCACTTCCCCGGCCACGGTGACACGGCCGTCGACTCCCACCACGCCCTGCCCCGCATCGACGCGGACGCCGCACTGCTCGCCTCCCGCGAACTGGCCCCCTTCCGCGCCGCGATCGAGGCCGGCACCCGGGCCGTGATGAGCGCCCACATCCTGGTCCCGGCCCTGGACCCGGACCGCCCGGCGACCCTGTCGCATCGGGTGCTCACCGAACTGCTGCGCGGCGAGCTCGGCTACGACGGCCTGATCGTCACCGACGGCATGGAGATGCAGGCCATCGCCGCCACCTATGGCATCGAACGCGGCAGCGTCCTCGCCATCGCCGCGGGCGCCGACGCCATCTGCGTGGGCGGCGGCCTCGCCGACGACGAGACGGTACGGCGCCTGCGGGACGCCCTCGTCACGGCGGTCCGCTCCGGCGAACTCCCCGAGGAACGCCTGGCGGACGCGGCGCAGCGGGTCCGCGCTCTCGCGCGCTGGACGGCGTCGGCCCCCACCGACGAGCCCTCCGCCACCGCACGGGTCGACGTCGGACTCGTCGCCGCCCGACGCGCGCTCACCGTCACCCGCGCCGACCCGTACGCGCCCCCGGCCTCGGCCCCCTACGTCGCCGCCTTCACCCCCGTCGCGAACATCGCCGTCGGTGACGAGACCCCCTGGGGCGTCGCCGCGGAGCTGGGCCGGCTGCTGCCCGGCACGGAGACGGGGAGCTTCGCGGGGGAGGACGCGGCAGCGGCGGCGCTGGTCGCGGCGGGCGACCGCCGTATCGTGGCCGTCGTCCGCGACGAGCACCGGCACCCGTGGATGGCCGCGGCCCTCGACACCCTCCTGGCGGCCCGCCCGGACACCGTCGTGGTCGAGATGGGCGTCCCCCGGTCCACGCCACGCGGCGCCCTGCACATCGCCACGCACGGCGCGGCCCGGGTCTGCGGCCGTGCGGCGGCGGAGGTCATCGCGGGCGCGTAGCCCGGGCGGAGCACCCTGCCCACATTGCCGGAAGGCGCCGGACCCCGCGGGGGAGTCCGGCGCCTTCCGGCATGCCGAGAAGGTCAGATCCCCTGCCAGTCCGGCTTGTTGACGTAGGTGTGCCGGAAGTAGTCGGCCAGCTTCAGCTTGGACGCGGCCGCCTCGTCGACGACCACGGTCGCGTGCGGGTGCAGTTGAAGGGCGGAAGCCGGGCAGACCGCGGCCACTGGTCCCTCCACGGTCGCGGCGACCGCGTCCGCCTTGCCCTCGCCGGTGGCGAGCAGCACCAGGTGCCGCGCCTCCAGGATCGTGCCTATGCCCTGGGTGATGACGTGGTGCGGCACCTGCTCGATGTCGCCGTCGAAGAAGCGCGCGTTGTCGATCCGGGTCTGTTCGGTCAGCGTCTTGATTCGCGTGCGCGAGGCGAGCGAGGAGCACGGCTCGTTGAACCCGATGTGCCCGTCGGTCCCGATCCCGAGCAACTGCAGGTCCACCCCGCCGGCCTCGGCGAGCGCCCTGTCGTACGCCTCGCACGCCGCCTGCACGTCCTGTGCCGTGCCGTCCGGCCCCATGAACGCGGCCATCCCGATCCCGAGCGGCTCCAGCACCTCCCGCCGCAGCACCGAGCGGTAGGACTCCGGGTGCTCCGCGGGCAGCCCCACGTACTCGTCGAGCTGTGCGATCCGGGCCCGCGAGGTGTCCACCGCACCGGAGCGCGCCTTGGCCGTCAGCGCCTGGTAGATGGGCAGCGGGGTCGAGCCGGTGGCCACACCGAGCAGTGCTTCGGGCTTGCGCCGCAGCAACTGGGCCATGGCCTCGGCGATCAGCTCGCCACCCGCCTCGGCGTCCGGAACGATGACAACTTCCACGCTGGGCCTGCCGTTCTGGAGAGGGCTGGAAGGTCTATGTGGTTTAGACCAATCTAACATCGACCCCGCACGGGCGGCGCCCCTTCCCAAGGGGTGAAATAGGACCCGTCGACGTTCGGACACCGAGCCGGCAGCGATCCACAGCGCCCCGCGTGCCCCGGAGGACTCACCTTGACCGTCACGACTCCGGACCCCCTCGTCGACCGCCCGTGCCGGATCATGGCCCGCGAGATGGCCGAACAGCCCGCCGTGCTCCGCAGGATCCTGGACGAGGGAGCCCCGGCCGTCCGGCAGGTGGCCCAGGAGATCGCCGCCCGCCGGCCCCGCTTCGTCCTGCTGACCGCCCGCGGCACCTCCGACAACGCCGCCCTGTACGCCAAGTACCTCCTCGAGGTCCGCCTGGGCCTGCCCTGCGGCCTCACCTCCATGTCGACCACCACCGCCTACGGCGCCCGCCCCGACCTCACCGATGTCCTCGTCGTGACCGTCAGCCAGTCCGGCGGCTCCCCGGACCTGGTCGCCTCCACCCGGGCCGCCCGTGCGGCCGGCGCCATCACCCTCGCCGTGACCAACAACCCGGACTCCCCGCTGGCCGGCGTCTCCGAGTACCACATCGACATCCTGGCCGGACCGGAGAAGGCCCTCCCGGCCACCAAGACCTACACGGCGTCCCTCCTCGCTCTCTATCTCTTCGTCGAAGGCCTGCGCGGTGGCGACGGCGCCCCCGCCAAGGTGCTGCCCGACCTCGCCGAGCAGCTCCTCGCCCGGCAGGACGAGGTCCGCGCCCTCGCCTCCCGCTACCGCTTCGCCGAGCGGATGGTCATCACCTCGCGCGGCTACGGCTACCCCACGGCCAAGGAGGCCGCCCTCAAGCTGATGGAGACCAGCTACATCCCCGCCCTCTCCTACTCCGGAGCCGATCTCCTGCACGGTCCCCTCGCCATGGTGGACAACGTCTCCCCGGTCATCGCGGTCGTCACCGACGGCAAGGGCGGGCAGGCGCTGCAGCCCGTGCTGGACCGGCTGCGCGACCGGGGTGCCGACCTGGTCGTCATCGGGCCCGAGGGGCAGGTCGAACAGGCCTCCGCCGGATTCGTCCTGCCCACGGAAGGGGTCGCCGAGGAGGTCCAGCCGATCCTGGAGATCATCCCGCTCCAGCTGCTGGCCTACGAGGTCACCATCGCCCGCGGCCAGGACCCGGACGCGCCCCGCGCCCTGGCGAAGGTGACCGAGACGCACTGAGGGAGAGCTGGGCGTGAGTACGCCGGTTCGCCTCAGATCAGGGAACCCCCCGTCGCGTCCAGCCAGTGCCCCGTCACCCAGCGGCCGTCGTCCGAGGCGAGGAAGGCCACCGCGTCGGCGATGTCGGCGGGCATGCCCACCCGCCCCAGCGCCGAGCGCGCGGCGGCGCCCGCCCTCGCCTCGTCGCTCGCGCGCAGCCAGCGGGCGTTCATATCGGTGTCGATGATGCCGGGCGCGACCGAGTTGACCGTGATGCCCCGGGAGCCGAGTTCCTTGGAGAGGTCCCGGGTGAAGACGTCGAGGGCCGCCTTTGTCATCGAGTAGGCCATGAGGTGCGGCATCGCGGCGGAGCGGGCGAGGCCGGACGATATGTTCACCACCCGCCCGCCGTCCCGCAGTCGCTTCGCCCCGAGCTGGACGATGAAGTGCGGCGCCTTCATATTCACCGCGAACAGCCGGTCGAACTCCCGCTCGTCGATGTCGGCGAACGGTCGCGAGGCGGCGATTCCGGCGTTGTTCACCAGGATGTCCAGGCCGTCCGCGTGCCGGTCGAACTCCTCCCAGAGGCGCTCGGCGTCCCCCGGCACGCCCAGCTCCGCCCTGATCGCGAACGCGGTGCCGCCCGCCTCCTCGATCGCGGCGACCGTCTTCTCGGCCGCCTTCTCGTCGCGTCCGTAGTGCACCGCGACCCGGGCGCCGTCCCGCCCCAGCCGCTCTGCGACGGCGCGCCCGATTCCCCTGCTCGCTCCCGTGACCAGTGCCGTCCTGCCGCTGAACACGCCCATGCCGGCGCCCCCTCCAGATTTTCCTATCGGTCGCTACAGAAAAGACCGTACAACACCCCACCGGCATTTCTCTAGGGCCCGCTATAAAATACCCCCCATGGTGCGTACCGAGGAGACGAAACCGCAGGCCGGGGCCGCGACCAAGCCGCGCGGCCGCCCCCGCTCCTTCGATCGCGGGACGGCGCTGGAGAAGGCCGTCATGGCCTTCTGGGAGCGCGGCTACGAGGCGACCTCCGTCTCCGACCTCACCCGGATCATGGGCATCGGCGCCCCGAGCCTGTATGCGGCCTTCGGGGACAAGCGCTCCCTGTTCGAGGAGGTGGTACGGGTCTACGCCGGGTCGTACGGCTCGTTCACGCGCCGCGCCCTGGACGAGGAGACGACGGCTCGCGCCGCGGTGGAGCGACTGCTGCGCGAGGCGGCGGTGGAGTTCACCGATCCCAGCCATCCGTACGGCTGCCTGGTGACCCATGCCGCCACCAACTGCACGACTCCCGAGGTCGAGGAGGCCCTGCGGCGGCAGCGCAACGCCAACGTGGCCGCCCTGGAGAGCCGTATAAAAGCGGACGTCGCGACCGGTGAGCTGCCGGAGGGGACCGACGCCGGCGCGCTCGCCCGCCATGCGGCCGCCGTCTTCCAGGGCATGTCCCAGCAGGCGCGCGACGGCGCGAGCCGTGAGGAACTGGAGGCAGTCGCGGAAATTGCCATGGCCATCTGGCCCCGCAGGTGACCCGGGCGGGCTAGGCTGCCATCCGTCAACTGTGAACAGCCTCCAACGCATGGACACACAACGTGGTCTAGTCCACAATGCGTAGGGAGGCCTGCGTGCGGTATGACCGCGACGCAGCCGCACTCTTCCGTCTTCCCCGCACAGGAGGGCGGACCGAGGATCCGGAGCTCTCTGCCCTGACTGCCCCGGTTCCTCATCCTTCGGCCGACCGGGACCGCACACCCCACGGCCGATACTGCTCCGGGCTGCGGTGCCGGGAGGGTTGAGGGTCCCTCCCAGGCGCCGCGGCCCGCGGGTGTTTTTCGGCCGTGCACAAATGCCCGGGTACGCTCGCACACGTGCCCTCCATGAACGAACTCGTACGCCAGCACACCGCCCTCGACGACTCCGATCTCGAGTGGCTCCACCTGCTGGTCTCGGAGTGGCAGCTGCTCTCCGACCTGTCCTTCGCCGACCTGGTCCTGTGGGTTCCCACTCTCGACGGCACGCGGTACGTCTCGGTCGCCCAGATGCGGCCCAACACCGGCCCCACCTCCTACCAGGACGACATGGTCGGCCACCTCGTCCCGCGCGGCCGCCGCCCCATGCTGGACGCGGCGCTCGACGAGGGCCGGATCGTGCGCGAGGGCGACCCGGAGTGGCGCGAGGAGGTCCCCGTACGGGTCGAGTCCATCCCCGTACGGCGAGAGGGGCGGGTCCTCGGTGTCATCGCCCGCAACACCAATCTGCTCACCGTCCGGACCCCGAGCCGCCTGGAGCTGACCTACCTCCAGAGCGCGTCCGACCTCGCGCAGATGATCGCGGCCGGTTCCTTCCCCTTCCCCAACCAGCAGGTCGACATGGATGCCTCGCCGCGCGTCGGTGACGGCCTGATCCGGGTCGACGCGGACGGCATCGTCCAGTACGCGTCGCCGAACGCCCTGTCCGCCTACCACCGCATGGGTCTCGCCTCCGACCTCGTCGGCCACCACCTGGGCACGATCACCGCCGAACTCGCCCCGACCCGGGGCCCGGTGGACGAGGCGCTGGCCAAGGTCGCCAGCGGCTGGGCGCCCCGGGAGTTCGAGATCGAGGCGAACGACGGAGTGATCCAGTTCCGGGCGATCCCGCTCAAGCCCAAGGGCACCCGCATCGGTTCGCTGGTGCTGCTCCGGGACGTCACCGAACTGCGCCGCCGCGAACGCGAGTTGATCACCAAGGACGCGACCATCCGGGAGATCCATCACCGAGTGAAGAACAACCTCCAGACGGTCGCGGCCCTGCTGCGCCTCCAGGCCCGGCGCATCGAGTCCGACCGGGGCCGGGAGGCGCTGGAGGAGGCCGTACGGCGGGTCGGCTCGATCGCGATCGTGCACGAGACGCTGTCCCAGAACCTGGACGAGCGCGTGGAGTTCGACGAGATCGCCGACCGGGTGCTCGCGATGGTCGCCGAGATCTCGCCCGGCAAGGTCACCGGCCGGCGCACCGGCGTCTTCGGCGTGCTCGACGCCGAGGTCGCCACGCCGTTGTCCATGGTCCTGACCGAAATCCTGCAGAACGCCTTGGAACACGGCTTCCGGGAGGGCGACACCGGCACCGTCGAGGTCTCGGCGGTCCGCGGCGGCACCAGCAAGGAGGCCCGACTCCTCGTCACGGTCCAGGACGACGGGGTCGGTCTGCCCGAGGACTTCGACCCGCAGACCGCGGGCAACCTGGGGCTGCAGATCGTACGGACCCTGGTCGAGGGCGAGTTGGGCGGCACGTTCGACATGGTCCCGGCGCCGGGGCGGGGGACACGGGTGATCCTGGACATTCCGGTACGAGCGCATAAGTAAGACGCAAGTGAGGCGTCAGTAAGGCGCAAGTAAGGCGGAAATAGGGTGTATTGGGCCGGATGCCGGTCGGACGGCACATCGCCCCGAACAACGGACGGCACATCACCCCGCACAGCAAAGAGCCCCGGACCTTTGTTCAGGTCCGAGGCCAGTGCTCGCTGCTGCTCTTCTACTACTAAGCGCATCGGGGGTACTGCGCGCTGCGGCTCGGGGGCGGGAGATGCGTACTCGCTGTACGCGCCGCCAAGCTCAGGCTGTCAGAGCGGGGTGGGTGGGTCAGGCGGAGGCCTGACGGGCCCGGTTGCGGGCGGCGCGGCGCTTCATGGCGCGGCGCTCGTCCTCGCTGAGACCACCCCAGACGCCGGAGTCCTGGCCGGACTCAAGCGCCCACTGCAGGCACTGCTCGATAACGGGGCAGCGACGGCAGACGGCCTTGGCTTCCTCGATCTGCAGCAGCGCAGGACCGGTGTTGCCGATGGGGAAGAAGAGCTCGGGGTCTTCCTCGCGGCAAACGGCGTTGTGACGCCAGTCCATGGCTGCTACCTCTCCTTGGTATTACGTGCTGATTGCTTGTGAATGTGAACGCTTTCACGAATCCCTCAACAAGGGAAGGGCCGACTGCCAGGTTCACCGGCGTGGTCCTGTGGTTTGAAGAGGGGTTCTGGTGATCAGTGGAGGCCGGTGTTGCGGGCCGTCCCGATCGCCACGTAGAGACTCGCAAACCTCAGCGGCGGATACAACCCCTTCCGGAAAGTTTTTTTTGATTCCTCGGTGTCGACTGGGTCACAGCCGTACTTCCATGGGGTGGATCCTGGCCTAAACGTTCGAGTGAAAGGACTTTTGCCTGTTCCGCTCACACAATCACACGCAGTGCGCGGCGTACGCCTGTGAACGTCACGCTCGTACGCAGCCCGAGGTGGTCTCCGTCCATCTGGAGGGGCAGCGGCACCTTCGAATGCAAGGTGAACTGGTCCAGGTCGTGCAGGGAGGTGGCATGCCTGCCATGGGGGCCGCGCTCGGGGGACGAAGTGAGCAACTGCGTGCCATACCGGGCAACCGCGGCCGTGGACAGTCGGCTGAGACCGAGTACGTCGATGCCTTTATCGAACGAGGCCTTAGGTGACGTGTACATAGGGCGATTGCCGAGATAGGTCCAAGGGGACGTGTTCGAGACTATCGCCACGACGAGATCGGTCACCGGGTCGGCGCCGGGCCGTTCGAGCGTGATCGGGCCGTGCCGCCGGTGCTGCTCGCCGAGGAGTTGCCGGACGACCTGACGGACGTAGAGCGCGTGGGTCGACTTCCTGCCGCGCTCGCGCTGCTGCTCGACGCGGCCGACGACGCCCGCGTCGAAACCGAGGCCGGCGTTGAAGGTGAACCAGCGGGCGGGAACGGCCTCGTCATCCGTGGCGGGAGTGCCCGAGGTGAGTCCCAGGCCGACGATGCGCTCGCGTTCTTCACGCAGCGCGTCCAGCAGGGCGCCGGTGGCCTCCACGGGGTCGTTGGGCAGGCCCAGGGCGCGGGCGAACACATTGGTGGAGCCGCCGGGGACCACGGCGAGGCCGGGGAGGCGCTCGGGATCGGGGCCGTTGTGGAGGAGGCCGTTGACGACCTCGTTGACGGTGCCGTCTCCGCCGAGGGCCACCACCAGGTCTATGTCGTCGCTCTCGGCGGCCTGGCGGCCGAGGTCACGTGCGTGGCCGCGGTACTCGGTGGTGACCGCCTCCAGCTTCATCTCACTCGCCAGAGCGTGGATCAGCACGTCACGCCTACGTGCGCTTGTGGTGGTTGCCGCCGGATTGACCACGAGAAGTGCACGCATGGATTGCAGCGTACCTACTGGGTGGTACTGGGCCCATACCGAGGTAGGGATCAGGTAAGAGACGGGGCCGTGAGCCTGGACACCTGGGGCTGTTCGGCGAGGGCTACCCTTCAGAGGTGAGCAGCGAGCAGAACCCCACCACGGACACCACGGAAGCCGACGGCCCGCGCCCGCGACGCCTGACGTACGCGGCGGCGCTGGCCGCGCTGGAGGGCGCCGCGCTGCTGATCGGGGGCGTGTGGATGCTCGTGCTCGGTGTCACCGGCGCCCCCGACGACCGGCAGCAGGCGGTGACCGGAGGCGTCACGCTGATCGTCCTCGCCCTGCTTCCGCTGCTCGCCGCGCGTGGCCTGCTGCTGCGGCGCGGCTGGAGCCGCGGCCCCGCCGTGATCACCCAGATCATGGCCCTGCCCGTGGCTTACAACCTCCTCCGGGCCGACAGCATGGCCATCCCGGCCGGCATCGCCCTGGCCGTGGTCGCGGTGGCGTCCCTGGTCCTGCTGGTCAACCCGACGACGACCCAGGCCCTGGGAATCCGGGGGCCGGGGCGCTCGGAGGAACCGAAGGGGTAGCCCTGGGCGGTGGCCGACGGAGGTTGCTGTCGGCGGCCGGTGCCGCGAGTGAGCGTGCGGAGAACGAGGTGAGCGCTCCCGGTGGGCAGAGTGCGAGCACTTGTGACCCTATGAGCGCTGCCGGCGGCCGCGCGGGCTGTCGGCGATCGCGTGAATGTTCCGGGTCGGTGGGGTGGGCGCTACCGACGGTCCGTGCGAGAACGCTCGGAGCCTGGGCCGGGGCTTCCGGAGGGCAGGGTGAGCGTGCCCTGTGACGGCACTAGTGCCCGGGGTCGGCCGGTGCGAGTGTGCCTGGCGACAGGGGCGTGCGGTTTCCGCGGGCAGTGTGTGCGTGCTCGGCGATCGCATCAGCCGGGCCCCTGATCAGGCGCGGGCTGTCCGCGATCGCCTGGAGCGCGGGGCGAGGGTGCCTGGTGACTGAGGCGGACGCTCTTAGCGATCGAGGCGAAGCCATGGAGCCCCTCCGGCCGGCATCGGGCAGGCGGGCGTGGGTGTCCCCGGAGGGGCGAGCCGGCCTTGGGTGTGCGGCTCGCGTTTCCTCGTGTTCGCCGGGTTGCTCGCCTGCCCGGTGTTTCCGGTGGCAGCCCCCGCACCCCGTCCGTCGGGTGCTACTCCTCCACCAGCAGCTTTTCCCGGAGCTGGGCCAGGGTTCGGGCCAGCAGGCGGGAGACGTGCATCTGGGAGATGCCCACCTCCTGGGCGATCTGGGACTGGGTCATGTTGCCGAAGAAGCGGAGCAGCAGGATTCGCTTCTCGCGGGGTGGGAGGTCCTCCAGGAGCGGCTTGAGGGACTCGCGGTACTCCACGCCCTCCAGGGCCTCGTCCTCCGCGCCGAGGGTGTCGGCGACGGCCGGCGACTCGTCGTCGGTGTCGGGGACGTCCAGGGAGAGGGTGGAGTAAGCGTTGGCCGACTCCAGGCCCTCCAGGACCTCCTCCTCCGAGATGGCGAGCTTCTCGGCGAGTTCGTGGACCGTGGGGGAGCGCCCGTGCTGCTGGGAGAGCTCGGCCGTGGCCGTGGTCAGCGCCAGACGCAGCTCCTGCAGACGGCGCGGAACGCGGACCGCCCAGCCCTTGTCCCGGAAGTGCCGCTTGATCTCGCCGACGACCGTCGGGGTGGCGTACGTCGAGAACTCCACGCCGCGATCCGGGTCGAAGCGGTCCACCGACTTGATCAGCCCGATGGTGGCGACCTGGGTGAGGTCGTCCAGCGGCTCACCGCGGTTGCGGAACCGGCGCGCGAGGTGCTCGACGAGCGGCAGATGCATGCGGACCAGCTGATTGCGCAGCTCCGCGTACTCGGGGCTGCCATCCTTCAGCTTGCGCAGCTCGACGAACATCGCGCGCGCTCCGCTGCGGTCCTGCGGGTCGTGATGCGCACCCTGCAGACCCGGTACGCCCTGCGCGCCCTGCTCGTCGTCCCGTTCGTGCTCGCTCATCGTCCCGCCCGTCGCCCTTCCCCGAGCCCTCGCCTCGGCTCGGATTGGGGACACGCCCCCGTTCCGCCCTGCCGGAGACGCGCTCTGCACGGCACCTTCGAAGCCGGCCTCCGCGGAGTCGTCCTCCGGATGAGGCCTGGCCTGCTCGGGGATGCCGTCGATGCCGTCAGCCATGCGTCGGGAACCGTCGGCAGAGCCTGCGCCCTCGACCGGCAGCTCCCGTGTGTCGCGCTCTTCGTCCCGCACCGGCCCGTCCCCGTTCCTCACGCCGGCCCGGGTCCCGCGCCGCGCTGTTTGTAGAGGCTGATCGACACGGTCTTGTCCTCGTCGACGGCCGAGGAGACCTTGCCCGCCAGGGCCGACAGCACGGTCCAGGCGAAGGTGTCCCGCGAGGGCGCGTGGCCGTCCGTCGTCGGGGCCGACACCGTGACCTCCAGCGAGTCGTCGACGAGCCGGAAGACACAGCTGAGCACCGAGCCGGGCACGGCCTGCTGGAGCAGGATCGCGCAGGCCTCGTCCACCGCGATGCGCAGGTCCTCGATCTCGTCCAGGGTGAAGTCCAAGCGGGCCGCGAGACCGGCCGTGGCCGTCCGAAGCACCGAAAGGTAGGCACCCGCAGCCGGCAGCCGGACTTCCACGAAGTCCTGGGTCGCGGGCTCGCCTGCGATCTGGGACACCCTCACCTCCATGGTGGTACAAGCTATTCGGGGCCGAGGGTCGCCCCTCGGGGTAAACGCACTACGTGGTTCAGCGGTGACGCTATCGCGCTCCGAACTTTTCTGTCCCCGGGACCCCAACCCCCTGGCGTCACTCACAGTAAAGCTGTGGATACGCTCCGTGTCTAGAGGGTCCGCGGGCCCAAATGGGAAGAGCGCGCGCCGGGTTGACGTACCCAGACGTCAGACCGTCGAACCGTCAGGATCCAGGGTCACACGAGTACATGGTCGACGAAGCACCACCGCCAGTTCTCGCCGGGCTCGAAGGTCCGCATCACGGGGTGACCGGACTGCTCGTGGTGCTCCGTGGCGTGTCTCCCCGGTGAGGAGTCGCAGCAGCCGACGTGGCCACAGCTCAGGCACAACCGCAGCTGCACCGGGTGCGTACCGCGCGCGAGACACTCCGGACAGGTCTCGTTCTGCGGCTCCGGTTCGGGGTGCGGCAGCGCGTCGGCATGCGTGCACTGTTTCATGATTGCCAGATTACGACGGGCGTGCGGGTGGCCGCGCGGAAAAAGAGGGCGGGCGAGGACATGGACGTGATGCCGCTGCTGTTGCTGGTGGCGGGCAGTGCGGCGGTCGCCGCGGCGGCGCGGCGCACCCCGGTGCCGGCGCCGCTGCTGCTGGTCGCGGTCGGCCTGGCCGTCTCGTACGTCCCCGGGGTGCCCGACTACACCCTCGACCCCGAGGTCGTACTCCCGCTTCTGCTGCCCCCGCTGCTGTACACCTCGGCCACCGACAGCTCGTACCTGGACCTGCGCGCGCAGCTGCGGCCGGTGGCGCTGCTGTCGGTCGGGTACGTGCTCTTCGCGACCTTCGTCGTCGGCTGGGCCGTCTATCAGATCGTCCCGGGGATGCCGCTGACCGCGGCGCTGGTGCTGGGCGCGGTGGTCGCGCCGCCGGACGCGGTGGCGGCGACGGCGGTCGCGCGCCGGGTGGGGCTGCCCTCCCGCATCACGACGATCCTCCAGGGCGAGTCCCTGCTGAACGACGCCACCGCGATCACCGCCTACAAGGTGGCGCTGGCCGCCGCCGTCGGCGAGGCCGCCAGCTGGGCCGGCGGGATCCGGGAGTTCCTGGTCGCGGCCGTCGGCGGCGTCGGGGTCGGTCTGGTGCTGATGGCCCCCCTCCACTGGCTGCGCACGCACCTGAAGGAGCCGCTGATCCAGAACACGCTCTCCCTGCTGATCCCGTTCGTCGCGTACGGCGTCGCCGAGCAGGTGCACGCCTCGGGCGTCCTCGCGGTCGTGGTCGTCGCCCTCTATTTGGGGCACCGCGCGTGGGAGGTCGACTTCGCCACCCGCCTCCAGGAGGAGGCGGTGTGGAAGATGGTCGCCTTCATCCTGGAGTCGGCGGTCTTCGCGCTCATCGGACTGCAGCTGCCGGTCGTCCTCAAGGGCCTCGGCGAGTACGAGGGCCCGCAGGCCACCTGGTACGCGGTGGCCGTCTTCCTGGTGGTCGTCGTGGCCCGGTTCGTCTGGGTCTATCCGGCGACCTTCCTGCCGCGGATGCTGTCGGCGCGGATCAGGGAACGCGAGGCGGACCCCACCTGGAGGGGTGCGATGGTCACCTCGTGGGCGGGAATGCGCGGTGTGGTGTCCCTGGCCATCGCCTTCTCCATCCCGGCCACGACACATGGCGGCCACCCCTTCCCGCAGCGCAACCTGATCCTGTTCCTGACCTTCACGACGGTCATCGGGACGCTGGTGGTGCAGGGCCTGACGCTGCCCCCGCTGATCCGCCTGCTGAAGTTCCCCGGCCGTGACGCGCAGGCCGAGACGCTCGCCGAGGCCAACGCTCAGGCGCAGGCGTCCCGGGCCGCCGAGCAGCGCCTCGACGAGCTCCTGTCCGACGAGCGCAACGCCCTGCCGCCGCCGCTCGCCGACCGCCTCCGCACCGTCCTGGAGCGCCGCCGCAACGCCGTCTGGGAGCGGCTCGGGCAGGTCAACCCCGTCACCGGCGAGACGGTCGACGACACCTACCGCCGACTGTCCCGGGAGATGATCAGCGCCGAGCGTGAGGTGTTCGTCAAGCTGCGCGACCACCGCTACATCGACGACGAGATGCTTCGCACCCTGCTGCGCAGGCTGGACCTGGAGGAGGCGGCGGCCTACCGGGAAGCGGCCTAGAGCCGGCCGGGTCCTAGCGTTCGGGGAAGGGGCGGCCGGTGACGACCGCCGCGAGGGTCGCCCCGCGCGGGAAGGCGCCGGCCTCGGCCAGGTTGACAAGTCCGTGCAGCAACTTGGCGACATAGAGACGTTCGACGGGCAGGCCGTGCCGGTCCTCGAAGTCCTCGGCGAAGGCGTCGAGCGCGGGGGTGGTGCGGGCGTAACCGCCGAAGTGGAAGCGGTCGTCGACGGACCAGGTGCCGAGGCGGACGCGGAAGGCCCGCTCCTGCAGGGCCCGTATGTCGGCGGTCAGAAAGCCGCCCTTGAGGACGGCGATGCCGAGAGCGCGCTGCTCCGGGGCGAGTCCGGCGGCGAGGCCGGCCAGTGTGCCGCCGGTGCCGCAGGCGAGGGCGACGACGTCGGCCCGGCCGCGCAGCTCCTCGCCGAGGACCCGGCAGCCGCGCACGGCCGCGGCGTTGCTGCCGCCCTCCGGGACGACGTACGCGTCCTCGGCGCCGGCCGCGCGCAGAACGGCGTCCAGGGTCTCCGGCTCCGCTTTGCGTCGGTACGTCGTCCTGTCGACGAAGTGCAGCCGCATGCCGTCGGCGGCGCAGCGGGCGAGGGAGGGGTTGAGGGGGCGGTCGGCCAGCTCCTGGCCGCGGACCACGCCGACCGTGGACAGACCGAGCAGACGGCCCGCGGCGGCCGTGGCCCGCAGGTGGTTGGAGTACGCCCCGCCGAAGGTGACCAGCGCGCGCCCCGCCGCCGCCTCGATGTTCGGCACGAGTTTGCGCCACTTGTTGCCGATCAGCTCGGGGTGGATCAGATCGTCGCGCTTGAGGAGGAGACGGACGCCGTGACGCTCGAAGCGGTCGTCCCCGATCTCCTGGAGCGGTGAGGGGAGCCGGGGGCCAAGGGCGGCGGGATCGGGGGTGTCGGCGCTGGTCACCCGGCCATTGTCGCCCGCCCGGTCCGCCGGTGGGCGGGCCGCGCTGCGGTCGCCATGGTGAATCCCGTGGGTCGATTCTCCCGGGCTGCCGTTCGAGGTGGCCGATGCCCGAGCGTTCCGTCCACCCGTGCCGGCGGCACTGGACAGGATTGCTCTGCCTGCCCAGTCGTACGATGATCCATTCCCGCTCTTTTGGGTAATTGAGCGAACACGCTCCGTGAGGAAGGCTGGCTAGAGACCGAAGCCCGCGCAGTTCGGCGCTCGGCATGACCGGGAGGGCGTTTCCTTATGTCGGTAGGCGAAGAGGTCCGCACGGATCAGGGCAAGCCGCAGCAGTCCCTGGACACCGCTGCCGCGCGGAACCTGGCCACCACCACCAAGTCCGCTCCTCAGATGCAGGAGATCAGCTCCCGCTGGCTGCTGCGGACGCTGCCATGGGTGAACGTGCACGGCGGCACGTACCGGGTCAACCGGCGACTGACGTACACGGTCGGCGACGGCCGCATCACCTTCGTGAAGACCGGCAACCGTGTCGAGGTCATCCCGGCCGAGCTCGGTGAGCTGCCGGCCCTGCGGTCGTACGAGGACGGGGAAGTGCTGTCGGAGCTGGCCCAGCGCTGCCGGCAGCGGGACTTCGCACCGGGTGAGGTCATCGCCTCGTTCGGCAGCCGGACCGACGAGGTGTACCTGCTGGCCCACGGCAGGGTCGAGAAGGTCGGCACCGGCCCGTACGGCGACGACGCGGTCCTCGGCGTCCTCGCCGACGGGTCGTACTTCGGCGAGCAGGCGCTGCTCGACCCGGACGCCATCTGGGAATACACGGCCCGCGCGGACACCGCCTGCACCGTGCTGATCCTGTCCCGCGAGCACTTCGAGCAGGTCGCCGAGCGCGCCGACTCCCTGCGCGAGCACCTCCGGCAGATGCGCTCGATCCCCGAGCAGCGCACCAACAAGTACGGCGAGAAGGCGGTCGACCTCGCGGCCGGCCACAGCGGCGAGCCGGACATCCCGCACACCTTCGTCGACTACGAGGCCAGGCCGCGCGAGTACGAACTGAGCATCGCTCAGACCGTGCTGCGCATCCACACGCGCGTGGCCGACCTCTACAACCAGCCGATGAACCAGACCGAACAGCAGCTGCGGCTGACGGTCGAGGCGTTGAAGGAGCGCCAGGAGCACGAGCTCATCAACAACCGTGAGTTCGGGCTGCTGAACAACTGCGAGTACGACCAGCGGCTCCAGCCGCACGACGGCGTACCCAGCCCGGACGACATGGACGAGCTGCTCAGCCGCCGGCGCGGCACCAAGCTCTTCCTGGCCCACCCGCGCGCGATCTCCGCGTTCGGCCGTGAGCTCAACAAGCGGGGACTCGTCCCGGAGACCGTCGAGATCGGGGGCAACCGCATCCCCACCTGGCGCGGGGTGCCGATCTACCCGTGCAACAAGATCCCGGTCACCCCGGAGCGCACGACGTCGATCATCGCCATGCGTACGGGCGAGGGCGAGCAGGGTGTCATCGGACTGCGGCAGGCCGGGATCCCGGACGAGATCGAGCCGAGCCTGTCCGTCCGCTTCATGGGCATCAACGAACAGGCCATCATCAACTACCTGGTCACGGCCTACTACTCGGCAGCGGTCCTGGTCCCGGACGCGCTCGGCGTGCTGGAGAACGTCGAGATCGGTCGCTGGAGGTGACGTTCCCGCACTTCGCGGCCGTGTCCCCGCCCCTCGGGGCGGGTAGGTCATCCGGGTACGCGCCCAGTCGGAGCGGAAGCGCCTCCGTCCGCCGGCGCCACGAGGGGGACCCATGGCCGAGTTCATGACGGAGACGAAGCAGCGCCCCGCCGGAGCGCCGCAGGCCAATGGGTCGCCGGAGCCGCGCCGACGCCGAAGGCCCGCCGGGGTGGTCGGGCCGGGCTCGCTCGACGAGCACGAGGCGGCGGTGATCCTGGGCCGGGCCCGGGCGTCGGTGGACCCCCAACTGTGCGCCGCCGTCGAATCGTTGCCCGGCTCGACGCGCCGGATCGCGCTCCACCACTTCGGGTGGGAGCAGGCGGCCGACCGGATGGGCGGGGCGGTGCAGGAGCTGGCCCGCGCGGTCCCCGACCCGGAGTCGGCGGGCGGCGTGTTCGCGCCGGCCGAGTTCGTGACCCGGCGCAGCAGGTGAGGCCGACGCCCGTCGGCACCTGGACCCCGGCGCCTCCGGGGCCATGCGGCTCCTGACTCCGCATGGTCACCGGGGGCGCCGGCCCGGCGGGTCCCGCGCATCCCCACGGCGTGCGGGGCCCGCCGTATCCCTGGAACCCGCTGCATCCCTGGAACCCGGCAGGCTCGGCATCCGTTGGATCGACCGTCGGGCTGTGCACGGGAGGCGGGGTGGACATGGGCGTGGCGATCCGGGCGGCGGATGAGGGCGACCGGGAGTTCGTGGTGCGGTTGCTGGACGCGGCCTTCCAGGACGATCCGGTCAGCGGCTGGATCTTCCCGGGTGCGGAGTACCGCCGTGCGACGCATCCGCGCCTGATGGCCGAGTTCACCGACGTCGTGCTCGACGAGGGCCGGATCGATGTCACCGAGGACGGCTCGGCGTGCGCGCTGTGGCTGTCCGTGCCGGAGGACGACCACCCCGACGACGAGGCCGCGGCCCGGCTCATGGAGGCGGTCGACCCGGACAACGTACGCCTCGACCTGATAGCCCGGCTGACCGCCGGAGTCCACCCCCGCGGCCGCGCCCATGAATACCTCTGGATGATCGCCGTGGCCCCGCAGCGCCAGGGCCGCGGCATGGGCACCGCGCTCCTCGGGTCCGCCCTCGACCGCTGCGACCGCGAGGCCCGCCCGGCCTACCTGGAGGCGAGCAACGCCCGCAGTCGCAGGCTGTACGAGCGACTCGGGTTCGTCACCGGCGAACCCCTCGTCCTGCCGGACGGCCCGCCGATGTGGCCGATGTGGCGCGAGCCGCGCGGCTGAGCGGCTGGGCGGCTGGGCGGCTGAGTCGCCGGGCTATCGCGTGGGCACGATCGTCTCCACCAGCCGCTCGACCAGCCCGTCGGGGACGTCCACCCCGGGCAGTACGCCGTCCAGGACGCCCGGCAGCGTGAGGTGTTCCAGGATCAGGCCGAGCATCGCGAGATAGAGCACGGCGACGGTCTCGTCGCCGCCGGGCAGGCCGGCCTGCCGGTGGAACTCCATGCCGTACTCCAGGTCGCCACGCACCGACCTGGTGAAGGAGTCGCGGAGCTCCGGGCGCCGGGTGGCCTCCAGGCGCATCTCCAGCAGGGCCAGATAGCCCGTGCGGTCCCGGGTCACGCGCCGCATGAGGTCGCGCATCAGCGCCGTCACCAGGGCGCGGTCCTTGGGCGACCGCATCAGCGCGGTGAGCACCTCGGGGTCGGGCGCGAGCCGGGTGTGCAGCCGGGAGTCGATCTGGCGGAGCAGGTCGTCGCGCCCGGTGAAGTAGTTCGAGGCGGTGCCCACCGGCACCCCGGCTCCGGTGTCCACCGCGCGAAATGTCAGCCCGCGCGCCCCTTCGCGCGCGAGCACCTCGATCCCGGCGTCCACCAGGGCGGCCCGGCGCTCCGGATTGCCCGCCATACGGAATCCCCTCTCCCACTTGTCCCGGTCTCCGTCCCGTACCGGAAACACCCTTGCAACCACTACAACCGAAGTACTACAACTGGAGTGGTCAACAGAGCGCAGCCTACGAAAAGAGACCCGCTTGCGAAAGCTCACCTACTTCGTCGCCTGCTCCATCGACGGCTTCATCGGGGACCCGGGCGGCGACGCCTCGTCCATGTTCGCCTTCCTCGACGAGGAGTTCCTGGGGTTCCTGACCTCGACGTACCCCGAGACCATCGCGGCCCAGGGCCGGGAGTCACTCGGCCTCAAGGGCGCCGGGAACAGACACTTCGACACCGTGATCCAGGGCCACGGAAGCTACCGGCTCGCCCTCGACATCGGCGTCACCAGCCCCTACGGGCATCTGCGCGAGTACGTCGCCTCCCGCAGTCTCGGCAACTCGCCCGACCCCAATGTGACGGTGATCGACGACGATCTGGTCGCCGCCGTGCGCGAGTTGAAGGCCGAGGACGGCGAACTCGGCATCTGGCTCTGCGGCGGCTCCCGGATCGCGGGCGAACTGCTCGACGAGATCGACGAGATCGTCATCAAGACCTACCCCCAGGTGTACGGCTCCGGTATGCCGATGTTCGGCAGCGGCTTCGCCGTCACCGACTTCAGCCTGGAGTCCGTGCGCACGTTCGAGAACGGGGTGCTCGTACGGACCTACAGCAGAAAGCGCTGAGCGCCGTCGTACGAGCCGAGCGCCTTCGCACAAGGGGGAGCGCCGCACTCCGGCCCGCCCTACCCTGAGGACATGGACAGCGAAGAACACGTCTGTCCCGTCTGCGGACAGCCCGTCGAAACGGTCGTCCGGCGGCACAAGACGCTGGGCGCCTGGGTCCCGGTGTGGGGTCCCGGCCCCTGCCACAACCCCGACTGCGAGGCCTGCGTCGACCCCGTCGTCGAGCCCCGGCCACCGGAGCCCGATCAGTCCGCCGGGAAAAAATCCTGAGCCCGTGTCGAGAATCCCGGCCCGGCTCCGACGTCCCCCGTGAGAGCCGCCCGCAGCGGGTGGCGAGAGCCGAAGGAGCGGACCGATGAAGTACCTGGTGATGGTGCAGGGCACGCAGGCGGACTACGAGGGCATGCGCGGCAAGGCGTCCGAGCACGCCCCGACCTGGACCGAGGAGGAACTCCAGGCCATGTACGCCTACATGGGCGCGATCAACGACGACCTCGCGGAGTCCGGCGAAATCATCGACGCCCAGGGCCTGGCCGAGCCCGCGAGGACCCGGCTGGTCAGCCGGACCCCCGACGGCGGCACGGAGATCACCGACGGCCCGTACAGCGAGACCAAGGAGCTGATGGCCGGCTACTGGGTCCTGGAGTGCGAGAGCCTGGAACGGGTCACGGAGATCGCCGAGCGCGTCAGCCGCTGCCCCGGCCCCAAGGGCGAGACCGGCCACCCGGTGGTGATCCGGCCCATCATGGACGGCGCCGGAGACATCTGCTGAGCCGTATCGACGGCACGAGCACGGCACGAGCAAGGCACGAGCGCGGTATGAACCGCACGACGGAGACCGAGGACCTGCTGCGCCGCCACGCGCCGCAGGTCCTCGGTGCGCTGGTCCGACGGTACGGACACTTCGACGCCGGCGAGGACGCCGTACAGGAGGCGCTCCTCGCGGCCGCCCGGCAGTGGCCGTCCGACGGGGTGCCCGGCAATCCGCGCGGCTGGCTGATCAGGGTCGCGGCACGGCGGCTCGCCGACACCCTGCGCGCCGACGAGGCCCGCCGGGCCCGGGAGGAGCGGGTGGCGCAGCTGTCCGCGCGGGTGACCGTCCCGGACCGGGCTCCGCGCGAGGACGACACGCTCTCCCTGCTCTTCCTGTGCTGTCACCCTGACCTGACCGCGCCCGCGCGGATCGGGCTCACCCTGCGCGCGGTCGGCGGCCTGACCACGGCGGAGATCGCCCGTGCGTATCTGGTGCCCGAGGCGACGATGGCCCAGCGCATCAGCCGGGCCAAGCAGAAGGTGCGCTCGGTCGGCTTCGGGCGGCCGGACAACTGGGCGCTGCGCCTGCCCGCCGTTCTGCACACGCTGTACCTGATCTTCAACGAGGGCTACACGGCCACCTCCGGCGCGAGCCTCCAGCGCCGGGACCTGGCCGGCGAGGCGATCCGGCTGACCCGCACCGTCCACCGCCTCCTCCCCGACGACGGCGAGGTGGCGGGTCTGCTCGCCCTGATGCTGCTCACCGACGCCCGCCGCGAGGCGCGCACCGGCCCGCACGGCGAGCTCGTCCCGCTCGACGAACAGGACCGCGACCGCTGGGACCGGGGGGCGATCGAGGAGGGTGTCGCCCTCGTCACCCGGGCGCTGTCCCGGGGACCGGCCGGGCCGTACGCGCTGCGCGCGGCGATCGCGGCCGTGCACGACGAGGCGCCGTCCGCCGACGCCACGGACTGGCGGGAGATCCTCGGCCTGTACGACCTCCTGGTCCGCCTGGTCCCGGGTCCCGTCGAACGCCTCAACCGCGCGGTCGCCGTGGCCATGGTGCACGGCCCGCGCGCCGCCCTGACCGAACTGGACGCGCTGGAGGGCGAGTTGGGTGGCAGTCACCGACTGGACGCGGTCCGGGGGCACCTCCTGGAGCGCGCGGGCGAGTACGCGTCCGCCCGGGCCGCCTACGAAGCCGCCGCCGCCCGCACCCTGAGCCTGCCGGAGCAGCGGTATCTGCGGTCGCGGGCGGCGCGACTGACGCCGTAGCGTGGCCGCATGCCGAAACTGCCCTACATCCTCCACATCACCGAGCGCTCCCTGTGGGACGCGTCCCGCGAGCGCGGCACCTACGAGATCTCCACTCGCGGCCGCACCCTCCAGGAGCAGGGCTTCATCCACTTCTCCACCCGCGACCAGCTCCCGCGCGTGGCGTCCTTCGTGTACGGCTCCTACGACGGCCCGGACGAACTGGTCGTCCTGGTCGTGGACCCCGCCCTGGTCGGCGTACCCGTGAAGTACGAGGCCATGGAGCCGGGCGGCGAGGAGTTCCCGCACGTGTACGGCCCCGTCCCGGTCGACGCCGTGGTGGATGTGGAGCCCTGGGGGTGACGCGGGCAGGGCTCATCCTGCTTGCCTCGCCTATCGCTGGGCGTCGCTGACCGACGGCGACGGCAGCGTGCCCGTCTCCGGGTCGCGTCCGGTCAGGCAGTATGTGCCGCCCGCCGGGTCGCGCAGCACCGTCCAGTGGGTGCCGCGGGCGACGAGCACGGCCCCCAGTTCCTCGTGACGGGCGCGGGTCGCCTCGATGTCCGCGCAGGCCAGGTCGAGATGGGCGGAGGCGGGCCGCTCCTCGCCGAGGCGCTGCAGGAGGACACGGACGGGCAGCCCGGACGGCGGCCTGAGCACCCGGAACTCCGGGAGCGAGCCGGTCAGCAGGTCCCAGCCCGTCAGCCCCGCCCAGAAGGCGGCCTCGGCCTCGTACGCGGACGGCGCGATGTCGAGGCACACCTGGTCCAGCCGGCTGCCCGCCACCACCGGCGGCCGCGCCGACTCCCCGTGCCACGGCACCGCGCAGAACAACTGCCCGGCGGGCGACCGCAGTACGGCCCACCCCTCGTGCCCGGCGACCACAGCGGCGCCCAGCTTCCGGGCCGATGTCACGAACTCCGCCGCGTCCTCCACCGAGAAGTCGAGATGCGCGCCGCCCTCGCCGGAGACGACCCCCTGGACCTTCACACAGGCGTCGGCGCCGTCCTCGGGCACAAGGGTCACGAACTCCTGCTGATCTCCCCGGAGTTCGGAAAGCCGGGTGCCGGTGACCGCGGCCCAGAAGGCGTGGGTCCCGGCGAGGCGTGCGGCGGGGCGGTCGACGAAGGCGTAGGTCCAGCGGATTGTCATGGAGTGATCGTAGGCACAGCGGCCCCGCGCACCATCTGCCCGCGCACGATCTGCCCGCACACCTATCCGTACACCTGCCCGGTCACCCGCCCCGTCACTTGTCCGCGCGCTCCATGAACCGCAGCATGTTCCCGGCCGGGTCCCGGAACGCGCAGTCGCGCACCCCGTACGGCTGGTCCATCGGCTCCTGGAGCACATCCGCACCGGCTGCTTCGACCCTGGCGTACAGGGCGTCGCAGTCGGTGGTGGTGAAGATGACCCCGCGCAGCATGCCCTTGGCGAGCAGCTCGGCCATCGCCTGCCGGTCAGCGGGGGAGGCGTCCGGGTTCGCGCCGGGCGGCTCCAGCACGATCTCCACGTCCGGCTGGAGCGGTGAGCCGACGGTGACCCACCGCATGCCCTCGAAGCCCACGTCGTTGCGGACTTCCATACCGAGCACGTCCACGTAGAAGGCGAGGGCCTTGTCGTGGTCGTCGACGGCGATGAAGCACTGTTTGAGTTTCAGGTCCATGGCCTCACGCTAGGGCGGTTGCCCGGGCCGCGCCCGTTCAACTCATGGACCAGACGGAAGGATCGTGCCGGGCGGGGGTGGTGAGTCGGCGGGGCGGGGTCCGGATGCCGGAGTAGGCGGCGAGGGCCTGGGAGACGTCGGCGTCGGTGACTTCCAGGGGCCGGCCCGGGGACACGTCCGCGCGTGCGGCGCGGATCCGGGCCAGGGCTCCGGCCTCGTCCAGCAGGCCGATGGCCGCTCCGGGGAGCGCCTGGTCGGGGACGTGGTCGCGGGCCAGTGCGGCGGCGGCCGCCAGGGCCTCCTCGGTGAGGACCGCGTTGTGGTGGCTCTCCAGGCGTCCCTGGACGGCGCGCAGGATCTCCCGTACGCCCTCCGCGGGTGGCTCCTCGACGAAGATCGGTTGGACGAGGCGGTCGAGGCCGGGGTCCGGGTCCCGGTGCTCGTACTCCGCGCGGCCGCAGTCGCCGAGCACGAACACCTCCGGTGCTTCGAGCACGGAACGGAAGAGGCCGAGCGGCGTGGTCGTGCCCTCGGACAGGTGCAGGGGGGTGAGAGCGCCGCTGAGGTGGAGCACGAGGGGCGCATCGTCCCCGGCCTCGCTCAGCAGCTCCGTGACCAGGGCACTGCCCCGGGCCCGGTGCCGCGGATCGGCGAGAACGGCGGCGAGGTCGAGGGCCCGCACGGTACGGCCCCGCAGGGCCGGCGGTACGCGTCCCTCGGCGATCGCGAGGGCGACTCCCCGGGCCACGGCCTCCTTGCCGACACCGGGTTCGCCGATGAGGAGGGGCACGTTGCGTCGGTGGCGGGTGAGGGTCCGGATGACGCGGTCGACCTCGTGCGTGCGGCCGACGACGGGGGCTGTCACGGCGCCCAGGTCGCGGGTGAGGGACGAGAGGGGGCCGCGGAGCTGTGGGGCTGGGGCAGGGCGGTCGGTCAGCTGCCGCGAGCGATTCAGGTCCGCACCGTTCCGCTGGAGGACGCCCATCACGGTGCCGTTGCCCTGGGCGAGCAGCGCGCGCAGGACGTGTGCCGGCTCGACGGTCGTGGCTCCGAGGCGGGCGGCCTCACGGGGTGCGAGTTCGAGCACGGACCTGGTCTCCGCGGCGAGGGGCATGAACCCCCCTTGCTCGGTGGCCCCCGCACCGAGGGCCTTCCGCATCGAGTCATGTATCCGCGCGGCCGGGGCGCCGGTGAGGCTCTCGATCTCCGCGGCGGTGCCGTCGGGCGTGTCGTCGAGCAGGGCCAGCAGGAGGTGCCCCGGCGCGACGGAGTGGTGACGGAGCCGACGGGCGTACGCCTCGGCGCGCTGCACGACCTGCC
The DNA here is from genome assembly GCF_055558775.1 of Streptomyces sp. NPDC025638. Taxonomy (NCBI): domain Bacteria; kingdom Bacillati; phylum Actinomycetota; class Actinomycetes; order Kitasatosporales; family Streptomycetaceae; genus Streptomyces; species Streptomyces sp. NPDC025638. The sequence continues at coordinate 83,858 of NZ_JBVHLX010000010.1, read as the reverse complement.
GCGCCCGCTCCCCGAACCGGTCGTCAGCCATCCCCGGCCTCCTCCACTCCCGCCAGATCCTCCCGGGCCCTCCGCGTGTGCGGATGCTCCGCCCCCAGCACCCGCTCCCGCTCCACCACCAGCTGCCGCAGCAGTGCCAGCGCCTCGTCCCGCCCGCCCGTCAGGGCGAGGTTGCGGGCCAGGATGTGCCGCGTGCGCAGGGTGTGCGGATGTTCCGCGCCCAGGACCCGGCACCGGTCGGCGAGCAGGACCCGCAGCATGCCGACGGCCTCCTCCCGGTGCCCCGCCTCGCCCAGGTTCACCGCCAGGAACTGCCGGGTGCGGAGCGTGTCCTCGTGGTCCTCGCCGAGCAGCCGCAACTGCTCGGCCAGGAGCTGCCGGAGCAGCCCCGCGGCCTGCACCGGGGTGCCCGCGCCGCCCAGGCTGTGGGCGTAGGACTGGCGGGTGCGCAGGGTGTCGGCGTGCTCGGGGCCGAGGATCCGGGTCTGTTCGTCGAGGATCTTCTGGAGCTGCTCCGCCGCGCCCTTCCAGTCCCCGGCCTTGCCCTGCTCGACCGCGGCGATCTGCTGTCGGCGCAGTTCGGGTCCGGCGGTCGCGGCGAAGGCGCGGTTGATGGTGAGGGCGATCTCGTGCGCGGTTCCCGCGGCGCGGTTGAGCGGGGTGGGCAGGCCCTCGGCCTCCATGATCGCCCGGAGCCGGCGGTAGAGGTCGTCGATCGTGAGCAGCTCGGGCCCGCCGACCACCCCCTCGCGCAGCAGCCGCATGAGCCGCCCGGAGAACGCGGTGTGCTCCTCCTCCGGCAGCGCGAGGGCGACCTGGTCGCGCTGCGCCGAGGTCAGCACGTAGGTGCCCGCCACCGCGAGCTGCCCGAGCCGCTCGGCGTCGCCGCCCCCTGCCAGGGAGTCGCCCAGGGCACGGCCGGAGAAGCAGCAGTCCAGGACGACCAGCTTGGTCCCGGCCGGACTGTCGAGCACGGCGTCGCGCAGCTTCTCGTACTCCAGCGAGTTGAACTCGGGCGCGGCCCACTCGCTGTCCGGCAGCGCCAGATGGAGAGCGTGGCGCCGGCCGCCGACCAGGCCGTGCCCGGCGTAGTGGACGAGGAGCAGGTCCTCCGCCTCGGCCACGGCCGCCCGCAGCCGTCCGCCGACGGTGCGCAGGTCGCCGTCGTCGAGCAGCACCGTGCAGTGACTGTCCGGGACCAGCCCGTAGTACGGGTCGGTGAGGAGTCCGGCCAGGTCGGTGATGGTGCGGTGGACGGACGGGAGGTCGGGCAGGCCCGGGTCGGAGTACCGGCTCGCGCCGATCAGTACGACCCGGGAGCGGTGGGGGTCGGGAAGGCGCACGTCACTCCCGTACGTCCTGGTCCGGCCCGTCGTCGAGGATCCGCCGCAGCAGGCCTTCCAGGTCCTCGCCGCGCACCCGCTTGGCGTCGATCTCCACGCCGGAGCCGTCCGCGCGCCGTACCTCCAGGCGTACGTCGCTGCGGCGCGGCTGGGTGATCCAGGCGCGCAGGCAGGAGGCGAGCACGGTGAGCGGGCCGCCCGCGCCGAGGAGCACGGTCACCGTGTCGAGCGCGGTGCCCAGCTGCCCGGGCTCGGGTCGGGCGCCGTCGAGGCGGACCTTCCCGGCGAGTGCCGGCTCGCCCCTGAGCCAGTCCGTGAGGGACTCGGCGTCCGCGATCGGGTCACGGCTCAGGACGGATATGCGTGCAGTCGCCACGGCTCCCCCGGCTCTCATCAAAGACCTTGACGGGCAACGCTGTTGAGCGATCTCAGTGTAGGGCCCGCGGGGCGGGAGAGGCCGGTCAGTAGGGGCGGCGCCGCGGACGGGTGAAGGTACGGGCGACACAGGACGGGATCACCGCGCTCTCCTCGTGCGACCGGGCCCGGTAGGCGCTCGGGGTCTCGCCGACCAGCTCCGTGAACCGGGAGCTGAAGGAGCCGAGCGAGGTACAGCCGACGGCGAGGCAGACCTCCGTGACACTGAGGTCGCCGCGGCGCAGCAGGGTCTTGGCCCGCTCGATACGACGGGTCATCAGATAGCTGTACGGAGTCTCGCCGTACGCCTCGCGGAAGCTGCGCTGGAAGTGCCCCGGGGACATCAGCGCGGTGCGCGCGAGCTCGGCGATGTCGAGCGGCTCGGCGTACTCACGGTCCATACGGTCGCGGGCCCGCCGCAGCCGCACCAGGTCCTCGATGCTCACCCCTTCAGCTTCGCACAGGAGCGAGCGGGCGGGTCCCCCGGCTTTCGACGGCCCCGACACCCGCCGGCGGACGGCGAAGGGGCCCGGCCGGGTCTTCGGCAGGGCCCCCTCACAACTGCTCCGGAAAGACCGGGAGCCTGATACGGGATCAGGCCTTCTTGGTCTCCTGGTAACGGGCCAGGTCGGTGACCTGCGGGGATCTTCCCTGTGGGTCGCTGACCCGGCCTTTTGGCGATTGGTGGCGATGGGGCGCGACGGTCCTGATCGGGTGTCCTGCGGACTGTGTGCGGACTGCTGTCCCGCCCGGGGGCGTAGGCGGCCGACGCCGGACCCTCGGCGGGCCGGAGCCGGCATGTTTGCAGGGTGCGCCGACCGCCGGTGATCTCCAGAGCCTGCTGTGCCGGCAATAAGGACGAAGCGGGATGATCGAGGCGCGAGAGACTAGCCCTTGGGCTGCCAGTGACGTCTCCGCGCATCTCGCTGACTCGGCGTCGGTCCTGTGGCTGGACCAGTACCGGCCCGGGACCGCCGAGTTCACCATGCTCGGCCAGGAGTTCGGCATCCACGAACTGGCTCTGGAGGACGCCGCACAGCGTGGGCAGGGGCCGAAACTCGACCGCTGTCGCACCCACGAGTTCCTCAGTGCCTGTGCCGTGACCGTCAGCCCGGACGGTGCGGAACTGACGTACAGCGAGATCGCCGTATTCCTCACCGGCCACGGTGTCGGATTCCTGCTGCACGGCCTGCTCGGCCATCTCGTGGACGGCCACTTCGTCGCGGTCCAGCAACTGGACGACAGCATCGAGGAGTTGGAGGGTCTACGACCACGTGCTGCGTGCCACCGAATGGACAGAATCACTGCGGGACCTGGTGGCCTCGGTCATGAAGGCGAACCTCTCGGTCCAGGCCAACAGCATGAACCTGATCATGAAGAAGGTGACGAGCTGGGCCGCGATCATCGCCGTACCCACCGCGATCACCGGCTACTACGGCCAGAATCTCCCCTACCCCGGTTTCGGCCGCCAGTCCGGATTCATCACCTCGGCAGCCGTCATCGTGGTCCTGTCCGCCGTGCTGCAACTGACGTTCAAGCGCAAGGACCGGCTCTGACAAGGTGCGCCTCGGGCACCCGGGACCAGGTCCCGAAGGCAGGAAAATGCCAGGTCATCCGCGGCCTCTTGGGTCAGCGGGCGGAGTAGTGTGAAGGCACCGGGAGTTCTTCGTGCACCGGCTCCGCTGCGGGTGCCGTTTCCGGCGATCGACAACGCCGGGCCGCTCACGAGCCCGGGGGCAGGTTCGCGCCATGTCCGTGACCATCGACCGCACGACATCGAGCAGGCGCGCGCCGCCGCTGCCGGCTCGCCTGTCCCTGACGCCCGCACCGGGCGGGCTGGACGGCATGTGGTGGCCGCGTTCCCGTGCCCTCACCCGTGAGCTGCCCCCCTTGGCGGCCGCACTGGGCGACCTCTGGGGTCGCATCACAGGTATTACGGTGAACCCTGCCCACTGGCCCGTCATCCCGCGTCGGGTGTCCCTCGCCGGGCGCACGGTGCATGTGGGCTGGTCCACCGAGGAGCAGGATCCGCACAGACTGACCTTTTCCTCCACCGATGGCCGCCGGGACGTCCTGGTGATTCCGCCGGAATCCGGTGCGGATGCCGCCGCGCAGCTGATGGCGGGCGACGGCATCGATGCCCCGACCCGGGAGGAAGCAGCAGACAGGATCAACGCCCGGATCAGGGAAGAAGCGTGGGAGACCGACGGCGGAGCAGGTCGGGCCGTCGTGCCTGCCCCGGCACATCGGTTCGGCAGGGCCTTCGCCCGCCGGTCGACGGAGGTGAGAGAACCATGACTGTCGTCGCCGTGGCCGTGCTGCTCCTTCTGACCGCCGTCGGAGTCGTTCTGATCCACCAGCTCAACGCTCAGCACGACGAACGGATCGCTGCCTTCCACTACAGCGATGTTCTGCCGGGGATCGGGCGTCGGCCCCGGAGGCACCGTCGGTCGGCGGTGGACGCGACCGTTGCGACGCGCCCCACCGCGACGGCGACCGCGGATGACATCGACTTCGGTCCGACCGTGGGCAGTAGAGGAAGGCGCGTCATGGCGATATTGCGAGACCGGAAGACGTACCGCGAGAGGATCATGCAGGCTCTGTACCGAGCCGCCGAAGGCAATCGGCTCCTGGGCGTCGATGGGGCGAAGCTCCGCACCGACCTCGGTATCCCTGAGCAGGACATGGCCGCTGCCTGTATGTACCTGGCAGGTGAAGGCTTGGTCGTCGTGGACTGGGGGAGGGGCAACACGCCCGCGATGATCACGCTGACGCACCAGGGGATCCGCCAGATGGAGACAGAAGAGGAAGGGCGTGGCTGAGCCGCCGCGTCGGCTTCTCGGACCGAAGTGAACCTTCGCAAGGATTGTTCATGTCGGATCAATCCCTTTCTGCTTCCGTAACCGCGCCTTGCGGCGAAGCGCTCGCGGGAGCGTCGTGCGGAGTACCGTGAGGTAGCAGGGCCGTATCGCGGTCGCACGCTCTGCGATCGCACTGCTCTCGACGGACGGGCGGACACCATGGCCGACTCCGACACCCCCGACCTCCCCAGGCTCCTGCCGGACGCCGTCCACCGGTCGGTGAAACCCGGGACGGCCCTGCTGAGGCTGGAGACGACACACGCACGCGAGGGAATCCTGGACGGCGCATGGTGGCCGCGGTCCCGGGACATCGGTGCCGAACTCCCCTCGCTGATCACCGCGTTGACCGAGCATCTCGGACCTGTCACCCGAGTCGGCCTGGACCGCAGCGCCTGGGACGAACTGCCGACCCGGGTGATGGTCGACGAACGAGTCGTCCACATCGACTCCTTCCCGGTCGGTGACGACACCGTCCTCATCACCCGGGGCGACCGGGACCATTTCTCCCTGATGCTGATCCCTCCGGACACGTCGCCCGACGCGGCACGCGCCGCGATGGCCAGGGCCGTACGGGCCGACAACGTCACCGAGGCCAAACAGATCCTCATCGATACGGGCAGCGACACGCCTCCTACGCCGGCCTGACACTTCCGTCGCAGATCGACTCCCCATCGGACTGGACGCTAGATGCGGGCGTACTTCTCCGTCTGCTGGGCGAATTCCTGGGCCATGGCGGCGCTGACCGTGGGCTTGGTGTCGCGGATCGTGTCCAGGTAGTCGTCGGTGGTGGGGGTGGTCCGGGTTCCGGTGTCGAAGGTGCGCTCGAACTGGGCCTGGGAGACGGTGCGCGCCGCGTGAGCGATGTCGGCGGGGGTGAACCCCTCGCTGGTGGACGCAAGTACGGCGCTGTCGGCCCGCGCGCCCGCCCTTGCGGGCGGCAGCATCCCCGCCAGACCATCGGCCTGTACGTCGCGGCCCCTCGGTTGTGCGGGCTGTCCGCACACGTCTGCTTGGACCTGGGCGCCCATGACTCCGCCGCCACGCACAGCCGTACCGCCCGGGCGTGCGCCGAGGCGGCAGGCCACGAGGGGATGCCGGCCCGGGTACGCGCTGTGGAGTCCCTGATTGCCTACTGGACCACCGGGCGGGCGGGAGTACCGGGGCTCGGTCGGCGAGCCTGGAGGCGCGGGCGCCGGCCATAGAGCTGCGCCCGCAGGGCGCTCCAGGCGGCGGAGAGGGAGGCAGCCGAGCGCGGGGGTCGTAAGCCCGTAGAGCTGTCCCACATGGTGACCCACGACCTGCGCCACTTCTTCGCCTCCGCCCTCATCGCCGGCGGAGCGAGCGTCAAGCAGGTCCAGCTCGTCCTCGGCCACGCGTCCGCCGTCATCACGCTGCGGATCTACGCCCATCTGTGGCCGGGGGAAGAAGACCGCACCCGGACCGTCATGGACGCCGTGCTCGGCGGCCTGCGGACCGGGTGCGGACAGGTAGACACTGCAACGAAAGAAATCGCAGGTCAGAGGGCGTAAAGGGAGATCACGCCTTCTTGGTCTCCCAGAAGATCTTGTCGATCTGGGCGATGTAGTCCAGGGCCTTCTGGCCGGTCGCCGGGTCGGTGGACGCCTTGGCGGCCGAGAGGGCCTTCAGGGTGTCGTTGACCAGCTGGTGCAGCTCCGGGTACTTCTCGAAGTGCGGGGGCTTGAAGTAGTCGCTCCAGAGCACCGAGACGTGGTGCTTCGCGAGCTCGGCACGCTGCTCCTTGATGACCGTGGCACGCGCCTGGAAGTGCGGGTCGTCGTTGGCGGCCATCTTCTCCTGGACGGCCTTCACCGACTCCGCCTCGATGCGGGCCTGGGCCGGGTCGTACACACCGCAGGGCAGGTCGCAGTGCGCGCTGACCTTGACCTTGGGGGCAAACAGGCGGGAAAGCATGGAGCATTCCTTCCTCGTGATCGTCTTCTCAGGTGGGACATTACTCCCTGAGGGACGGGTTTTCGCGAGTGCCCCCTTGGGCTTAGGACAAAAGTCCGGGGTCAGACTGAGACTGGTGGAGGAACGGACCGGGGAGGTGCCGGGGATGCCGGAGCTGTCGCAGGAGACCGAACGGGGGAGGGCCGTCACGCCCTTCGGACTGGCCGAGGTGACCGGGCCGTCCATGGTGCCCACGCTCCACCACGGGGACCAGCTCGTGGTGCAGTACGGGGCCCGGATCAGGCCCGGTGACGTCGTCGTCCTGCGCCACCCGTTCCAGCAGGACCTGCTCGTCGTCAAGCGGGCCGCCGAGCGACGCGAGGGCGGCTGGTGGGTGCTCGGGGACAATCCGTACGCCGGAGGGGACAGCACCGACTACGGGACCGTGCCGGAGGACCTGATCCTCGGCCGGGTCCGGCTGCGCTACCGGCCGCTCCGCCGCGATCAGCGCTCGCCGCTCGCACTGGTGCGCTGGGCGCTCTCGGCCGCCCGGCCCGTCCTCTCCGGGCGGTCGGCCTCCAGGCGCTTGCGGGCGCGGTAGGCGGCCACGTTGGCGCGGGTCGCGCAGCGGTCGGAGCAGTAGCGCCGGGAGCGGTTCGTCGACGTGTCCAGATAGGCGTTGCGGCAGGGGGGCGCCTGGCACAGGCCCAGGCGGTCCACGCCGTACTCGGTCAGATGGAACGCGAGGCCCATCGCCGCGATCGCGGCGTACCCAGCGGTCGCGTTCGACGGGTGGTCGGTGAGGTGCATGTGCCACAGCGGACGGCCGTCGTCGTCCCGGAAGTCGTGCCCGGAGATCTGCGGGCTCACCGGGAACTCCAGCAGGAGCGAGTTCAGCAGGTCCACCGCGAGCGTCTCGTCGCCCTTGTCGGCGGCCTCGAAGACCGCGCGCAGCCGGGCCCGTACGGAGCGGAAGCGCGTGACGTCCGCGTCGGTGGCGCGACGGGCCGCGGACTGGTTGCCGCCGAACAGATCGCGGACGGCCTCGACCGAGGTCAGGGTGTCCTTGCCCCGGGCCGGTTCCTCGCTGTTGACGAGACGGACGGCGTAATCCGAGTAATAGGCCAGTTCCACTTGTAGTCCTTACGGGGGCGCTCTATGGTCGTGGGGTGCGGTCGGGTAATAGACGGTCGTGCTTACAGGGTATTACGCGATCGACGGGGTGGAGGAGTTCGATGACGAACGCGGACGCACACATGGTGACGGTAGGCGCGGACTGGCCGGCCTGGCAGGAGAGTTGGGACCGGCAGCAGGAGTGGTACATGCCGGACCGCGAGGAACGCTTCCGGATCATGCTCGACATGGTCGAGGCCCTCGTCGGGACCGCGCCCCGCGTGCTGGACCTGGCCTGCGGCACGGGCACCATCACCGCGCGGCTGCTGCACAGGTTCCCGCAGGCCACCAGCACCGGCGTCGACCTCGACCCGGCCCTCCTCGCCATTGCCGAGGGCACCTTCGCCGGTGACGGGCGGGTCGGCTTCGTGACCGCCGACCTCAAGGACCCGGACTGGCCCGCGAAGCTGCCGTACGACTCGTACGACGCCGTCCTGACCGCCACGGCCCTGCACTGGCTGCACAGCGAACCCCTCGCGGCTCTCTACGGTCAGGTCGCGGAACTGGTCCGCGACGGCGGTGTCTTCATGAACGCGGACCACATGATCGACGAGTCCACGCCGCGGATCAACGCTGCCGAGCGCGCCGGGCGTCACGCCCGTATGGATCAGGCCAAGCGGAACGGCGCCCTCGACTGGGCCGAATGGTGGCAGCTCGCCGCCAAGGACCCGGTGCTCGCCGGGCCGACCGCCCGGCGCTTCGAGATCTACGGCGAGCACGCCGACGGCGAGATGCCCTCGGCCGCCTGGCACGCGCGCGTGCTGCGCGAGAAGGGCTTCGCCGAGGCCCGGCCGGTGTGGTGCTCGCCTTCGGACACGCTGCTTCTCGCGCTCAAGTAGCCGAAGGGCGGTACGGCGAAGGGCGGTACGGGAATCCCGTACCGCCCTTCTCGCAGCGGAGTGTCAGAGGACCTTGGACAGGAACGACTTCGTCCGGTCGTGCTGCGGGTTCGTCAGGACGTCGCGCGGGTGGCCGGACTCGACCACCATGCCGTCGTCCATGAACACCAGCGAGTCGCCCACCTCACGCGCGAAGCCCATCTCGTGCGTGACGACGATCATCGTCATACCGTCCTCGGCCAGGTCCCGCATCACATCGAGGACCTCGCCGACCAGCTCCGGGTCGAGGGCCGAGGTCGGCTCGTCGAAGAGCATCAGCTTCGGCTGCATCGCCAGCGCGCGGGCGATGGCGACACGCTGCTGCTGACCACCCGAGAGCTGCGCCGGGTAGTGGCCCTTGCGGTCGCCGAGGCCCACCCGGTCCAGCAGCCGCTCGGCCCGCTCCCGGGCGACCGCCTTGGTCTCGCCCTTGACCTGGACCGGAGCCTCCATGACGTTCTCCAGAGCCGTCATGTGCGGGAAGAGGTTGAAGCGCTGGAACACCATGCCGATGTCCCGTCGCTGCGCCGCGACCTCCTTCTCCTTCAGCTCGTAGAGCTTGTCGCCCTTCTGGCGGTAGCCGACCAGGTCACCGTCGACGTACAGCCGGCCGGCGCTGATCTTCTCCAGGTGGTTGATGCACCGCAGGAAGGTGGACTTGCCGGAACCGGACGGGCCGATCAGGCAGAACACCTCGCGCGGGTTCACCACCAGGTCGATGCCCTTGAGGATGTGCGCCAGACCGAAGGACTTGTGCACGCCCTCGGCCTTGACCATCGGCGCACCGCTCGTCGGCTGTGCGATGTCCTTGCTCAGACCGGTCATCGGGCCACCTCCGGGCGGCGGAAAGAACCGAACAGTCGGAGGTTCTTCTTCAGGCGCTGGAACGGGGTCGGCGGCAGGTTCCGCGTCGAGCCGCGGGCGTAACGGCGCTCCAGGTAGTACTGGCCGACGCTGAAGACGCTGGTGAGGATCAGGTACCAGATCGACGCGACGAAGTACATCTCGACGACCGCCAGTGAGGTGCTGGAGATGTCCGTGGCGCGCTTGATCAGTTCATTGAACTGTACCGCGTAGGCCAGCGACGAGGTCTTCAGCATGTTGATGAACTCGTTGCCGGTGGGCGGCACGATCACCCGCATCGCCTGCGGCAGGACCACCCGGCGCAGTGTCTTGCCGCTGGTCATGCCCAGTGCGTGGGATGCCTCGGTCTGCCCCAGGTCGACCGACTGGATGCCGGCCCGGACGATCTCCGACATGTACGCGGCCTCGTTCAGACCGAGGCCCAGCAGCGCCGCCAGGAACGGCGTCATGACCTGGTTCATCTCGTCCTTGTAGAACCCCAGGTTGAGAATGGGGAACACGAGGGAGAGGTTGTACCAGAGCAGCAGCTGCACCAGCACCGGAGTGCCGCGGAAGAACCAGATGTACAGCCACGCCACGGTGCTGGTCACCGGGTTCGACGACATCCGCATCACCGCGAGGATGACGCCGAGCACGAGGCCCAGCACCATCGCGAGCACCGAGATGTACAGCGTGTGCCAGACGCCGGACAGGATGGTGGCATCCGTCAGGTAGTCCGGGATGATGCTGTAGTTGATGTTCGCGTTGGAGAACGCGAGACCGATCAGCACCAGGACGGCGACGACGCCGACGCCCGCCACCCAGCGGCCGTAGTGGCGCACCGGGATCGCCTTGATCTGCTCCGGCGGCACCGTTGACGCCGGAATCTTGTCGACCTTGTCAGTCACAGAGACAGCCCTTCAGTCTTGCTCGGGCTGCTCAAGAGCCGCCGTTGATCTTCGCCTCGGTGACCGCGCCCTGCGTGACGTTCCACTTCTGGAGGATCTTCTGGTACTCGCCGTTCTTGATGATGGCGCTCATGGCGGCCTGCAGCGCGTCGCGCAGCTGGGTGTCCTTCTTGCCGACCGCGATGCCGTACGGACCGGCCTCGATCTGGTCGCCGACGACCTCGAAGTCCTTGCCGCCGCCGGAGGTCTTGGCGTTGTAGGCCGCGACCGGGAAGTCGTTCAGGTCGGCGACGGACGCGCCCTGCTTCAGACGGAGCAGCGCCTCGGGGTCGGTGTCGAAGGTCTGCAGCGTGATGGCCTTCTTGCCGTCCTTGGTGCACTTGGTGCTCTGCGCCTTGGCGATGCCCTCGGACGTGGTGCCGCGCTGCAGGGCCACGACCTTGCCGCACAGGTCGTCCAGGGACTTGATGCCCTTCGGGTTGCCCTTCTGGACGAGGATCGAGGTGCCGGCGGTGAAGTAGTCGACGAAGTCGACGCCGTTGCCGACCTTCTTGCCGCTGTCGGAGTCGATGCCGTTCTGGCGGTCCTTCGTGTCGTTCATCGCCGACATGATGACGTTGGAACGGCCGCCCTGCAGACCGACGATGAGCTGGTCGAACTTGCCGTTCGTGAACTGGAACTGCACGCCCAGCTGCTTGCCGAGGGCGTCCGCGATGTCGGGGTCGATGCCGACGGCCTTGCCGTTCTCCATGTACTCGACCGGCGGGTAGGCGATGTCGGAGCCCACCTTGATGACGCCCGCCTTCTTGATGTCCGCGGGGAGCTTGTCGGCGAGCGGCGCCGCGGCGGAGGACTTGGTCGAGCCGCCGTCGCTGCCCTTGTCCGTCTGGTCACCGCAGCCGGTGAGGATCAGGGCGCCAGCGACCGCGATCGCACCGACCGCGGCAGTACGGGTGCGGGCGGTCGTACGACGGGTGGAGCTTGCGGTCATGGTTGGTTCCTCCGGCGGAAGGGGGTGGAGATTGCCGTTAGGTCGACGAGAACACACACCTTCGGGTGTCGCGACCTCTTGGGTTTACGGCATCTTGCCATTCGGACTGCGCTATTCAGGGGACTCGCTATGTCAAAATCGGATAACGGGTGACCCCCGAACCGCGTCAGGTCGGCACATCAAGCCGGACCGTCTGCGGAAATCCCTGGTGCCGGCCGAAATTCCTTCGGTGCATCTCACTATGTGGTCGGTGCTTGCCCGGACGTTCCCCGACGTGCGATGGGGCGCTCCATCTCGCCTCGACGTCGCCTCGATGTCATCAGGCCGTGACCTTCTAGTCCCGTGATGTGACCTTGCACCTAATGGACTCGTCGTCGGCCCTGTCCGTCGGGTAAGAAGGTTCTTTACACCCCTCATCCGGGGCTCAGGGCGCGTGTGCGGCGCGCCCGTCGCGTACGACCCGTACGTATCAGGCAATCGGGTCGTATGCGGTCCCGCCCACTCTTCACCAGGAGTGGTCAACCCTCAAACCTTGAATATTTAAGGGGTAAAACGAAGTGGCAGCGGAGATCGTCAATCCTCGCAGCGACAACAGTACGGAGCAGGACGGCGGGGCCGAGCCCCTCGATTCCTTCGATCCGGCGTTCGCGCTGCACCGCGGCGGCAAGATGGCTGTGCAGGCCACCGTGCCGCTGCGCGACAAGGACGACCTGTCCCTCGCGTACACACCCGGCGTCGCGCGCGTGTGCACCGCGATCGCGGAGCAGCCGGACCTGGTCAACGACTACACGTGGAAGTCGTCCGTGGTCGCGGTCGTGACCGACGGTACGGCCGTCCTCGGGCTCGGGGACATCGGCCCCCAGGCCTCTCTTCCGGTGATGGAGGGGAAGGCGATCCTTTTCAAGCAGTTCGGCGGCGTGGACGCCGTCCCGATCGCGCTCGACTGCACCGGCGTCGACGAGATCGTGGAGACCGTCGTCCGGCTGGCCCCGTCCTTCGGCGGGGTGAACCTGGAGGACATCTCGGCACCGCGGTGCTTCGAGATCGAGCGCAAGCTCCAGGAGCGGCTGGACATCCCGGTCTTCCACGACGACCAGCACGGTACGGCCGTCGTGACGCTGGCGGCGCTGCGGAACGCGGCGCGGCTGAGCGGGCGCTCGATCGGTGACCTGCGCGCGGTGATCTCGGGTGCCGGCGCGGCCGGTGTCGCCATCGCCAAGATGCTGGTGGGGGCCGGCATCGGGGATGTCGCGCTGGCCGACCGCAAGGGCGTCGTGTCGGCCGACCGGGAGGACCTGACGCCCGTGAAGCGTGAGGTCGCCGGGTTCACCAACAAGGCGGGCATCAGCGGTTCGCTGGAGGACGCGCTGGCGGGCGCCGACGTCTTCATCGGCGTCTCCGGCGGTACGGTCTCCGAGGCGGCGGTGGCCTCCATGGCCAAGGGTGCCTTCGTCTTCGCGATGGCCAACCCGAACCCCGAGGTGCACCCCGACGTCGCGCACAAGTACGCGGCGGTCGTCGCCACCGGCCGGTCGGACTTCCCGAACCAGATCAACAACGTGCTGGCGTTCCCCGGGATCTTCGCGGGCGCGCTCCAGGTGCGGGCCTCCCGGATCACCGAGGGGATGAAGATCGCGGCGGCCGAGGCGCTGGCCGCGGTCGTCGGCGACGATCTTGCCGCCGACTATGTCATTCCGTCGCCGTTCGACGAGCGGGTTGCTCCGGCGGTGACCGCGGCGGTCGCGGCTGCCGCGCGGGCCGAGGGCGTTGCCCGTCGGTGACGCTTGGAATGGCCCCGTCCGTTCGGGCGGGGCCATTTTTTTGCCCACCCGCCCGGCCGTCCGGGTGATTCCGAGGGTGTTGTCGCCCCGGGGACCGGCGCCCCCGGGCCCCCCGCCGTTGCGCAACAGGGCATGTGTCACAGCGGGCCGTGGTTCCGTCCGGCCGATCGGGAACCTATCGTCGAGCCCATGTTCGCTGTCTACGCCGCCCGAATCGACCGCGACCAGCCGCTCTCCGGCCTTGAATTGGGGGAGCGCCCGGCCCCCGAGGCCCGCCCCGGCTGGAGCACCGTCAAAGTCAGGGCCGCCTCCCTCAACCACCACGACCTCTGGTCCCTCCGCGGCGTCGGCCTCCCGGAGGAACGGCTGCCGATGATCCTCGGCTGCGACGCCGCCGGCGTCGACGAGGACGGCAACGAGGTCGTCCTGCACTCCGTCATCGGCCAGAGCGGCCACGGCGTCGGCCCCGACGAGCCCCGCTCGATCCTGACCGAGCGCTACCAGGGCACCTTCGCCGAGCAGGTCGCCGTACCGACCTGGAACATCCTCCCCAAGCCCAAGGAACTCTCCTTCGAGGAGGCCGCCTGTCTGCCCACGGCCTGGCTGACGGCCTACCGGATGCTCTTCACCAACGCCGGCGTACGGCCCGGGGACTCCGTCCTCGTGCAGGGCGCCGGCGGTGGTGTCGCCACGGCCGCGATCGTGCTCGGCAAGGCTGCGGGGCTGCGGGTCTTCGCCACCAGCCGTGACGAGGCCAAGCGCAAGCGTGCCCTGGAACTCGGCGCCGTGGAGGCGGTCGAGTCGGGGGCGCGGCTGCCCCAGCGGGTGGATGCCGTCATCGAGACCGTCGGCGCCGCCACCTGGTCCCACTCGGTGAAGTCGCTGCGTCCCGGCGGCACGATCGTCATCTCCGGCGCCACGAGCGGCGACCGTCCCTCGCACGCCGAGCTGACCCGCATCTTCTTCCTGGAACTGAAGGTCGTCGGTTCCACGATGGGCACCAAGGACGAGTTGGAGGACCTGCTCTCCTTCTGCGCCGCCACCGGTGTGCGTCCCGTCATCGACGAGGTCCTCCCGCTCGACCGCGCCCGTGAGGGCTTCGAGCGGCTGGAGTCCGGCGACCAGTTCGGAAAGATCGTGCTCACCAACGGCTGATCGTCGAGCGGCTGATCGCCGCCGCAGTCCGCCGACTGCCGCCTCGGTACGACGGCCGGTCCGGTTTCCGGGCCGGCCGTCGGCATTTGTCAATCACGGTTGACGCGAGGGGTCCCGTCAACTTAGGTTGACATCATGACCGAAGCAACGGATCTCGCCGAGCGGGCCGGAGACCGCGATCCACGGGTCGGGCTGCGTGCCGTCGCCGCACTGCGCAGGCTGCTGGAGCAGCTGGAGGCGGTGCAGGTGCGCAGTGCCCGCAACCAGGGCTGGTCGTGGCAGGAGATCGCCGCCGAACTCGGCGTCAGCAGGCAGGCCGTGCACAAGAAGTACGGGAGGCAGTGATGTTCGAACGGTTCACGAAGGATGCCCGTGCCGCCGTACAAGGTGCGGTCGCGCATGCCGAGCGGCTGGGCGACGAGAGGGTGGAGGAGTCCCATCTCCTGCTCGCCCTTCTCGAACGGGAGGGCAGCCGGGGTTCGTTCGCCCTGGCGTCGCTCGGGCTGTCGGCGGGGCGGCGCGAGGGAGTGGCGCGCGCCCTGGCCGAGGCCCGGCGCCGCGGCGGGCTCTCCCGGGCCGACGCGGATGCGCTGTCGGGACTGGGGATCGACATCTCGGAGATCGTGTCCCGGGTGGAGGAGGCCCATGGGGAGGGGGCCTTGGCGGCCGGGCGGAAGGGATCGTTCGGGCGGCGGCCGTTCAGCCGGGGTGCCAAGCAGCTGTTGACCCGGTCCCTTCGCGTCGCCCTCGGGCACCGTGACCGCCACATCGGCGACGAGCACCTCCTCCTCGCCCTGACCTCGTGCCCGAGCGTGGCCGCCGAGGCGCTCGCCGAGCACGGGGTGACGCACGAGTCCCTGACCCGCGTGCTGTACGGCGGGGGAGAGGCGAAGGCGGGCTGACGGCCGCCGCCCCGGCAGCGCGCCCGCCCTTCACGGCGGGCGCGCTGCCGGACAGGCGCTCAGACTTTCGGCCCGCGCAGTATCGCGCCGATGTGTGCCGCCGCCGTCGACAGATGGCGCCGGGCGTCGCGGAGCTGGTCGGCCGTCACACCGTGGTCGCGGGCGGCGTCGCGGATGTCGTCCCGGAAGCGGTCGAGGAGACGGTCCAGGTCGCGCACCGGGTCACCGGTGGTGTCCTCGTGGGCCCAGGCCGGTTCGTAGTCGGCCGGGAAGTCCTCGGGGGCCTGTGTGTACTCCGGCTCCGGTGCGGACCTGCCGGTGGCGGAACCGGCCCCGGCCCCTGTCCCGGGCCGTCCGAATCCCAGGTCCTTGCCGAACTCCTTCCCGAACTCGCCGAATTCCTTGGCCAGTTCGGTCAGACCCTCGCGTACCCCCGTCGGCCAGTCGCCCCGCGCGAAGTGGTCCTGCACATGGTCCTGGACCCGCCGGGCGATGCGCTGCATCTCCTCCTGCGCCTGGGCCCGGGCCCGGTTCTGCGCCTCCTGGGCCTGGCGGCGGGCGCGCTGGGCCTCCTCGCGGGCGCGGCGGCTCTCGTCCTTGGCACGCCGGGCCTGCTCCTTCCACTCCTGCTTGACGCGACGCATCTCCTCCTTGGCCGCCCGCCAGGCCTCCTTGTCGCCCAGGTCGCCGTAGTCCCCGGAGGGGCCGTGTTCCCCGGTGCCGGTCCAGGTGCCGTGCCGGGCCTCGGTGGCGGCCGCGCGCACCTCACGGCGCAGGTCGCCCGCCGCGCCGCGCACGTCGGCCCGGATCTCGGCGGCGAGTTCCGCGACCGACTCGCGGATCTCCAGCTCCAGGTCGGCCAGTTCGCCGCTGCGATCTGCCAGTTCGGCGCGGCCGGCGTCCGTGATGGCGTACACCTTGCGGCCGCCCTCGGTGGTGTGCGTGACCAGGCCCTCGGCCTCCAGCTTGGCCAGACGGGGGTAGACGGTGCCCGCCGACGGTGCGTACAGCCCCTGGAAGCGCTCCTCCAGCAGGCGGATCACCTCATAGCCGTGGCGCGGGGCCTCGTCGAGCAGCTTGAGCAGATAGAGGCGGAGGCGGCCGTGGGCGAAGACGGGAGGCATGTCAGAGCACCTTCTTGTCGGTCGTGCCGTCGGCCGGGGCGTCGTCGCTCGCGGAGTCGTCCGGGCCGGAAACGGAATTCTCCCCCAAGTCGCCCTGTGTTCCGGCCGCCGGGGCGGTCGCCGGGGTGGTCCCCGGGTCGGCCGCCGCGGTCGGCGTGTCTGGTACGGCTTCGGTCGCCGTACCGTCCGTCGACGGGTCCCCCGTCCTCTCGGCCACGGCGTCGGAGACGAACTCCGCCTCCTCGACCGGCGGTTCGGCGTCCCACGCCTCGTCCTTGTCGTCCCTCGGGGGGCGGCGCAGCAGGGCGATCGAGCCGGAGACCGTGGTGGCCCTGAGCCTGCCGGTGCCCGCGCCGAGGCGGCCGGTGATCTTGTGGGCGCCCCACTGGCCGTGGACCCGCAGGCCGTCGAAGGCGTTCGAGATGGTGCCGCTCGCCGTGTTCGCCTCGACCTCGGCGTCCGCCGGGTGCGGGAGCCTTATGGCGATCTCGCCGGAGACGCTGGTCAGTCTGACGTCCGTCGGGCCGTCCGGGTCGAGGTCGATGATCATGGAGCCGCTGACCGAGTCGGCGCGCACGGAGGAGCCCGAGCCGTCGACGACGGTCAGGTCGCCGGAGACGGAGTTGAAGCGCAGGTCACCGGTGACGGACTGGGCCTCCAGGTTTCCGGACACCGTGCTCGCGCGGACCGGGCCGGAGAGGGCGACCAGCGTCGTGTCGCCCGTCACGCCCTTGACCTCCGATTGGCCGCGGATCCCCGAGACGACGGCGCCGGCTCCGACCACTCCGACCTCCACGCGGGTCTGCGCGGGGACCGCGAGGGAGACGACCGCGCTGCGCCGCCAGCCCTTGCGGTCGAGCCATTTGAGGAAGCCCTTCCAGGGCAGGTCCTCGTACGCCACCGTGAGTGTGCCGCCCCCCTGGGTGACCAGCAGGGGTGGGCCCTCCATGTCCGAGATCTCCAGATGCGCGGCACCCTGGTCCGTGCCCATGACGTTGACCGCTCCGTTGACGATGCGTACGTGCAGCTCGCTCACCGGATCGTCGAAGGTGAGCTTCGTGGGCTCGGCGACGGACCACTCGGACATGGTGCTGACCTCCTTCACGGGACGCGACACGCCATATCGCGTCTTCCGTAAAACACGATATATCGCGGCCGTGGAAAGTCAAGACACTCGTTCGCGTGATCGGCGATGCCTCATATCGGGCGTGACATGGATGAATTGCCTAGCGTGTGACCATGTCGACGGATGGGTTTCGGGCCGGTTCACCGGGCGCTGCCGCCCCCGGTGCCCTGCTGCTCTGCCGGGCGGCACCGGACTCGGTCGCCCCGGCCGCCAACCTGCTGCGCGAGCGTCTGCTGCTCACCCGGGCCGGCGACGAATGGAGCGTGCTCGTGCCCGAGGGCACCCCGTGGCTCCACGCCGGTGAGCCGGTCGACCGTGTCGTGAACGGGTGGGCCGCGGCGCTGGCCGTCGGTTCGTCCTGGCCCGTGCTCGCGCTGTGGTGGGACGCCGACCGCGCCGGGTTCACCCTCGCGTCCGGCTTCCGCCGTCCCGTCGGCTACGTCTGGCTGGCCAACGGCACCCCGGTGGGGGAGGACGAGGCGATGAGTACGTTCGCCGCGCGGCTGGGGCTCGATCCCGTACAGGACGTGGCGTCCCTCGGCCTGCTGACCGGGGCGGACTCCGAGGCCGACGGCCGCGATCGGCTGCGCGGGCTGCTCGCCGTACTCACGCGCGCGGGAGTGGCTCTGCCCGCCGGGGTGCTCCCCGGCGAACCCGCCGACCGGCTCCACGAGGCCGCCCTGGTCCCGGCCGACGTGCGCCGGATCGAGGGGCTGGGGGTCGTGGCGGGCTGGCGGGAGGCGGTGCGAGCCGAACTGGAGGTGGTGGAGCGGGGGCGGCTGGCGCCGTGGCTGCCGTGGGCAGGGGATCCGCAGGCCCGTGCGCTCGCCCTGGCCCAGGTGGTGGTGGGCCTGCCGGTCATGGTGTGGGGCGTACGGCGACGCAGTGGAGGGTGGGTCACCGCAGGGGCGCTGCTGGTGGCGCACGGGGCGCTGGGTCTCGCGTACGAGCTGGTGCGCCCGCGCGACTGACCGGGGCCTTCCGGCTGACCGGGGCCTTTTGAGGCAGGCCCCGTCGGCTCGCTACTCGTCGTCCTCGTCGTCCAGGCGGGCCAGCCACGTCGCCAGGCGCTCCACCGGGACCTCGAAGTCGGGGTTCAGATCGACGAACGTACGGAGCTGCTCGGCGAGCCACTCGAAGGTGACCTCCTCCTCGCCGCGCCGCTTCTCCAGTTCCTCGATGCCTCGGTCGGTGAAGTACATGGATGGTGCTCCGGGGGAAGGAAGAGGCGCGGTTTCCCTTGGGGGAAGCCGCGAGGGACGGACAAGAAAAGGATAGGCGTACGGAACAGGACCTCCGTGGGCCGCCCGGCCCCTCGGCATGGGCCTTCCGGCCTGGCGGGAGGCGTTCTCCGCGAGTGCTCGTCTACGACGGTCCGTACCGCCGCGAGTGCCGTCGGCGGCCTCTGGCGCGGGCGGGGCACTTTTCGGCCTCGGTTCGGCGAAGGGGTAGGGCCCGGCTGCCGGGGGAAGGACTCTTTCCCTGCGGGAAAGGTGAGGTCTTCCGGTACGGGCAGTGAGGCCTTGCCGGACCAGCAGAACGGGAAACGACGAGGAGCAGGGGCGTAGGGAGCGCACGGCCTGGCAGAACCCGGGCTGGGCTCTCGTGCCGCGGACACCCCGGAGCCGGTCCGCCCAGCGGGCACCGGCGCGGGGGAACGGGGGATTCGTATGGGACAGGAAGTGACGCGGGTAGCGCGGATCGAGCTGCCGGACGGTACGCCGGTGTGGGCCCGGATATCGGGGGCCGAGGAACTGGCCGTGCCGCCGGGGGAGTTGTCGTACACGGACACCGGGTTCGCCGAGCGGGTGGAGGCGAGCGTCGAGAGCCTGCACTCGCTCGTCACCGGGGTCGCACGGTCACTGGCCGGTCCGCTGCGCGCGGTGCGGCCGGACGAGGTGAGCGTCGAGTTCGGGATCGAGCTGACCGCGAAGGCAGGCAAGGTCGTGGGACTGCTCGCGGACGGCGAGGCCAAGGCCGGCATCACGGTGACCCTGACGTGGAACGGCGGCGGCCCACCGGATCCCTCGTCCCCGGACCCCACCCCGGACCCGACTTCGCACCCGACCCCGACCTCCGGCCCGGACCCCACGCCCCCCGGCGCTGCCCCGATCCCGGCATCCACGGGCCCTGCCCCGTCTCCCGCTCCGGGTTCGCCGTCGGCGTCCGTGGGTCGCGTCCCGGTTCCGGTTTCGCGCTCGGCCTCGGAGGGCACAGGCCCAGCCACGGTCCCGGGGTCCTGCCTCGATTCTGTGGTCCCTGGCGTTGCGCCGGCCTCGGCGCCCGCAGGCCCGGCCGGCGTCACGGCGTCTCGCCCCGATCCTGTGGTTCCCGGCGCTGCCCCGACCCCGGCATCCACGGGCCCTGCCCCGTCTCCCGCTCCGGGTTCGCCGTCGGCGTCTGCGGGTCGCGTCCCGGTTCCGGTTTCGCGCTCGGCCTCGGCGCGCACAGGCCCGGCTGTCGTCACGGCGTCCTGGCCCGATCGTGTGGTCCCTGGCGCTGCCCCGACCCCGGCATCCCCGGCCCCCGCCCCGGCTCCCCCCTCGGGCTTGCCCTCACGGTGCGGGCCGGAGGCCGGGGGCCGGGCGGGGGCGGGCCACCCCGACACCCCCGCCCCGCACCACCCACACCCCACCCCCAGCACCCCCAGCACCCCCACCACCCCCGGCAACAACCCTGCACCCAACCCCGACCGCACCCCACGCGCGGGCGCGTCCACCGGCGCCCCGGTGCATGGGGGCGCCCGGGGGGCCGTCGGTGGGGGCGGGACATGACCGACCGGCACGACGGGGGCGCATCGGATGGGTTTCATGCCGCCCACCATGCTCTGCGTGAACTCGTCATGGCGGCGACCGTGCGCATTCATCGCACAGGTGTCGGGTATGCCCTGGACGAACCCGGCACCTTCCTCGGCAGTGGCTTCTTCATCGCGCCGAACTGGGTTCTGACCTGCGCACACGTCGTAGACGGAGGGGAGGGCGGCGAAGTGTCGGTGGTCTATGAGACCGGACCGGGCCAGGGACCGTCCGCCGTCCACGGGAGGGTCGCGGTGACCCTGCCCGAGCATGTCGAACGCCGGATGCCCGGCAGTTGGCCCGCCCCGGACCTCGCGCTCGTCCGGCTCCGTGAACCCGTCGACCACGACTGCGTCTACGTCTCCGAGCGGCCCACGGCGCACTACGGCGAGGGCAGGGTGTTCTACGCGGGCTGGACCGTGACCGGAGGTCAGCTGCAGATCCTGGACGGGTTCCTCTCCGTGCAGGGAACCATCGGCGGCTGGTCGGCGGGGGTGCAGATGCGGCTCGGGCAGAACGATCTGCCACCCGGTGTCTCGGGCGGGCCCGTGATCGACCCGGTGCGCGGCGAGGTCATCGGCGTACTGAAGTCCCGCGCCGACCACGGCACGGGCGGCACCTCCACGGGGATCGAGCGCCTGCGGACGTTACAGGTGCCGCCGGACGGGGTGCGGACCGAGCACGACGACGTCTACCAGGCCGTGTTCCACGCCCATGACCGCTACCACCGCGACCGGCAGCAGCCCTCCGACTCCCGCCGCCCCACCTGGGCCGACGTGCAGGGAGATCTCGGCACCCGCCCCGGCCGCACGCTCGGCCCGGACGAGCGCAGCGAGTTGCTCGGCCGGCTCGCCGACCTGCCGCCTGCCGCCACCACCCGCGGTCTGCTCGACCTCCTCGACTCCCTGCCGAACTTCCAGTTCCCGTCCCTGATGCCCGCGCCGCGCGGCTGGCGCGACGGCCTCGGCATGCTGTACGAGAACGCCCGGCACGACGGCGAGCTGAAACTCGTCCTCGACTACGCGATGCAGGTCATGTGCGCCGAGCGTCCCGCGACCCCCAGCACGCTGAAGGCCGAACAGGCCCTGTGGGACTGGGTGAAGAAGGCGTCGACGGGGCTCGACAGCGGTTACCGCAACGGCCTGGTCCGGCAGCGCGCCAAATGGCTGGGGCTGCGCCGCCGTCCTGCGACCGCACAGCTCCCCGCGCCGACGCCACCGGGGGAGCAACTTCCCGAGCACCCCCGGGACGCCGGGCCCGCACTGTCCGTGCTGCTCGAAGTGCTGCCCAGGGGCTGGGAGCCCGACCGCTGCGACTGGTCGGTCTGCGTGGCCCGCCCCGACGGCGACGTGACCCGTCTCCACGAGGCCGAGCGCACACCGCTGGACGACCTTCCGGCGCAGGTCGTCGCTCCGCTCGCGGAGGCCTTCCGCCGCTGTGACGAACCGGGGCGGCCCGCGGCCCTGCACGCGGCCCTGCCGCATCAGCTGCTCGGGCTGGCCGTGGACGAGTGGCAGGTGCGGCCGGACGGGCCCCCGCTGGGCGAGCAGCGGCCGGTCGTCGTGCGCTGTTCCGACCGCGACCAGCTGCCCGGTGACGGCGAGTTCGGGATGCCCGGCCCCGAGTGGGGCGAGGACGGCGACGAGGAACACGAGCGCCTGGACCGCTGGCGCCGGCTGCACACCCGTGACGCGCAGGCCGAAGTCCTCGACTGCGACGACGGAGTGCGCGAGCCGGTGCCGACCATGGACGAACTGCGCGGTCTGGGGCCCCGTACGATCCCGGTGCTGTGCCGCTACGGCGACCGGCGCTACGAGGACGACGGCGCCGCACTCGGCAGGATCGTGCACGCCGGCTTCGGCGTGGTCCTGTGGCGCCGCTGGCGAAGCCAACCGGACGCAGTGTGCGGGGAGTTCCACCGTGGAGCCAAGAAGGTCGTCGACGACGGGGACGGCGCGGCGTTCCTGCCCGACCTGGTGCACCGGCTCCGGGTGGATCTCCGCGCGGGTCTCGTCGAGGCCTACTGGGCCGACGGCATCGCGCTGTTGTACGACGATCCGCACCAACCCCTGCCCGGAACAGGCGATCTGCTGGAGGCTCCCTGATGCGACGCCCCCTGACCCGACGCCCCCTGGCGCGACGCGGCCCATGCCCCTTCCGGCCCCTTACCAGCTTTCCCGTGTGTCGATACCGTGATGCACGTTCGACGGCTGCCGTGGTGGTACGAGTGACGACGAGGACCGGACCATGACCGAATCCAGTGAGTGGCTCATCTACCGAGGCGCCGGGGAACCCCACGACGGAATGAGCCGGTTGCCTCCCCCGCCGCCCTGGCGGGACTTCGCCGGCCGGGACGCGGCGCGGGACGGCTCCCAGGACCGCAGGCTGGGCGCGCACCGGCATCTGGCGGAACTGCACCGGCCGGGCGCCGAGGAACTCGAAATGATCAACGCGGCGCTCTATCTGCGCCGCCCCCTTCTCGTCACCGGCAGCCCCGGCGCGGGCAAGAGCACGCTGGCTCATTCCGTGGCGTACGAACTGGGCCTCGGCGACGTCCTGCGCTGGTCCATCGTCAGCCGCTCCACGCTCCAGGACGGCCTGTACCACTACGACGCCATCGCCCGCCTCCAGGACGTGCAGATCGCCGCACAGGGAGGCTATGGCGCGGCGGCCGGCAGCCCCGGAGCCGTCGAGGCGATCGGCAGCTACATCCGCCTCGGCCCGCTCGGCACCGCCCTGCTGCCCTCCGACACCCCGCGCGTGCTGCTCATCGACGAGCTCGACAAGAGCGACATCGATCTGCCCAACGACCTGCTGAACGTGCTGGAGGAGGGCGAGTTCGAGATCCCCGAGCTGGAGCGCCTCGCCGACCGGCTGCCCGACGGCGAGGCGGAGGTGCTCACCGCCGACGGCACCAAGGTCCGCGTCCGCGACGGCCGGGTGCGCTGCCGGGCCTTCCCGTTCGTGGTCCTCACCAGCAACGGGGAACGGGACTTCCCTGCCCCCCTGATGCGCCGCTGCATCCACCTCGAACTGGGACGCCCCGACCACAACAGGCTCGCCACCTTCGTCCGTGCCCACCTCGGCGACGAGGCGGCGCGCGCGGGCGACGACCTGATCAGCCGTTTCCTGGAGCGCTCCCGCAGTGAACTCCTCGCCGCCGACCAGCTGTTGAACGCGATCTATCTCACCGACGCGGCGGCCCCGCCCAGCCGTGACCGCCTCGCCGACCTGCTCATCCAGCGACTCGACCGCCCGAGGTGAGGCGCTGATGCCCGACGCAGCGGCGCGACATGGCCCCGTCCAGCCCGGCAGCGGCCCCGAGGACGGGCCTGCGGGCGCGCCCGAAGCAGGGGGTTCCGCCGTGTCCGGCGGCGATCCGATCGCCGAACTGATCGTCCGGCTGCGGGAGATCGGGCTCGACCCGGACACCGAGGGGCTGTGCGACGCCCTGTGGCTGGCCGGCCGGACGCATCCCACGGGTGCCGCCGAGCCCGAGGACCGGGCCACCCGGCCGGGCGGCCCGGCGGCGGGGTACGGCGGCGAGCGGACCTTCCCGGACCCGGCAACCGCCACGGGCCGGCCCCCGACCCCGGACCGGGCCCCCGAGGCGCCGGAGCCACAGGAGTACGACGCGGGCGTCGACCGCCGTGTGGCCCTGTATCCCCTGCCGTTCTCCAGCGCCCCGCCCAAGAGCGGTCCGGGCCGGGCGGCACCCCTCCCCGTCGGGGTACCCGCTGCCCCCGCCTTTCCCGCTCCACTCGAACTCCAGCGCGCTTTACGGCCGTTGCAGGGCTACCGGAGCCCGGCTCCACCGCTGCGCTCGACGCTCGACGAGACGGCGACGGCGGAGCTGAGCGCGCGGGCGGGCGGACTCGTCATTCCCGTGTTCCGGGCCGTGCGCCGGGCCGACGCGCGGCTCCAGCTGGTGATGGACGCCTCCTCGTCCATGCGGGTGTGGGACCGCATGTTCACCGAACTGGAGCAGGTCTTCGCGCAGTTGGGCGCCTTCTGGGACATCGAGGTCAGTCATCTGCACCAGGGTCCGGACGGTGATCCGGCCGTCAGCCGCAGCCCCGAACCCCATGCCGCCCCGCTGCACTCCGTCGACCGGCTCAGCGATCCCACAGGACGCCGCATCACCCTGCTGGTCAGCGACTGCGCGGGCCCCCTGTGGCGGTCCGGCCAGGCCCACCGGCTGCTCCACCATCTCTCCCGGCAGGCCCCGGCCGCCGTGCTCCAGCCATTGCCCCAGCGCATGTGGAACCGCACC
The DNA here is from genome assembly GCF_055558775.1 of Streptomyces sp. NPDC025638. Lineage (NCBI taxonomy): Bacteria > Bacillati > Actinomycetota > Actinomycetes > Kitasatosporales > Streptomycetaceae > Streptomyces > Streptomyces sp. NPDC025638. The sequence continues at coordinate 59,380 of NZ_JBVHLX010000010.1, read as the reverse complement.
CGGCTCCCGGTGCTCTACGGCGAGTTGATGCGCGGCGAGAGCCTGGGCGGCGCCACTGCGCTGCGGGTGCGCACACACGCGGGAACGCCCACGGAGGCACGCCGCGGTGAGCTGCCCGTGCCCGTGCTGCCGCCCGAGCCGGTGGCCCTGGGAGCCTGGGCGCGGCTGCTGTCCGGGGCCGGCACCGGGCCCGTGGCCGGTGCCGTCGGCTGGGTGCGGGCCGACCAGCCGCCCGTGTCGGCGGGCCGTCCCGGCCGCCGTGCGTCCCCGCTCGAACTGGTCAGCAGGTTCCGCTCCACGGCCTCCCCGGCCGCGGGACGCCTCGCTGTCCATCTGGCGGCCGCCCCGCTCTGTCTGCCCGTGATGCAGCTGGTACAGCGGACCATGATGCCCGACTCCGGTCCCTCCGAACTGGCCGAGGTGCTGCTCAGCGGCCTGCTGGCGCGGGCCCGCGAGGAGCGCGCCCAGGACGGCGTCCAGTGGTACGAGTTCGCGCCGGGCGTGCAGGAGTCGCTGCTGTCGTCGCTGGGACGGGACGAGGCCCTGCTGGTGCTCAAGCACTGCTCGGAGTACATCGAGCAGCGCTTCGGCAAGGGCGGCCCCAACTTCCCGGCCCTGGCCCTCGCCCAGCTCGGCAACGGCGGCGGCGGGCGGCCGTACGCGCCCGGCGGATACCCGGCCGAGAACGGCGACAACGGCGCCGCGACTCCGGTCCCGCAGCCCTTCGCCGAGGTCGCCGCGCGGGTCCTGGAGCGGTTCATGCCGCTGCCGGAACAGTTCGCCCTGTACGGCAGCCGGGAGCGGGAGCAGACGGACCGGGGCCGCCCCGCGCACCCGGCCGTCGTCCGGGCCCGCACACTGGTCGAGCGGTTCGACCGCGAGGGCATGGTGCAGGACATCATCGACGCCGTTCAGCTGCTGCGCGGCGCCACCGAGCACGAACGGCCCGCGGGCCGGGACTCCGAGCTGTGGGCCGAGTACGCCCACTGCGTCCTGCGGCTGTGGGAGATGCAGGGCGGTGCGGAGCTGCTGCGCGAGGCGGAGACGGCCGCCGAGCGCGCGGTCGCCCATCCCCGCGCGGTGCGCGAACGGGCCGTACTGGCACGGGTGTTGCGGGCCGCGGCCACGGACCGCAGGCGCCACGGGGACCAGCGCGCCGCGCTTGAACTGCTGCGCCGTGCCGATCGTGAGTACGCCGTCGCGTGCGGGGCGCCCGACCTGGACGAGACGGAGGCGCTGCGGCTCACCCTGGAACGGGTGGGCGCCCTGGAGGCGCAGTGGCGGCTCGGCGGGGACAGCGCCCTGCTGCAGGGCGCGGTCGGCATGCTGGAGGCCTTCGCCGACGCCTGGCCCGACCGCCGCGGTCGTCCGCCCGAACTCCCCCTCGCGCACGGCCGTGTCCTGCTGCGGCTGTCCGGAGTGACGCCCGACCGGGAACAGGCCCGCCGGTACGCGGACCAGAGCGCGCAGTCGCTGCGCAGCGCTCTTGAGCACGACTCCGACACCGGCGAAGGGCCTCCGCCCGTCAGGGTCCTCCTCGATCTGGTCGACGCGCTCCTGCTGTCGGGCGGAGCGCTGGACGAGGCGCAGGCGCGGGTCGACGAGGCGCTCGCCCTCACCCGTGAACAGAGCCCGCGCTCGGCCCTGTTGGTGCGTGCCGGCCGTATCGGTGCGGCCCGGTACGACGAGTCGGGCGATCCGCGTGAACTCCAGGAGGCGGCCCGGCACTTCGAGCAGGCCGCCCAGCGGATGCCCCGGGACGAGTCGGCCCATGCCGATGTGCTCGCCGAGTGGGGCGAGGTACTGCTGCGCCGGGCCGCGCTGGAGAGGGGGTTCTCCGCCCAGGAGCCCCTGTCCCGGGCGATCCGGGTCCTTCGGGACTGCCGCACGGAGACGCCCGCCGGCAGCGGCCTGCTGGCCGGCCGTCTTCTCCTGCTGGGCCGGGCGCTGATGCTCAGGTACCGGGCCCGCGGCGACCGCGTCGATCTGCGCGAGGCCGAACATCTCCTCGGCCTCGCGGCGGCCGGCGCCGACGATCCGCTGCTGGCCGCGCGGTGCTGGCTGGAACTGGGGCAGGTCCAGTTCGAGGCGTACCAGAGTCTGGGCCGCCCGGCACGGCTGGACGAGGCGGTCGACGCGTTCCGGTCGGCCGCGGAGGCGGCCCGGGAGGCGGAACAGGACGTGGAGACGGACCGCCGCCGTCAGGAATCAGTCGAACTGGGTGCGCAGGCACACCACTGGCGGGGTATGACCTACGAGGCGGCCATGCGGCCACGCGCCGCCCGCGAGGCCTATCGGGCGGCCCGGGCGGAGTGGTCGAAGCTGCCGGACGACCACGTGACCACGAGTGAGCCGACGGCCGGTCAGACGGCACAGCGGCTGGCCGACCTGGAGTGACCCGGTCGTGGCGGGACGCCACGCGATGAAAGGGGGATGGGATGGACGTACGGGACGAGCCGCAGCGGCAGTCGGCCATGCGCCGGACCGAGGCGGAGGAGACGCTCCCGGACATGTCGGAGCTGAGTCTGTCGGAGCTGAGGACCATTCAGCACCCCGTGCTGCGCGAGGTGGTGGAGGATCTGCGCGAGCGGTCCACGCGGCCGAGCGAGATGCTCTGGGGCTTCAACAGTGCGCTCTGAAAACATGTAACGCCGGTCATTTTCGCCATTGAATCGGTCAACGTCGAACGATCTGCGTTTGTCGGGATCACCGGCCAGGGAAGGCGGTTCCGTACGAGCGGGGGCTCGCGGCGCGGACGTACGGCATGGGGGTGCTGGAGTGTCTGGAGAGGGCACACCCGATCCGGCAGCGGCACGCCGCATCCCCTTCCGGCAATTCGTCGTGAAGGTCCACGGCCGCTGCAACCTCGCCTGCCGCTACTGCTACCTCTACGAGGGCCCCGACCGGACCTGGCGCGACCGCCCCGCCGCGGCGCCCCCCGGCGTGCTGGACCGCACCGCCTCCCGCATCGCCGAACACGCCCGCGCCCACGGACTGACCGATCTCTCCCTGGTCCTGCACGGCGGAGAGCCACTGCTGGCCGGTGTGGCCACCCTCGCCCGGTTCACCGGTCTGGTACGCGACCGGGTCCCGGCCGGCTGCACGGTCCACGCCACCGTCCAGACCAACGCCACCCTGCTGACGGAGCGGCGCCTCGCGGCCCTGGCCCGCCACCGCATCCGCGTCGGCATCAGCCTCGACGGGGGCCTGCCCGCCCACAACGCGCTCCGGGTCCGCCCGTCCGGCCGGCCGTCGTGGCCCGACGCCTCGCGCGGTGCCCGGCTCGTCGCCGCCCGCTTCCCGGAGTCGTACGCCGGAATCCTCGCGGTCGTCGATCCCACCCTGGACCCGGTGGAGATGTACGAGTCTCTGGTCGCCCTGGGCCCGCCCGCCCTCGACCTGCTGCTGCCGCACGGGAACTGGTCGACCCCGCCGCCGCGCTGGGACGACTCGGGCACCGTGTACGGCGACTGGCTGTGCGCCGTCTTCGACCGCTGGTGGCAGGCGGGGCGCAGAGAGACCCGGGTACGGCTCTTCGAGGAGTGTCTCGCGCTGCTGCTGGGCCTGCCCGCGGCCACGGAGTCGCTCGGCCTCACCCCCTTCGACGCCGTGGTGGTGGAGACCGACGGGTCGATCGAACAGGTCGACTCACTGAAGTCCGCGTACGACGGGGCCGCACGGACCGGCCTCGACATCCACCGGCACACCTTCGACGACGCGCTGCGGCACCCCGCGGTGGCGGCCCGGCAGGCGGGCGCCGCGTCGCTCGCCGCGACCTGCCGGGCCTGCCCGCTGCTGAACGTCTGCGGCGGCGGCCAGTACGCCCACCGCTACCGCGCCGGGCACGGCTTCACCAACCCCTCCGTGTACTGCGCCGACCTGCAGCGCCTCATCCGACATGTGGCGGGCCGACTCCGTGCGGACACGGTGCGGGCCGCCCCGTCCGCTGCCTCTCGGGAAGGGGGCGTGACGTGATACTTCCGGAGGTCCCGGACCGGATCCTCCTCGAACTCGGCCGTACCGAAGGCGGCCCCGAGTCCCTTGCGTTCCTGGCCCGCGACCAGGACACCCGTCGGCTGCTCCTGCTGCGCGCGGTGCTCGACGCCGTGGCGGGAGCCGACCCGGCGCTGTGCCCGGCCGACGCCAGGCGGCGGCTCCTGGAGGACTGGGCGCTGCTGGAGGCGGCGGACGCGACCGGTGCCGCGGATGAGCCAGTGGGAGACATGTCGGTCACGAAAGGCGCGACGGGTTCACCCGCCCGGGTCCGTCTGCTCACCCCGCTGGTCGGCGCATGGGCCCAGCGGTGTCTGCGCGGTCTCGGCACGGACCCCGCACGGCCGGGCGCGCCGCAGCGGGCCCGCGAACTCCGGCGCGACCTGGGTCACTTCAGCGCACTGGCCGCCGCTGCCGCGGCCCGCGCCGGGCTTTCGTTCGCCGTACGGCTCACCGCCCGGGACGGACTGCTCGTACTGCCCTCCCTCGGGGCACTGCGCACGGCGGAGACAGGGGACACCTCGGTCGAAGTCGTCCACAGGGGCGGGCGGTTGACCATGCGGCAGCGGGGCGCGGCGGATGTCGTCGTCCATGTGGAGCGCGGCACGGGAGCCTGGTCCGGTGCCGCCGCCTGGACGCCCGCGTACGCACTGCCCGGCCTCACGACCGGCGCCCCGCCCATGCCGCTGGACGACCTCGACCCGTACCGTTGGGTGCAGGACAGCGTCCACCACCTCGGGCTGAGCGGTCCGGCGAGCCTCGACGACGCGGAGCGCAAGCGCTGGCTGCACTCCTGGTCGGGGACCGCGGTGGAACTCCGGCTGGGCGGCGAGCAGCGCCTCCTGGAGGCCGTCCGCCTGCTGCGCTGCCTCGTCCCGCTCGCCGCCCCGCCCGGCTCGGAGCCCGGCGACTGCACGGGCACCTGCAGCGGCACCCGGCGCGAGGCCTTCGGCGCCGTGCTCAGCAGCGCCCCGCACGGCCCCACGGTCCTGGCCGCGACCCTGGTGCACGAGCTTCAGCACACCAAACTCGTCGCCCTCAGCGAGGCGGTCACCCTCCACCGGGCCGATGGGCAAAAACGGTACTTCGCCCCCTGGCGCACCGATCCGCGCCCCTACGACGGTCTGCTGCAGGGCACTTACTCGCACCTCGCGCTGGCCGACTTCTTCCAGCAACGCGCGCTCACCCTCACGCGGCCCGCCGACCGGGAGGCGGCCTGGGCCGAACACGCCCGCTGCCGCGAACAGGTGGGCGCGGCGTTGCCCGCGCTCGTCGGATCGCCGGACCTGACCGTGCCGGGACGCCGGTTCGTCGACCAGATGGTGGCCGTCTACGAACGGCTCGACGAGCATCCCGCGCCCCGTGGCCACGCCGTACGGGCACAGGCCTATGTGACAGCGGCGCGTGGCTTGTTCTCGGCCCGTCGAACTCCGCCAACTGAGTGAAATATGTTGCCAGTTCGAGTGAAGATCGTTGCGCTTGCGGGAAGAGATGTGACCGAAGCGCGCGAGTACGACGGATACCTGTCAGCGCCTATCGCGGTGCCGCGCCGAGGTTCTAACATTACGTGCGGGGAGGCCGCTGCATGTCTGGAGTTCGTAGGCCGGTCGGGGCAGCCGACAAAGGGACCGCGAAGCCTACCGTCACGATCAGCTTCGCGGGATTCAACCGGGCCTGGGCGGCCTGGATCGCGGACCGGCTGGAGCGGCGTGGCCTGCGGGTCGTGTACATGCGCTGGGACTCCCCGGCCGAGGTCCCGCTGGTGGACCTGCTGCGTGACCTGAAACTCGCCGAGGGCCGGATCCTCATCCTCGTCAGCGAGTGGTTCTTCCAACTCGGCCCGCGCACCCACGAGGAGTGGAACGCGGCGCTGCGCGAGGTCGTGGCCCCCGACCCGTCCCGGTTCGCCGCCGTCTCGATCACCACCGCGTCCGTACCCACCGCCACCACTGTGCTCGCCCCGGCGCAGCTGACCAACATGGGCGCCGACGAGGCCGAACGGCGCCTGATCGACCGGCTCGGCCTGCCGACCGACCCGACGCCGGAGCCGGCCGAGGGCGAGCGGCGTGGCCCGCGCTTCCCGGCGTCCATGCCCGAGGTGTGGGGCGGCGTACCGCGGCGCAACACCCGCTTCACCGGACGCGAGCCGTTCCTGAACGACGCCTACCACCTGCTGCAGGGCTCCGAGCCGGGCGCCGGCGTCCTCACCCTGCACGGCATGTCCGGGGTCGGCAAGACACAGCTCGCCGCCGAGTACGTCTACCGCTTCGGCTCCGAGTACGACGTGGTGTGGTGGGTCAACGCCGAGGGCCGGGTGACCTACCGCCGGCTGATGGCCGAACTCGCCCCGAAGCTCGGCCTGTCCACCGGCGCCGAATACGGCGAGCGGCTGCGTGCCGTACGCGACTCGCTGCGCCGCGGCGACCCCTACTCCCGCTGGCTGCTGATCCTGGACGGCGCCGACGAACCCGACCAGATCTGGGACCTCGTCCCCACCGGGCCGGGCCATGTCCTGATCACCTCGCGCAACCCCGAGTGGAGCGAGCACAACAGCAAACTGCTGGAGGTGCCCGTCTACGCCCGCGACGAGTCGGTGGCCTTCGTGCGCCGCCGTGCGCCCAGGCTGAGCGAGGAGGACGCCGACCAGCTGGCCGAGGCGCTGGAGGACCTGCCGCTGCTGCTCGACCAGACCGCCGGCTGGCTCAACGACTCCGACCTGTCGGTGGAGGACTACATCGCGCTCCTGGAGGGCGGCATCGACGGGGACGTGGTCAAGGTCTCCGCGGACTTCCCCGTCGCCTTCCAGACAGCCTGGTCGATACTGCTGAACAAACTCCGCGAGACCGTCCCGGAATCCGTCGACCTGCTGCGCCTGTGCACCTTCTTCGCGCCCGGCTTCATCCCCGTACGGCTGCTGCGGGAGATGCCGCGCGAGGAACTGCCCGAACAGATCGCCGGGTTGCTCAACGACCCCCTCCTGTGGAACAAGGCGATCAACCAGCTCCGCCAGTACTCCGTCGTACGCCTGGAGTCGCACGAGGCGGCCGGCGACGAGTCGGTCTCCTCCGGCGAGTCGCTGTATCTGCACCGCATGGTGCACCAGATCGTGCACAAGGACATGCCCGACGAGGACCGGCGCGAGTTCATCGACGTGGTCCGCAGAGCCCTGGCCGCCGCCGACCCCGGCCGGGCCACGGACACCCGCCTGTGGGACGAGTACGCGGAGATCGTGCCGCACCTCAAGCACGCGGACGTGCTGAACAGCAAGGACCGGACCGTGCAGAACCTGGTCCTCAACTGTCTGCGCTACATGTACTTCACGGGCGAGTACCAGTCCGGCATGAAGCTCGGCGAGCGCGCCATGAACGCGTGGAAGTCGCTGCTCGGCGACACCCATCCGCGGATCTGGGAGCTGACCTACCACTACGCCAACCTGCTGCGCGCGGCCGGCGAGTACGGGCGCACCGAGGCCATCGAGCGCGTCGCCGTCGACCACCTCCGGGTGGAGCGCGGCGAGCTGGACCTGGACCATCTGCGCGCGGCCAACGGCCTGGGCGCCGACCTGTGGGGCCTCGGGCGCTACGACGAGGCACGGGAACTGTACGAGTGGCTCTACCCGGCCTACCGCGACCTGCTCGGCGAACAGGACTCGCGGACCCTCAACGCCCTGAACAACCTGGGCTTCGCGCTCAGGCTGCTCGGCCGCTACGGGGAGAGCCTGGAGATCGACCGGCGGACCATGGAGGCACGCCGTCAGCTGCTGAAGAACCGTCACCCCTGGACGCTCTTCTCCGAGATCCACTACGCGGCCAATCTGCGGCTGCTGGGCCGCTACACCGAGGCCGAGTCCGTCCAGGCGAAGAACGTGCGCGAGTACCGCCTCGTGATGGGCGCCGAGAACCCGCAGACCCTGCTGGCCGAGCACAACCTCGCCCTGTGCCTCTACCGCATCGGCGACCGCGGCAAGGCGGGTCCGATGTTCACCCGCGTACTGGAGCGCTATGAGCGCAAGCTCGGCGAGAAGGACCCGCAGACGCTGGCCGCGGCCGTCAGCCACAGCTGCTTCGCCCGCGAGCACGGCGACATCGACCAGGCACGGGAGACCAGCGAGTACGTCATCGCGCGCTACGAGGCCATGCACGCCGAAGGACATCCGTTCCTCGCCGGAGCCCGCACCAACCACGCGCTCATCCTGCGCAGCGTCGGCGAACGCGACCAGGCCCACGCCCTGATCGAGCAGTCGATGGCCGACATGACCGCGGCCGTGGGGGAGAACCACCCCTGGACCGTGGGCTGCGCCGTCAACGCCTCCGCCCTGCGCAACCTGGTCGGGGACACGGAGTCCGCGGCCGGACTCAGCAGGTCCGCCGCCCTGCGCGCCACCGAGATCCTCGGCCGCACCCACCCGCTGACCCTGACGGCCCGTATCGCCCACGCCGCGGATCTGCGCGGGCTTGGCAACCGCCGGGAGGCCGAGAAGACGGAGCAGGAGGCGCTGTCCGACCTCGCCGCCACGCTCGGGCCCCAGCACGTGCACACCCTGTCGGCACGCGCCCGCAACCGGCCCTACTGGGACTTCGAGCCCCAGGTGTCATGAGCGGCCCGGCACCCCGGACATGACCGAAGGGCCCGGCCCCGGAGTTCTCTCCGGGGCCGGGCCCTTGCGCTGTCGTGCCGCGAGACCTACGCCTCGAACACCTCACGGACCAGCTGCTCCTGCTCGGCCTGGTGCCGCTTCGCGGAACCCACCGCCGGGGACGAGCCGTGCGGACGCGAGATACGGCGCAGCCGCTCGCTGTGCGGGACGTCCGGGCCGACGGCCAGGTCGAGGTGGTCGATCAGGTTGAGCGCGATGAACGGCCAGGCGCCCTGGTTGGCCGGCTCCTCCTGGGTCCACAGGTACTTCTCGGCGTTCGGGTACTTGTTGACCTCCGCCTGGATCTCCGCACCCGGCAGCGGGTACAGCCGCTCGATGCGGATGATCGCCGTGTCCGTGACACCGCGCTTCTGCCGCTCGGCCTCCAGGTCGTAGTAGACCTTGCCCGCGCAGAAGACGACCTTCTTCACGGCCGCCGGGTCGGTGATCGACGCGTCGCCGATGACCGGGCGGAACTCGCCGCTCGTGAACTCCTCCGCCTTCGACGCCGCCGCCTTCAGACGCAGCATCGACTTCGGGGTGAAGACGATGAGCGGCTTGTGGTGCGGGTTGTGCACCTGCCAGCGCAGGAGGTGGAAGTAGTTCGACGGGAGCGTGGGCATCGCGACCGTCATGTTGTTCTGGGCGCACAGCTGGAGGAAGCGCTCGACACGGGCCGAGGAGTGGTCCGGGCCCTGGCCCTCGTAGCCGTGCGGGAGGAGCAGGGTGACGCCGGACGTCTGGCCCCACTTCTGCTCCGCCGCCGAGATGTACTCGTCGACGACCGTCTGGGCGCCGTTGACGAAGTCGCCGAACTGCGCCTCCCACATCACGAGCGCGTCGGGGCGGGCCAGCGAGTAGCCGTACTCGAAGCCCATGACCGCGTACTCGGACAGCAGCGAGTTGTAGACGTTGTACCGGGCCTGGTCCTCGGACAGGTAGAGCAGCGGGGTGTAGTCCGCGCCCGTCTCGCGGTCGATCAGCACCGCGTGGCGCTGGCCGAAAGTGCCGCGCTGGGAGTCCTGGCCGGACAGCCGGACCGGCGTGCCCTCCAGGAGCAGCGAACCGATCGCGAGCGTCTCGCCCATGCCCCAGTCGATCGTGCCGTCCTCGACCATCGCCGTCCGGCGCTGGAGCTGCGGCAGCAGACGCGGGTGGACGGTGAAGTGGTCGGGGATGTTGACCTGGGACTCGGCGATGCGCTTGACGACCTCGGAGGAGATCGCGGTCGGCACCGCGATCGGGAAGCCGTCCTGCGGCGCCTGCGCCTCCACGGAGATCGGCTGGGAGGTTGCCTCACGGACCTCCGTGAAGACCTTCTCCAGCTGGCCCTGATAGTCCTGCAGTGCCTGCTCGGCCTCTTCCAGGGTGATGTCGCCGCGACCGATCAGGGACTCGGTGTAGAGCTTGCGGACCGAGCGCTTCTTGTCGATCAGGTCGTACATCAGCGGCTGGGTGAAGGCCGGGTTGTCCGACTCGTTGTGACCGCGGCGGCGGTAGCAGATGAGGTCGATCACCACGTCCTTGTTGAACGCCTGGCGGAACTCGAAGGCCAGACGGGCCACGCGGACCACGGCCTCCGGGTCGTCGCCGTTCACGTGGAAGATCGGGGCCTCGATCATGCGGGCCACGTCCGTCGCGTACATCGAGGAACGCGAGGACTCGGGGGCCGCGGTGAAGCCGACCTGGTTGTTGATGACGACGTGGACCGTGCCGCCCGTGCGGTAGCCGCGCAGCTGCGACATGTTCAGGGTCTCGGCCACCACGCCCTGGCCCGCGAAGGCCGCGTCGCCGTGGATCGCCACCGGCAGGACCGTGAAGTCCGTGCCGCCCTTGTTGATGATGTCCTGCTTGGCGCGGGCGATGCCCTCGATGACCGGGTCGACGGTCTCCAGGTGGGACGGGTTGGCCGCCAGCGAGACCGTGATCTGCTCGCCGTCCAGGCCCGTGAAGGTGCCCTGGGCGCCCAGGTGGTACTTCACGTCGCCGGAGCCGTGCATCGACTTCGGGTCGAGGTTGCCCTCGAACTCGCGGAAGATCTGGGCGTACGACTTGCCGACGATGTTGGCGAGGACGTTCAGCCGGCCGCGGTGGGCCATGCCGATGACGACCTCGTCCAGGCGGGACTCGGCGGCCGAGTCCAGCACCGCGTCCAGCAGCGGGATGACGGACTCGCCGCCCTCCAGGGAGAAGCGCTTCTGGCCGACGTACTTGGTCTGCAGGAAGGTCTCGAAGGCCTCCGCCGCGTTCAGCCGGCGCAGGATGCGCAGCTGCTCCTCGCGCTCCGGCTTGGAGTGCGGGCGCTCGACGCGGTCCTGGATCCACTTGCGCTGCTTGGGGTCCTGGATGTGCATGAACTCGATGCCGGTGGTGCGGCAGTACGAGTCGCGCAGCACGCCGAGGATGTCGCGCAGCTTCATCATCGACTTGCCGGCGAAGCCGCCGACGGCGAACTCGCGCTCCAGGTCCCACAGGGTGAGGCCGTGCTCGACGATGTCCAGGTCGGGGTGCTTGCGCTGGCGGTACTCCAGCGGGTCGGTGTCGGCCATGACGTGGCCGCGGACCCGGTAGGAGTGGATCAGCTCGAAGACGCGCGCGGCCTTGGTGACGTCGTCGTCGTGCGAGGCGTCGATGTCCTTGAGCCAGCGGACCGGCTCGTAGGGGATGCGCAGCGACTCGAAGATGGCGTCGTAGAAGCCGTTCTCGCCGAGCAGCAGGTTGGCGACCTGGCGGAGGAACTCGCCGGAGGCGGCGCCCTGGATCACCCGGTGGTCGTAGGTCGACGTGAGCGTCATGACCTTCGAGATGCCGAGCTTGTTCAGGGTGTCCTGGCTGGTGCCCTGGAACTCCGCCGGGTAGTCCATGGAGCCGACGCCCATGATGACGGACTGGCCGGGCATCAGCCGAGGGACGGAGTGGACGGTGCCGAGGCCGCCGGGGTTGGTCAGGGAGACCGTGACGCCGGTGAAGTCGTCCATCGTCAGCTTGCCGTCGCGGGCGCGGCGGACGATGTCCTCGTAGGCCTGCCAGAACTCGAAGAAGTTCAGGGTCTCGGCCTTCTTGATGGCGGCCACGACGAGCTGGCGGTCGCCGTTGGGCTTCACCAGGTCGATGGCCAGGCCGAGGTTGACGTGCGCCGGCTTGACGAGGGTCGGCTTGCCGTCCTTCTCGCCGAACGAGAAGTTCATCGACGGCATGGCCTTGATGGCCTGGACCATCGCGAAGCCGATGAGGTGCGTGAAGGAGATCTTCCCGCCGCGCGCCCGCTTGAGGTGGTTGTTGATGACGATGCGGTTGTCGAACAGCAGCTTCACCGGGACCGCGCGGACCGAGGTGGCCGTCGGCAGCTCCAGCGAGGCGTTCATGTTCTTGGCGACCGCGGCGGAGGGGCCGCGCAGCGTCACGAACTCGGGGCCCTCGGGCGCCTCGGTGGCGGGCGCGGCCTTCGCGGCCGGCTTGGCGGCCGGGGCCGCGGCGGCGGGCTTGGGCGCGGCCGGAGCGGCGGGCGCCGGGGCGGCGGCCGGCTTCGGGGCCGCGGGCGCCGGGGCGGCGGGCGCGGCCGGGGTCACCGGAGCCGCGGGCCGGGCCGGAGCGGCCGTCGTGGTGGTTCCTGCGGCCCCCGCGGCCGCAGCACCCGACGGAACCTGAGCGCCAGCGACGCCCGGCTTGTAGTCGGCGAAGAAGTCCCACCAGGCTCGGTCTACCGAATTCGGGTCCTGGAGGTACTGCTGATAGATCTCGTCGACGAGCCACTCGTTGGGACCGAACGCAGCGGCGGGGTTCTTCCCGGCTTGGTCTTCGGTCGAGATGCTCGAGTTACTGGGGGACTGTGGCGACACGGCGGCAACCGCCCTCTTCCGCTTCACAAGGTGATGGACAGCGGAAATAAAGGCTACGCCTCCCTGAGGGTGAAGGTCAGGTCGGGCCCGTTCATCGTCGTGTAAGTCACATCAGAAAGTGCGTTTCGGCGGTTGATATGGCGGGAAACAAGCGTGGTTTGCCTGTGGCAGGGATGAGTCGGCCACGGCCTCGGCGCCTCACGGGCGCGGGCCGTCCCTGATCACACGTGTCCGTCAGTGGGGACGCTCGTGGATCTTGTGACTCCGGTTCGAACTTTACGTCAACTCGGCAGGGATCGCTCTCCCGGAAGGGTGACGAGAATCCGGCAACCCCGCTCGGATTCGGCCACTCCGATCCGGCCGCCGTGCAGATCCACCGCCCAACGGGCGATCGCCAGCCCCAGACCCGTACCGCCGTCGCTGCCCGGACCGTGCGGGCGGCTGACGGCTCCCCGGTTGAAGCGTTCGAAGACCTTGTGCCACTCCGATTTCGGGATGCCGGGGCCCTCGTCCAGGACCTCCAGCTCCAGCGACTCCGGCTGCGGCCCGCGCCGCGCCTTCACCGTGACCCGGCCGTGCGGCGGGCTGTGCTTGACCGCGTTGTCGATCAGATTGGCCACCACCTGGTGGATCCGCTCCGGGTCCGCCTGCGCGGTCAGCTCCGGCGGGGAGACGTCCAGGTGCAGATGGACGTCCGTCCGCGTGTGGTTCCCGGAGCCCGACGCCATGCCCCCGCGCGCGGAGGCGACCATGTTGGCCTCCTTGAGCACGCCGGAGAGGTAGGGCCACACCTCGAAACGCCGCTTGCGCAGCGGTACGACGCCGTTGTCCAGCCGGGACAGGTCCAGCAGCGTCTCCACCAGCCGCCCGAGCCGCTCGGTCTGCTTGAGCGCCGTACGCATCGTCTCGGTGTCCGGCTCGGCGATGCCGTCCACGACGTTCTCCAGGACGGCCCGCAGGGCGGCGATGGGCGTGCGCAGCTCGTGCGAGACGTTCGCCACCAGCTCCTTGCGCTGGCGGTCCTGGGCCTCCAGCTCGTCGGCCATGACATTGATCGTCCCGGCCAGGTCGCCCAGCTCGTCCCGGCGGTTCTCCCGCACCCGGCGCGTGTAGTCGCCCTGCGAGATCGACCGGGCCACCGCGTTCATCTCGTCCAGCGGCGAGGTGAGCGAATGCGCCACGAACTGCGTTATCAACAGTGTGGCGATCATCGAGAAGACCGTGATGAAGCGAAGCTCCGTCTTGGTGTGCACCGCGATCATCGACAGACCGGTGGTGATCAGCACCGAGATGACGACGAGCGCGCCCAGCTTGGTCTTGATCGAGAACGGACGTACGCCGCCCCAGGGCTCCTCCCCGGGGCTTCTCCGCGCGGCCGGCCCGTCGCTCATGGCGTCGGGGTCTCCAACGCGTAGCCCACGCCGTGCACCGTGCGGATCCGCTCGGCGCCGATCTTCCGGCGCAGCGCCTTGATGTGGCTGTCGACGGTCCGGGTGCCGGAGGCGTCCGCCCAGTCCCACACCTCGGCAAGCAGCTGCTCACGGGAGAGCACCGCGCGCGGGGTGTTCGCCAGACAGACCAGCAGGTCGAACTCGGTGGGCGTGAGGTGGACGTCCTCGCTGCGCACCCGCACCCGGCGCTGCGCGTGGTCGATCTCCAGCTCGCCGAGGCGCAGGATTCCGGAGCGCGGCGTGGCCGCGGCGATGGCGGCCCGCTCCACGCGGCGCAGCAGGACGTGCACCCGCGCGGCCAGCTCCCGCATCGAGAACGGCTTGGTCATGTAGTCGTCGGCGCCGACGCCGAGCCCGACCAGCATGTCGGTCTCGTCGTCGCGCGCGGTGAGCATCAGCACCGGCACCGGGCGCTGGGCCTGCACACGGCGGCAGACCTCCAGGCCGTCGAAGCCGGGCAGCATGATGTCGAGGATCAGCAGGTCGGGCTGCCAGGCCTCGGCGGTGTCGACCGCGGAAGGACCGTCGGCCGCGGTTTGCACCAGGAATCCCTCGGCGCGGAGCCGGGCCGCGATGGCGTCCACGATCGTCGGGTCGTCCTCGATCACCAGCACCCGGCGCTGTGCGCCCGGAGTAGCCGCCGCCGTACCGCTGTGCGAGGTGTGTGTCTGCTCCATCGCCCGCCCCTGAGTGTGCTTTCCGGAACCAGTGGGGTGGTTCCTCGGTCTGCGCATGGTTTGCGATTGACGCTTGAATGATCCGCGTCAGGGAAGCACATTACGGGGACCGGAGGCACCGTCGCTATCCAGGGCGTACGGCGAGGTGCACAGCGTCCGGAACGCCCCGGGCAACCGGGATCTCTTCGGTACGCACCTGTTGGAACCCGGCATTCCGCAAGGTTCCCTCGAAATCCGGAGAGGGCTGCGCCGACCATACGGCCAATACCCCTCCGGGGGCCAACGCCCTTGCGCAGCTTGCCAGTCCGGCCGGTGAGTAGAGACCGTCGTTGTCCTCGGTCACGGTCCAGCCGGGGCCGTTGTCGATGTCCAGGCACAGGGCGTCGTACGTGGCGGAAGTCTCATTGACGTGCATCAACAGGTCGGCTTCGACGATCTCGGTGCGCGGGTCGTCGAGCGCGGCGGCGGACAGCCCGGACAGCGGGCCCGCGCGGTGCCAGCCGATCACGGCGGGCTCGCGCTCGACCACGGTGATCCGTCCCCAGCGGGGGTCGGCCGCGGCGTGTGCGAGCGAGAATCCGACGCCGAGGCCGCCGATCAGCACGTCCGGTTCCGGCCGTCCGTCCAGGGCGTCGTACGCGGCGTCGACCAGCAGCCGCTCCGAGCGCCCGTCGGAGGTGTCCATGAGGAAGCAGCCGTTGGCGATGATCTGCAGTGACTCACCGTGTCTGCGCAGCACCACCTCCCCGTGCGGGCCCTCGTGTCGGTCCAGGACTACGGGAGTGTCGTACGTGGCGGCCATACGCCCATCCTGCACGAACACGGCTTTGCGGCAACGGAAATTACGGATGGCGGGCAGGTCGGCGCACATCACTCGTTCGAGCGCTCCCGCTTCTGTCGAATCTTTCGAAACCCCAGCGTGGGTCGATCGGTTCCTCAGAAAATCCTGTGAATCGGGGTCTCGCGTGGCGTCGGTCATAGACAGGGGCCCGTGCGGCGCGAAGTGTGGGGCGGGACGGAAGGAGCGCCTCACCGTGGAACCGACCGCGACGGCCGGCACGACGGCCTCGCCCCCGCCCCCGGGCGCGCCTCCTTCCGACGACAGCGCACTGTCGCCCACCGGGCTCGCCGACCTGCTGGACGGGATGCCGCGCCAGCGTGGTGCCCTGGCGGGCGGTGCCGCACTCGACGCCCCAGCGGTCGCCCTTGCGGCGGCCACCCCGGCAGCCGCGCCCTTTCGGTCCCGGACCGCCGCGCCGGCGACCATCGCGCCGGTCCCCGCACAGTCCTTTCCCGCACAGTCCTTCCCCGCCCCGCACCGCCTCCTCGCCCGGCGGCTGCGCGCCCTCCACCCCTGGCGGCTGCTGCCCACCCCCACGGGAACGCCGTTCACCTTCGCCTACGCGGCCCTGCTCGCGGTCACCTCGCTGATCGCCGCCGACGCCGCCCCCGGGCTGGTGCACAGCCTCTACCAGGCCTCCAGCACCGATGTCGCGCACCTGGTGCGGACACCCGTACAGGTCCTGCTGGCGAGCGCGCTGTGGATCGCCGGTGGGGTCGTGTCGCCGTACGCCATGTGCTTCCTGGTCGTCCTGACCGCGCTGGAGCGGCGTATAGGAGGACTGCGCGCGGCCACCGTCTTCCTGCTCGGGCATGTGCTCGCCACCCTGGCGACCGAGGTCCCCGTCGGGATCGCGGTCGTGGCGGGACACCTGCCCGGCAGCTCTCTGCACCGCCTGGACTACGGCATCAGCTTCGGCGTCGCCGCCAGCACGGGCGCCCTGGCCGGACTGCTCACCCCCTGGCTGCGCTGGCCCGTCGTCGCGCTGTTCGGCGGCATGCTCCTGCAGGACCTGGTCGCGTACACGGACCCGATGACCAACTGGGGCCACCTGATCTCGCTGACGATAGGGATCGCAATGTGGCCCGCACTCCGCCGCTGGAACCGAGCCCGGGCGTAGACCCTCCGGGCGGCCGCCGGGCGCAGCGCCGGGGCGGTGCGGCGAGCCCGCGCTCCCGCGCCGAACGTGACGTGGCGGCGATTTCCGCGCAGCCGGCGGGTGCGGCATGGCCTTGTCCAGGCGCCGGGTGCGCATGGCCTTGCCCTGATCGAAGTGCCCTGCCCTCCGCCAGGGCATAACCGCGCCCCCACCCCCGTTTCCGCTGGTAGTGCAGGGTGATTTGGTGATCGCTCAGAGCGAACGCGGTCGGGGGAACATCCGAGGGCTCCCATGCATTGAGTCGGCATAGCTCAACTTGACTGCCGAAGGGGAGATCATGGCTGCTGAGTCCACGGCGTTCACACCGCTCACTCTGCCTGTGCTGCCGCTCGACGACGAGGTCGTGCTGCCCGGGATGGTGGTTCCGCTGGACCTGAACGACGCCGACGTACGCGCCGCGGTGGAGGCCGCCCAGGCCGCCGCCCGGGCGGAGCCCGGAAAGCCGAAGGTTCTCCTGGTGCCGCGCATCGACGGGACGTACCCGAGCACGGGTGTGCTCGGCACCGTCGAGCAGGTCGGCCGGCTGGCGGACGGTGACCCGGGCGCGCTGATCCGCGGCCGCGGCCGGGTGCGGATCGGCGCCGGGACCACCGGACCGGGCGCCGCGCTCTGGGTCGAGGGCACGCGCATCGACGAGAAGGTGCCCGAGCCGCTGCCGGGCCACGTCGCCGAACTGGTCAAGGAGTACAAGGCGCTGGCCACGGCCTGGCTGCGCAAGCGCGGCGCCTGGCAGGTCGTCGACCGGGTCCAGGCCATCGACGACGTCTCCGCGCTCGCCGACAACTCCGGCTACTCGCCGTTCCTGACCACCGAACAGAAGGTCGAACTGCTGGAGACGGCCGACCCGGTGGCCCGCCTCAAGCTCGCCGCCCAGCAGCTGCGCGACCACCTCGCCGAGCAGGACGTCGCCGAGACCATCGCCAAGGACGTCCAGGAGGGCGTCGACAAGCAGCAGCGCGAGTTCCTGCTCCGCCGTCAGCTGGAAGCGGTCCGCAAGGAGCTGCGCGAGCTGAACGGGGAGAACGGCAAGGATTCCGCCGAGGAGTCGGACGACTACCGCGCCCGTGTCGAGGCCGCCGACCTGCCCGAGAAGGTCCGTGAGGCCGCGCTCAAGGAGGTCGACAAGCTGGAGCGGTCCAGCGACCAGTCGCCCGAGGGGTCGTGGATCCGCACCTGGCTCGACACCGTCCTCGAACTGCCGTGGAACGAGCGGACCCAGGATGTGTACGACATCCAGGGCGCGAAGGCCGTCCTCGACGCCGAGCACGCGGGCCTGGAGGACGTGAAGGAGCGGATCACCGAGTACCTGGCGGTGCGCAAGCGCCGTACCGACCGCGGTCTCGGCGTGATCGGCGGCCGGCGCGGAGGCGCCGTCCTGGCCCTCGTCGGCCCGCCCGGCGTCGGCAAGACGAGCCTTGGCGAGAGCGTCGCGCACGCCATGGGCCGCAAGTTCGTCCGCGTCGCCCTCGGCGGCGTCCGCGACGAGGCCGAGATCCGCGGCCACCGCCGTACTTACGTCGGGGCGCTGCCCGGCCGGATCGTGCGCGCGATCAAGGAGGCCGGGTCGATGAACCCGGTGGTCCTGCTGGACGAGATCGACAAGGTGGGGTCCGACTTCCGGGGCGACCCGGCGGCCGCCCTGCTGGAGGTCCTCGACCCGGCCCAGAACCACACCTTCCGGGATCACTACCTGGAGGTGGAGCTGGATCTGTCGGACGTCGTCTTCCTCGCCACCGCCAACGTTCTGGAGGCCATCCCGGAGGCCCTGCTCGACCGTATGGAGCTGGTCCGCCTGGATGGCTACACCGAGGACGAGAAGGTCGTCATCGCCCGTGACCACCTGCTCCCGCGCCAGCTGGAGCGGGCGGGCATCGGCAAGGACGAGGTGACCCTCGACGAGAGCGCGCTGCGCAAGCTGGCCGGCGAGTACACGCGGGAGGCGGGCGTCCGCAACCTGGAGCGGTCCATCGCCCGGCTGCTGCGCAAGGTCGCGGCCCAGCACGAACTGGGCGAGCGCGAGCTGCCGTTCACGATCAGGGACGAGGATCTGCGGGCCCTGGTCGGCCGGCCGCACCACGTACCCGAGTCCGCCCAGGACCCGGCGGAGCGCCGCACGGCGGTCCCCGGCGTGGCGACGGGCCTCGCGGTGACCGGCGCCGGTGGAGACGTCCTGTTCGTGGAGGCGTCCCTCGCCGACCCGGAGACGGGCGCGGCGGGTCTGACCCTGACGGGCCAGCTGGGCGACGTGATGAAGGAGTCGGCGCAGATCGCGCTGAGCTTCCTGCGCAGCCACGGTGCCGAACTGGAGCTGCCGGTGGCCGATCTCAAGGACCGGGGCGTGCACATCCACTTCCCGGCGGGCGCGGTCCCCAAGGACGGTCCGAGCGCCGGCGTCACGATGACCACAGCCCTGGCCTCGCTCCTGTCCGGACGCCTGGTGCGTACGGACGTGGCGATGACCGGCGAGGTCTCGCTCACCGGCCGGGTCCTCCCGATCGGCGGCGTGAAGCAGAAGCTGCTGGCCGCGCACCGGGCCGGGGTCACGACCGTGATCATTCCCAAGCGCAACGAGCCCGACCTGGACGACGTCCCGTCGGAGGTGCTGGACAAGCTCGACGTCCACGCCGTCACGGACGTCCGGCAGGTCCTGGAACTGGCCCTGTCGCCGGCCACGAACGGCGCGGCGCCGGAGGTTCCGGTGGCGGCGTGACGGACGTCATCGGATGAAGGAAAGGCCCGGGTCCCGTGAGGGAGGCCCGGGCCTTTTCGGTGCCCCAAGGCAAGGTCAACCCCGCACCAATGCAAGGTGAAATAATTCCGAGCGCCAGATGTACAACTCTTTACCCCCCTTCTCTGTCGAACTGGCGAACAACGGCTTTTGGCAGACCGTGTGCAATCCCGTGGGGGGAACGCCTTGTCCGTGATCATTCGTCGGTTGTGCGGTGTCCTGCGGGTACGCGGGACGACCGACCTGCTCCTCGTGCTCCTGCTCGGTGCCGGCTTCGCCGCGCTGCCCGTCTTCGCGTTGCTGCCGTCGGTCGCGGGGTTCGCCGTGGCGTCGGCCGTGACCTATGTCGTGGACGAGGTGCTGCACACCCGGGCGCCCGGCTTCGTCCGCAGGCTCGCGACGCTGCAGCTCAACCGCACCCTGCGGTTCGCGGTCCGCACCGTGATGCTGCTCGCGCTGGCCAGCCGGACGGACGCGCCGGACCGGGTGCTGGTCACCGCGCTGGCCGTCTTCAGCGCGCACTTCGCGCTGGTGATGCTGTACTCGGCCGCCCACCACGCCATCCGGCTGCGGCGGGTGCTGCCGCTGGTGGTGCGCAACCTCGATCTGAGCGCGCTGGACGTCCCGCGGCGTCCGCCCGCCGTCCTCTACCGGCGTTTCCTGCGCAAGCTGCTCCACCTCGACGTGCCGGCCCACGCGGGACTGCTCACCGCGCTGGCGGCGGGGGTCTGGTATCCGGCGGGCGTCGGCTTCGTGCTGACGGCCGGGCTGTCCGTGGCGGCCGTGGCGGCTCTGCTGGGGCAGTACCGCCGGGTCCGCCGGATGCCGGCCCGGGACGAGGTGTTCGCCGAGGTCAACCGGCAGCTGGCGGCGTACGGGCCCGAAGTCGCCCTGTACTTCAGCTTCGCCTCCGTGTCCCGGGACTTCATGTACCAGGTCAACATGTGGATCGAGACGCTGGAGCGGCTCGACCTGCGCCCGGTGATCGTGCTGCGCGAGCGGGCCTCGTTCCGCCATCTGAGCCGCACCTGGATCCCGGTGGTCTGCGTGCCCAAGGCCGACGACCTGGCCGAGCTGGAACTGTCCGGCGTCCGAGTCGTGCTGTATCCCGGCAACGCCGGCAAGAACGTGCACATGCTGCGCATCGCCGAGGCCAAGCACGTGTTCATCGGCCACGGCGACAGCGACAAGCTCGCCAGCAGCAACCGGGTCAGCAAGGTGTACGACGAGATCTGGGTGGCCGGACGGGCGGGCCGCGACCGCTACCGGAGGGTGCGGCACGCCATCAGCGACGAGGCCATCGTCGAGGTGGGCCGGCCCCAGCTGGCCCCGATCCGGCTGCACGCCGACCACACGCCGGGCCCGCTGCCGACCGTGCTCTACGCCCCCACCTGGGAGGGCTGGAGCGACGACGACTGCCACACCTCGCTGATCCCGATGGGCGTGGCCCTGGTCGAGCGCCTTCTCACGGAGAACGTGCGCGTCGTCTACAAGCCGCACCCGCTCACCGGCAAGCGCTCGCCCGAGGCGGCCGAGGCCGACCGGGCCGTCCGGGAGCTGCTGCGGGCCGACAACGAGCGGCGCGAGGCCGCGGCGGAGGAGGCGGCCGTCACCGCCGCCGCGCCCCGGCTGCGGGAGATCAGGGCCCGGCTCGACGAACTGGCCGGACACCACGACGGTGACGACGCCCAGCAGATCCGTGACGCGCGGGTCCCCGACCGGGACGGCGCCGCCGAGTGGCGGGAACTGCACGCCGAGTGGCACCGCCTGTACTGGGAGAGCCGGGGCCCGGTCCGGCACCACGTCGTCCTCAAGCAGCTGCCGACGCTCTACGAGTGCTTCAACCAGGCGGACGTCCTCATCAGCGATGTCTCCTCCGTGGTCGCCGACTTCGTCGCCAGTCTCAAGCCGTATGTCCTGACCAACGCCCACGACCTGCCCGACGAGGAGTTCCGCGCCGCGTACACCACCGCCGGGGGCGCCCATCTGCTCGACCGCGCCTGTGAGCGGCTGCCGGAGATCCTGCGCTCGGTCCGTGAGCCGCGGTACGACCCGATGGCCGCGGAGCGCCGCACCCTCAAGGAGTACGTCCTGGGTCCGGACCGCCCGACCTCCCTGGAGCGGTTCAACGCTGCCGTCAACGCCCTGGCCGACCGGGCCGCGGTGGAGCGGGCGGCGGACCGCCCGGCGGGAGCCGCGGACCTGGTGTTCCCGCAGCAGCGGACGTCCCCGGCCGGCGACGCGCCCCGGGACCCCACCGGCCTGGTCGGCTGAGCGGCGTACACAGAACGGGAGTACCGGGTCGGCGTCCTCGCGCCGGCCCGGTGCTCCGGTGTGCGCGATCAACCGTTGGCGAGCGCCACCACCCGGTCCAGGGCCCCGTTGAACTTGTCGTGGTCCCCGACCGTCGGTCCGGAGGAGGTGTACTGCCACATCGTGTAGTACGACCATCCGGCGGGCAGCGTCCCGGGGTCCGAGGCGTACCGGGCGATCCACAGCGGGTTGTTCGCCGCGAAGCCGCCGTAGTTGCCGGTGCACTGGGTCCACCAGCTGGTGGCCGTGTAGATCACGGCGTCCCGGCCCGTGCGCGCCTTGTACGTGTTCAGGAAGTCGGCGATCCAGCTCACCATCCCGGCGGCCGACTTCCCGTAGCAGGCGGCGCCGTACGGGTTCCACTCGATGTCCAGGGCGCCGGGCAGGGTCTTGCCGTCCCTGGACCAGCCGCCGCCGTGGCTGACGAAGTAGTTGGCCTGGGTCGCGCCGCTGGTCGTGTCCGGGGTGGCGAAGTGGTACGCCCCGCGGATCATGCCGACGTTGTAGGAGCCGTTGTACTGCTGGGCGAAGTACGGGTTCGTGTAGTACGTGCCTTCCGTCGCCTTCGTGTAGGCCCATCGGACCCCGCTGTTCCACAGCGTGGACCAGGCGACGTTGCCCTGGTAGCCGGAGACGTCGACGCCTTCGGTCTGGGTGACGTCACCGGTGCTGGGCGTGCCGTCCCGGCCGTCGTGGGCCAGGACGCCCATGCCCATGTACGCCGAGCCGCGCGTGGGGGTGGTCGCGGCGTCGGCGGTGGACAGCGGGAGGGTGAGGGAGAGCGCCGCCAGGAGCACGGCCACGACGGCCGAGAGCGGGCGCGGGCGGATGGAACCGGGTCTGTGCACGGGCATGACGTGCCTCCGAGGATGGGGTGGGGGACCCAGAGGATGGGGTGGGGGACCCCGAAGATGGGGTGGGGGACCGCGGATGACCCACTGGCGTGGGCATGCCATGAGTTGCCTGTCAAGGAAACTACGCACGTAGACGGGCAGGTGGAAAGGGGGTCCGGAGGCTGCCGTTGGTCTACGCCTGCGAAATACTGACGGAGCTGCGGCAACGGCGGCGTTTGGCAGAAACTTTCAGGACCGCGAAACCGATCAGGGGTGCTGACGTGCACGAGGACGGAAACGGCGACGGACGTCACGTCGCCGGCCAGGTGACACCCAGTGGTGCAGACCAGGAATTCCTGGCGCTGGAACGCGAGTTGACGGTGTTGCTGCGGCGTGCCCGCGCGAGTCAGGGCGAGATGGCCCGCGAGGTCCACCCCGACCTGGAGTCCGCCGCGTACGGCCTCCTGGTCCGCCTCGACGAGCACGGCGGCCATCGCGCCACGGAACTCGCCGCCTACATCGGCGTCGGCAAGGCCACCATGTCCCGCCAGCTGCGTGCCCTGGAGGAGCTCGGCCTGGTCGCCCGCGAGCCGGACCCGGCGGACGGGCGGGCCTGGCTGGTGGCCCTCACCGCCGAGGGCCGCCGCCGCGTCGGCAAGGTCCGTGAGGCCCGCCGCGCCCGCTACGTCAGCCAGCTCGCCCACTGGGACCGGCAGGAGGTCGCGGAACTGGCGCGGCTGCTGCACGAGTTGAACGGCGTCATGGACAAGTAGACGGACAGGTCAGCTCCACGTACACCACCGTCGCGTCGTCGTGCGTCTTGCTCCGCCGCAGGAACGCCCGCTCCTCCCGGTCCGCCGCCTCCAGCGCCCGTACGCGCTCCACCAGCGCCCGCGCGCCCTCCTTCCGTACGACGGTGAAGCAGTCCCGCCAGTCGCCCTCACGGAACTTCTCCACCCAGCGGGTCGCCCCGTCGGTGAGGGTGGCCAGGGCGCGGACCCCGTCGCGCGGGAGCGTGCCCGTGACCGCCCGGGAGGCGACCGAGGGGTCTGCGGCGGCCGTGAAGAAGCCGCCCTCTCTGTTGCGGACCGTGGCGTCGGCGACGGCGTCGCTCACCAGGGACGCGCGGGGCAGCCGGGCGAGGCGGTCGTCCAGGACGGGGGTGACCGTGCCGTCCGGGGACTCCAGGAGGAGGGCGGAGTCGGAGAGGACCAGGTACTCGACGGAGTCGGTGGACCAGCGGGCCAGGACGACCGTGGCCTGGGGCGTACGCGGGTGAGAAAGGTCACAGGTCGTCGCGTGGGTTTCCGCGGTGCGCGCGATCGCCGCGGAAAGAATCTCCGGCAGCGTCAGATCTCGGTCGGAAACGGTCAGTTCGGTCAGGGCTCCGCCGAGTCGCGCGGTGAACCAGGGGACCGAATGGAGACAGCCCGTACCGCTGTCCGGCGGGGTCACCCCGTCCAGGACGATCACGCAGCCCCCCTGCCCGGAGGCCGGTAGTGCGACACCGGCGAAGTCCTCGTTGGGGCGGTCCGCGCTGCCGGGCTCCGATACGACTTCAGTACGCATTCGGCCAGTCTGCACGAGGCCTTCACAGTGTTCGCCAAAGGCTGGCAACGGTCCCGGAATTGCCACCGCGGCGCAGGTCAGGCGCCTGGTTTGGGATGGAATGACGCACTCCGAGAAGGCGTGTCGGCGAATCCTGTCAAAGCCTGCGTCCCGCGTCCAACCGGCCCGCCGGTAGTCACCCCCGCACCCGCCGCGGCAACTTGCCCGCCAACTCCCCTCCGATGTTCACTCCTTCGGGTGGCCGGTCAGGTGATGCACGACCACTGCCCACCGGCGCTGGGAGGGTCGGGGACCGATGGGGGCGTCCCGCGCGTGAGCTGAAGCCGAGCGTGGGGGAGGGTGAACGCATTGCTCGGCACCGGAACGACGGGGTGCCACCCGGGCCCATGGGTAGACGAGTTCAGGAATGCGAGCATCGGTGCAGAAGAAGCGGTCTCGGGGCACAGCCAGGCAGACGGCCTCCGAAGGGGGCGTCGAGCGCACTCCCGTCGGCACCGGACGCCCGACCCACGTACGCAACCGGCTGATCGTCGCGGTGGCCGTGGTGGCCGCCGCCATCGCCGGGGCGGGAGCCCCGTCCGTCCTCGCCGCCTCCGGGCAGCTGAGTGACTCCCAGGATCTGGTGACCCTCGCCGGGCGCACCCAGGACGCGCTCGCCCTCGCCCACTCGCTCGCCGACGAGCGCGACGAGGTCACCTCCTACGTCGCGGCCGGCCGCCCCAAGTCCAAGGCGCCCTCCGAGCAGCGCAGCGCCCGTGTCGACCGGCAGGTGGAGGATCTGCGCGCCGACACCGACACGCCCGCCTGGCTGCGCTCGGACCTGGACGGCATCGCGGCCGTGCGCAGGGCCGCGCTCACCGGCAAGAGCACGGCGCTGGAGGCGCACCAGGCCTACTCGGCCGCGATCGGCGAGCTGCACCGGCTCGCCGAGGACCTGGCCGAGCAGATGCCCCCACGGGCCGGCGCCGGCGCCTATGCGCTCGCCGAGCTGGACTCCGCCGTCCAGCAGTCCGCCGCCGCCCGCGGCCTGCTCCTCGCGGCCCTCAACGTGCCGAGCAGCACCCAGACGGTCATCGACCCCCTCACGGGCCTGCCCAGCACGACCTCCACCACCTCCGCGGCCGACAAGAAGCAGCGCGACGCCCTCAGCGCCGCCGCCCAGCAGGCCCGGCTGCGCTCCGACGTCGCCCTCGCCGACTTCCGTGACACCGCGCCCAAGTCCGCGGTCGACTCGTACGACTCGACGGTCACCGGCCCCGAGGTGAACTCCGCCGAGAAGTACCTCGCCCAGCTCACCGACGGGCCGACGCTCTCCGACAGCGACCTCGGCATCAGCGCCAAGAAGCTGGACGCCGCCCTGTCCGCCCGCGTCGACCAGATGCGCGGCGCCGAGGCCGCCCTCTACGACCACCGCACCAAGGACCTCGCCCAGCTGCGCGACGACGACGTCACCGCGTGGGAGATCCGTATCGCCGTCCTCGGCGCCCTGATGCTGGTCGCCGTCGGTGTCGCGACCGCCATGGCCCGCACCCTGACCCGCCCGCTGTCGGTGCTGCGCCGGGGCTCGGCCCGGCTGGCCGAGTCGGAGAACCCGGCCGCCGAGGAACCCGTCAAGTTCACCGGCCGCAACGACGAGTTCGCCCAGGTCGTCCGCTCCGTCAACGCCCTGCACGCGCACGCCGCCGCCCTCCACGAGCGCATCGCCACGCTGGAGTCCGACCGCAAGCACCTGGTCGGCCAGCGCCAGAAGATGGCCGATGCCCGCGAGGAGCTGCGCACCGAGGTCGCCGACGCGGCGGCCCAGCTGGAGCGGCTGCGGGCCAGCATCGGCGGCACCTTCGTCAATCTGGCCCTGCGCACCCTCGGCCTCGTGGAGCGGCAGCTGGCCGTCATCGAGGGCCTGGAGGAGCGCGAGCAGGACCCCGAGCGCCTCTCCACGCTCTTCAAGCTCGACCACTTCGCCACGGTCATGCGCCGGCACAGCGAGAACCTCCTGGTCCTCGCCGGTACCGAGCACGTCCAGCAGCACCATGGGCCGGTCCCGCTGGTGGACGTCGTACGGGCCGCGGTCAGCGAGATCGAGCGCTACGAGCGGGTCCGCATCGCGGCACTCCCGCCGCACGCGCACGTCGCGGGCTTCGCCGCCGACGACCTCTCCCACCTGCTGGCCGAGCTGATGGAGAACGCCACCTCGTTCTCCCCGCCCGACGTGCACGTCGAGGTCTCCGGCTGGCTGCTGGAGAGCGGCGAGGTCATGCTCTCCGTGCAGGACGAGGGCATCGGCATGACCGGCGAGCGCCTGGCCCGCTTCAACTCCCGGCTCGCCGACTTCGACCCGGACTCCCCGTACGAGCAGGAGGGCGAGGAAGGCCTGGGCCTCGGCCTGTACGTCGTCGCCCGCCTCGCCCACCGCCACGGCGCCCGCGTCCAGCTGCGCGAGCAGAAGCAGGGCGGCATCGCGGCGGTCGTGGTTCTCCCCGGCGCGCTGCTGGCCCAGGCCCCGGCCACGGCGGTCCCGCCGACCGCGACCGTGCCCGGCGGCACCCACACCTTCTCCCTGCCCGGCGTGGACGCCGAGGTCAACTCCAACGTCCTGCACGGCCGCGCCAAGGACATCGATCCGCTGGTGGCACTGGCGGAACAGGCCACACGGGAAACGCCCGACGAGAAGCCGGCCACGGCCGGGACTCCGTCCGGTACTTTCACCGAGTCTCCGGACCAGGCTTCTGCCGAGACTTCGGACCGGGCTTCTGCCGGGACTCCGGCCGGTGCTTTCGCCGAGGCTGCGTCCGGGACTGCCGCCGGGGCTGCGGCTGGGACTTCGGGCGGTGCTTTCGCTGAGGCTGCGTCCGGGGCTGCGGCTGGGACTTCGGCTGGTGCTTTCGCTGAGGCTCCGTCCGGGGCTGCGGCTGAGACTTCGGGCGGTGCTTTCGCCGAGGCTGCGTCCGGGACTGCCGCTGAGGCTGCGGCCGGGGCTTCTGCTGAGACTTCGGCTGGTGCGTTCGCCGAGGCCCCGGACCAGGCTTCTGCCGATACTTCGACCGGTGCTTTCGCCGAGGCCCCGTCCCGGCCTGCCGCTGAGATCCCGGCCGGGCCTTCCGCCGCGGCCCCGGCCCGGCCTGCCGCCGAGGTCCCGGCCGAGGCTCCCGCCGAGACCACGATGGAGCTGCTGGCCCCGGTGCCCGTCACCGACCCGTACGCCATCGGGCCGGACGCGCACGAGCGGACTCCCGACGAGGCCGCCGTGCCCGCACCAGCGGCGGAAACCACGGAAGCGGCGGACATCGAGGACGAGGTCACCAGCAAGGGCCTCCCCAAGCGAACCCCGAAGATCACCTCCCCGGACCGGGCCCCGCGCCAGCGGACCGGCTCCGTCGACGCCGAAGCCCTCCGGCGGCGTCTCGGCGGCTTCCGTCGGGGGGCGGAAGCGGGCCGCAGGGACGTGGAGGCGGAGATCGCCGAAGAGACGGCCCAGAACGAGCGGCCGGACGCAGCACCAGCACACGCCGGAGATGTCACGGGGGGCACAGTCGAGGAGGCAAGCAGTTGACCGCGCCGAGTACCTTCGGACTGAGCAGTGAGGCCCGCAACCTGCACTGGCTGCTGACGAACCTGGTCGAGGAGGTGCCGGGCATCCAGTTGGTCGCCGTGGTCTCCTCCGACGGCCTGCTCCTGCTCTCCTCGGACCCCGGCCTCCCCCACGCTCGAACACCCGCGCGCGGGGGGACCCCCATCGCCCAGGCCAGAGAGGCCCGCACCGAGAGGCGGACCGGCCCCCGCGGCTCCTCCGCCGACCTCGCCGCCATCGTCTCCGGCCTCGGCAGCCTCACCGTCGGCGCCGCCCGGCTGATGCAGTTCGGCGGGGTCAAGCACACGATGGTCGCGATGGACGAGGGCAGCCTCTTCGTGATGTCGATCAGCGACGGCTCGCTGCTCGGCGTGCACGGCTCCGCGGACTGCGACATGAGCGTCGTGGCGTACCACATGGCGCTCTTCGTCGGGCGGGCCGGCCATGTCCTGACGCCCGAACTCCGCAGCGAGCTCCGAAAATCCCTGGAGTCGCAGGCGCCGGGGAGCGCCCGATGAGCGACTCCTCGAAGAAGAGGCAGCTCCCGGTGCGCGGCGGCGACCGCAAGCCCGCCCGGGTCCGCCCCTACTCGCTCACCGGCGGCCGCACCCGCTTCGGCCACGTCCTCCTCGTGGAGACATTCGTAGCCAGCACGGCGGCACTGGAGGCCCCCGAGGGGCGCAAGGAACTGACGAACGGTTCGCTCAACACCCGGGTCATGCCGGAGATGCGGGCCATCGTCGAACTGTGCCGCCGTATGCGTACGGTGGCCGAGATCGCCGCGCTGCTGCAGATGCCGCTCGGCGTGGTCCGCGTCCTCCTGAGCGATCTCGCGGACCAGGGAAAGATCCGTGTGTACGGAACCGGCACCGGCCACGGGGTGGGCCGCCCGGACCGCGCTCTGCTGGAAAGGGTGCTGAGTGGACTCCGTCGTCTCTGACGCCGCTCATGGCGTCGCTCCCCTCGTCGGTCCCGACGAACCCGACGAGGATCTGAGGTCCTGGCAGACGGACCGCACCCGAGCCCCGATAGCCACGAAGATAGTCGTGGCGGGTGGCTTCGGTGTCGGCAAGACGACACTGGTCACCGCCGTCTCGGAGATCACGCCGCTGCAGACCGAGGCGCTGATGACCGAGGCGAGCGAGGCCACCGACGACCTCACCGCCACGCCCGAAAAGCTCACCACCACCGTGGCCATGGACTTCGGCCGCATCACTCTCGACGACGACCTGGTGCTCTACCTGTTCGGCACGCCGGGTCAGCAGCGGTTCTGGTTCATGTGGGACGATCTGGTGCGCGGCGCGATCGGCGCCGTGGTCCTGGCCGACACCCGCCGCCTCAAGGACTGCTTCCCCGCGCTGGACTACTTCGAGAGCTGCGGGCTGCCGTACATCGTCGCGGTCAACCACTTCGACGGCAGCGAGCTGTTCGAACCGGAGGACGTTCGCGAGGCGTTGACGATCCCCGCGCACATCCCTGTAATGATCATGGATGCGCGCCACCGGATCTCGGTGATCGAGACCCTCCTGGCCCTCGTCGCCCACGCGCTCGAAGAAACCCCCGAGTAGCCCCCAAGCCGTAGGAGGCACCACCCGCATGCGCAAGATACTCGTCGTCGGAGCCGGCCAGTCCGGACTCCAGCTCGCCCTCGGACTCCAGTCGCACGGGTACGAGGTCACCCTGATGTCGAACCGGACCGCGGACGAGATCCGCTCCGGCCGGGTCATGTCGACGCAGTGCATGTTCCACACGGCGCTGCAGCACGAGCGCGATCTCCAGCTGAACTTCTGGGAGTCCCAGGCCCCGAAGATCGAAGGACTCGGTGTCTCGGTCGCGGCCCCCGGCTCCTGGAGCGAGGGTCCCGCGGCCCGCGCGATCGACTGGGTCGGCAGGCTCGACGGGTTCGCGCAGTCGGTCGACCAGCGGGTGAAGATGGCCGGCTGGATGGAGACCTTCGCCCAGCGCGGCGGCCAGCTGGTCATCCACGGCGCGGCGGTCTCCGACCTCGACTACTTCTCCCGCGCCTACGACCTGGTGCTGATCTCCGCGGGCAAGGGCGAGCTGGTCTCCATGTTCGGCCGGGACGCCGCCCGCTCGCCGTACAGCGAGCCGCAGCGCGCGCTGGCGGTGGCGTACGTGCACGGCATGGGCCCGCGCCCCGAGCACCCGGAGTTCTACGCGGTCCGCTGCAACCTGGTCCCCGGCGTCGGCGAGCTGTTCGTCATGCCGACGCTGACCACGTCGGGCCGCGCGGACATCCTGTTCTGGGAAGGCATCCCCGGCGGCCCGCTGGACGTCTTCAACGGCGTCAAGGACCCGGCCGCGCACCTCTCCCTGACCCTGGAACTCATGGAGAAGTACACGCCCTGGGAGCACGACCGGGCCAAGGGCGTCGAGCTGACCGACGCGGGCGGCACCCTCGCCGGCCGTTACGCCCCCACTGTCCGCAACCCCATCGGCCGCCTCCCCGGCGGCGGCCTCGTGCTGGGTGTCGCGGACGTCGTCGTCGCCAACGACCCGATCACCGGCCAGGGCTCCAACTCGGCGTCCAAGTGCGCGGCCTCGTACCTCGCCTCGATCCTGGAGCAGGGCGAGAAGGAGTTCGACGAGGTCTGGATGCAGCAGACGTTCGACCGCTACTGGAACACGGCCCAGCACGTGACCAAGTGGACGAACGCCATGCTGGCCCCGCCGCCGGAGCACATCCTCAACCTGATCGGGGCGGCGGGCCAGCTCCAGCCGGTGGCCGACCGGTTCGCCAACGCCTTCAACGACCCGGCCGACTTCGAGAACTTCTTCTACGAGCCCGAGAAGACGGAGGCCTACCTCGCCGCCGTGGCCGGAGCCGCGGCCGGGGCGTAACCCTGGTCGGCGCCCTTCAGGGCACCGCGGGGGAGCTTCGGCGGCGTGTAGCGCGGCAGGGGCTCCCCGCCCGGGTCGGGGCGTACGGCGCCGAGCACCGGGTTGGCCGCGATCGGCGACACCTTGACCTTGGCGCCGGGCCGCGGTGCCTGTACGACCTTTCCGTCGCCGAGGTAGAGGGCGACGTGCGTGGCCTGCGGGAAGTACACGACGAGGTCACCGGGCCGCAGCTCGCGCAGCGGAACGTGCCGCAGCCGGGCCCACTGCTCCTGGCTGGTCCGCGGGATGGGCGTCCCGGCGTGCTCCCAGGCCTGGGAGGTCAGTCCCGAGCAGTCGTACGCCGACGGACCCACCGCACCCCACTGGTACGGCTTGCCGAGCTGGGCCACCGCATAGCGCACGGCCTCGTCGCCCTGCTTCGAGGGGGCCCGCACACTGCTGAGGGCGCCGGACGCCATGACCTTCTGCTGCGCGCCCGCGATCCCGATGCGCTCGAACTCGGCGAGCGCGGCGAGCTGGTCGCGGCTGAGCGAGGCGAGCATCTCCTCGACGTCGCCGAGCCGCTTGCGCACGTCGTCCCGCTGCTTCTTCTGCCGCTCGGCGAGGCTGAGTTGCCTGTCGAGGGCCTTGCGGGCCTCCCTGGCCAGGTCCTCCTTCCTCTTCTCGCTGCCCACGAGCCGCCCCACCGTCTCGGCCCGCTCCCGTGACAACTGCCCGATGACATGTCCCGCGTCGAGGGCGTGCTGCGGGTCGTCGGCGAGGAGGAGGCGTACGTACGAGGAGATCCCGGTGCTGCCCTGGTACTGCTGCCGGGCCAGCCGTCCGGCCGCGCTGCGGCTGCCGAGCAGCGCGAGCCGGGCACGGGCGAGTTCGCCGTCCAACCGTTCCACCCGGGCGCGCTGCTTCTTCAGCTTCTCCCCGGTGGCGTTGTAGGTCTCGGTGGCCTGTTCGGCCTGCCGGTACAGCCGCTGAAGGTCCGTCAGCAGCTGGGACACCGGGCGCTGCGGGCCGGGCGCGGCCGCCGCGGGGACGGGCGCGAGCATGGCCTGGGCCGCCACCGCGGCCGTGCAAGCCAGGCGCAGAAACCTTTCTGACACGTCGTCACCTCCGGACCGGGGAGGGCGGGCCTTCCGCTTCTCTCCGCACCGTGAGAAATAGACGTGGTGGTGCGACTCGCGCGTCGAATGTACGCGGTTCGGTGCAACGGCTTCACCCGTGGGTGTCATCCCGGTTGCCGGACGGCGTGGCGTCTGGCTCGATGCCGGGTTTCGACCAGGGCCACTTCAGCCGGCCGCCCTTCCTGCCCTCCGGGTCGTACGCGTACTTCCACGACTGGACCAGCCCGAGCCGCTTGCTGTGCTCCCGGGGGACACGGCGGTAGACGAGGACGGTGGGCCTGCCGCCGTGCGCGTCCGGGACCGGGATGCGGTACGCCTTCGGGGGGTGGCCGGTGGGTCCCACCAGCACGGGGAGCACGCGCCCGTCCATCGGCCCGCCCTCGAAGGGGGTGTCCTGTGTCTTCACGGCACCAGTCTCAGCCATCCGTCGACAGCGCCGCGACGAGGGCGGCCGTCTGCGGGTCGCGGCCGGCGGTGACCGTCAGGACGGCCACGAACTGCTCGACCAGCCAGTCGCGGAGCTCGTCGGCGGGGGGCTGCTTGTCCTCGTCGAGCCAGATCAGGGAGGCCGCCTCCACGGCCGTGATCCACATCCGCACGGTCATGCGCAGACGCGGGCCGGGGTCCGTGACGCCGAGGTGGCTGAGGATGTGCTCGGCGGCGGCCCGGCGCACGCCGTCCACGATGGCGGTGGTCCGCGAGGTCTCGGCGACGCTGCCGCCCTGGAGCAGCGCGCTGAAGCCGGCGTCGTGCTCGTCGACGAAGGTGAGGTAGCGGTCGAGGGCGCGGGCGAGGCGGGGGAGGAGGGAGCCCTGGCGGGGCTCGTCGAAGCACTGCTGGAGCTCCTCGGCGGCGGACCTGAGTGCGGCCTCGTACAGCTGCTGCTTGCCGCCCGGGAAGTACCGGTAGACCAGCGGCCGCGAGACTCCGGCCGCCTCCGCCACGTCGTCCAGCGACACGTCCTCCGGGGCGCGGTGCGCGAAGAGCGAGAGCGCCGTGTCGAGCAGCTGGCGCCGCCGCTCTTCGACACTGAGGCGACGGTAGGCGGGCGTGGCGGCCGGCGGGGTCATGTCCCGCAGCGTAACCGTGGCGGCGCTACGGTGACGGCCGGAGGTGGGGGATGAGCGACAACTGGCTGATCGTGATCCCGGAGGATCCGTACTGGCAGCCGGAGCGCGCGGCGGCGGACCGAGCCGCCGCGGCATTCGCCGGGATGCTCTCCGAGCAGGGACGACGGGGCCTTGAGGCGCTGTGGCACGACAAGGTGGAGGTTGTGCACTGCTTCGGGAACCTGGAGCGGGTCACCTGCCCCCGCTGCGGCGCGGACCTGCACACCGGGAGCTGGCTGGGCGAGGCCATCACGGAGCGTTTCGAGGACGGCTACGCCACGCTCGACGTCACCGTCCCCTGCTGCGGTGCCGGAGTCTCGCTGAACGACCTGGTCTACGACTGGCCGATGGGGTTCGCGAGATTCCGGCTCGCCGTCCTCTACCCTGACCGGGCCTGGCTGACGGACGCCGAGCTGACCGAGATCGCCGACGCCCTCGGTCACCCCGTACGCCAGATCCTGGCCCATCTGTGAGTCCGGGCGGACAGGCCCCGGGCCGGCCCTAGGCCAGCAGCCCCGAGGACTTCCACAGGCGTCGGCCCACGCCCCGCAGCACTCCGATGTCGTCCAGGAAGTCCGTCAGGCGCTTCGCTCCCGTCTGCATCACCTCGCGGCGGTGGGCGCTGGCCTTCACCTGGGCCATCGCCTCCCGCTTGTCCAGGCCCACGTTGGTGTAGACCTCGGGGTTCACGAAGGCCACCGAGAACACACGGGCGAACTCGCCGGAGGTGACCCGGGTGAACTCCTGGGACCACCGGGGAGCCGTCAGCATCTGGCGGCGGAGCTCCTCGCGGGCGTAGCGGACGTGACGGGCCTCCTCGACCACGTGGATACGGGTCACCCCGCGGATGAGGGGCTGGACCCGCTCGTCGGGGAACGTCAGCCGCTGCATCCAGTCGAGGACCTCCTCGCCGAGCAGCGTGGCGGTGAAGGAACCCGGGGTGGTGGAGATCGTCTTGAAGACGCGGCCCAGCGCCAGGTGGGCCGGGCTCACCGGATACCAGGGCGCGTCGCCCCGCGAGATCAGCCGGGCGAACATCTTGGAGTGCCGGCACTCGTCCTCGATCTCGGTGAGCGCGTACCGGACGTGCGCGCTCGTCGCCGCCTTGTCGTAGATGTGCCGTACCAGCAGCTGCATGAGGATGATCTCGAACCAGATGCCCAGCGAGGCCAGCGCCGCCGACTCGTGCTGGGAGAGCAGGATCCGCTGCTCCTCGCTCATCCGCTTCCACAGCGGCGTGCCGTACAGCGACACCAGCTCCGGCGGCCAGAACCACTTGCCCTCCTCGAAGGGCGCGTCCCAGTCCAGCTCCTTGTCGGGGTCGAAGGAGTGCTTGGCGGAAGATACGAGCAGCCGCTCGGCCACCTGCTCGCGGTCCTTGAGCAGGCCCAGCGCGTCGCGCAGACCCTCGACCGCGTCGGCTTCCGTCAGGGTCGTCATAACTCCCTCATCTCGTTACCCGGGGGTAAGTAGTCGACTCTTATGAGACTGCCTGTCAGTAAGACCGTCAATCCCTTGCGCATGACTTGTTGACTCGCCGTCTACGTGTGAGCCTGCGGGTATGCCGACCAACGACCTGTACGCCAAGCACCCGGGAGACCCCCACTGGCAGGTGCCCGCGACCGGAGCGGCCCGGTTCAGCTGGGAGTACGACGAAGGCCGTGACCGCCTGCTCGCCCTTTACCAGAAGGGCAAGGACAAGCAGTGGGACGGACAGAGGCGGATCGACTGGCACCTGGAGGTCGACCCGTACGACCCGCTCGGCACCCCCGACGAGGCGATGTCCCTGTACGGCAGCAAGTACTGGGCGAAGCTCACCGACAAGGACAAGGGCGACCTGCGGCAGCACTACGCCTCCTGGCAGTTCAGCCAGTTCCTGCACGGCGAGCAGGGCGCGATGATCTGCGCGGCGCGGATCGTGGAGTCCGTCCCCGACCTGGACGCCAAGTTCTACTCCGCGACCCAGACGATGGACGAGGCCCGGCACGCCGAGATATACGGGCGTTTCCTGCACGAGAAGATCGGGATGCTCTACCCGATCAACGACAACCTCCAGTCCCTGCTCGGCGACACCCTCCGCGACAGCCGCTGGGACATGCCCTACCTGGGCATGCAGGTCCTCATCGAGGGGCTCGCGCTGGCCGCCTTCGGCATGATCCGGGACACCACCGACAAGCCCCTGCCCAAGCAGATCCTGGCCTACGTCATGCAGGACGAGGCCCGGCACGTGGCCTTCGGCCGCATGGCGCTGCGCGACTACTACAAGCAGCTCACCGACGCCGAGCTGCGTGAGCGCGAGGAGTTCGTCATCGAGGGCTGCTACCTGATGCGCGACCGGCTGCGCGGGGTCGAGGTCCTGGAGAACTTCGGCATCCCGAAGGCGGAGGCGGAGGAACTCAGCGAGCGCTCCGAGTTCCTTCAGCTCTTCCGCAAACTGCTGTTCAGCCGCATCGTGCCCTGCGTGAAGGACATCGGCCTGTGGGGCGAGCGCCTCCAGCGGGCCTATGTCGACATGGGCGTACTGGAGATGGGCGACTCCAACCTGGACCTGCTGATGGCCCAGGACGAGGAGATCGCCGAACACCTGGACGCGGAGCGCTTCGCGGTGGAGGAGCGGGAGCGGGTGGCGGAGGTGGAGGAGGCGATTGAGAGGGGGGCGGACGTCTGACCGTTCCGGTCGTCAACGGCGCGTTCCGTTATCACTCTACGGAACGGCGCATTGGCGTTCGCGCTGGGCAGGCTGGCTATGCCCGTAAGACCCTGTCGCATGGGAGTAATCATGAGTGCCGCACGCGAGTACGGGCTGGACGACGACTGCGAATGGCCCCGTCCGCCGGTCGGCGGGTGGACGGCCGACGACCTGGACCGGCTCCCGAACCTGCCTCCGCATACGGAGCTGATCGACGGGAGTCTCGTCTTCGTGAGTCCGCAGACGCTGTTCCACGTGCGCGCGATTCGCCTGCTGGACCGAGCCCTATACGATCAGGCGCCGGACAAGTTCGAGGTCTACCGGGAGTTCACGGTCACGCTCGACGACCAGAACCGCCCCGAGCCGGATGTGCTGGTGGCCCGAAGCGGCGCCGACACGGGTCCCAAGGACACCCGGCTCCTGCACGAGGACGTCATCCTGGCTGTCGAGGTCGTCTCCGAGGACTCCCGCGCACGGGATCGGGAGGTCAAGCCCCGCAAGTACGCGGCTGCGGGTCTTGCGTACTACTGGCTGGTCGAGGAGAGCGACGGACTCCCGGTGGTCCACGTCTACGAACTGGATCCGATCACCAAGGCGTACGTGCCCACCGGCATCTTCCACAACCGGCTCAAGCTCACCCTTCCGTTTCCCATCGACATCGATCTCACGGCCATCAAGCCCTGACCACCGGTTGCACCTGCCCCGGAGAGAACGACGTGCGCAGAGTGAACGCATACCCCGTCGGACCATGCTCCCGAAGATGCAGCAACCGCTCCTCCGCCTCCCCCACCGTAGGCCGATGCCCTGCCGGCACCCACCACAGCGTGGCCATGGCCTCCTCGACGCGCTCGAACCACTCCCTGCGCCGGGCGAGCAACTCCCGGTGCTGCCCCTGGTACATGAACGCCGTGAGCGCGTTCGTGTCCCGCCACACCGACATGTTGATGACCAGCCACTCGTCCCCGAGCACGGGGATGTCGGTCGCGTTGCCGGAGTCGCTCTGCAGGCGCCACACGAACCCGTCGGCGGCGTCCGCCACGGCGTTCACGGGGTCGAGCGCATCGACGAAGTACTTCAACTCCGGTGAATCCAGCGGGAACTTGAGGCGGGCGATATTGACCTGGGCGAGTTCGTACGCGGCTGTGGATGCGGTCATGACCGAACGGTAGGTCGGGCCACCCGGCCCGCGGTACCCCCCGTCTCACGAGTCGAGAACCGCCCGCATCACCGCCTTCGCGATCGGTGCCGCGTCCCCGCCCCCGCTGATGTCACCGCGGTCCGCCGCCGCGTCCTCCACCACCACGGCCACCGCCACCCTCGGCTCCAGCTGGTCGTCGCGCTGCGCCCACGACACGAACCAGGCGTACGGCACACCGGAGTTGCCGATGCCGTGCTGGGCGGTGCCGGTCTTGCCGCCGACCGTGGCGCCGGGGATCGCGGCGTTGGCGCCGGTGCCCTCCCGCACCACGTCGGTCATCAACTCCCGCATCCGCACGGCCGTCGCCGGGTTCATCGCCTGGCGGATCGGACGGGAACCGGTCGTCGCGACCGTCTCGCCGCCCCGGCGGACGGTCCGCTCCACCAGATACGGCGTCCGCACCTGCCCGCCGTTGGCGACGGCCGCCGCGACCATCGCCATCTGGAGCGGCGTGGCCCGCGTGTTGTACTGGCCGATGGATGACAACGCCAACTGCGCCTTGTCCACCTGGGTGTCGAAGGTGCTCGGCGCGACCGAGAAGGGGATCCTCAGGCCGGTGTCGTTGAAGCCGAAGGCCTGGGCCGTCGAGGCCATGGCTTCGAGCCCCACGTCCACGCCCAGCTTCGCGAACACCGTGTTGCACGACCACTCGAACGCGGCCCGCACCGAGCTGTCCTCACAGTCGTCGGACTCGTTCGTCAGACGCGTCCTCGTGCCCGGCAGCTTGTAGGGGTCGGGGGAGTCGGTGGGCGCGTCCAGGTCGCTGACGACCCCCGCGTCCAGCGCCGCCGCCGCGGTGACCACCTTGAAGGTGGAACCCGGCGGATAGGTCTGCCGTACGGCCCGGTTGAGCATCGGCTGCTCCGGGTCGTCGTTGAGCCGCGCCCAGGCCGAGGTCACCCGGTCGCCGTTCCCGGACAGCTCGGCGGGGTCGTACGAGGGGGTGGACACCAGCGCCAGGATCCGGCCGGTCGACGGCTCGACGGCCGCCACCGCGCCCTTGCGCGCGCCGAGCCCCCGGTACGCCGCCTCCTCTGCGGCCCGGTTGAGCGTCGTGACGACGTCCCCGGGCCGGTTTCGCGCCCGCGTGACGTCGTTCCACAGGGGGAACAGCGACAGCATCGGGTCGGTGCCGGACAGGATGCCGTCCTCGGCGTGCTCCAGGAACGTCGTGCCGTACACCTGCGAGGCGAAGCCGGTCACCGGGGCGTACAACGGCCCGTTCCGGTAGGTCCGTTCGTGGCGGAGCTGCTCGCCGGTGTCCTTGGAGCCGGTGACCGGGATGCCGTCGACCAGGATGTCGCCGCGCGGCTGGCCGTAACGGGCGATCGCGGAGCGGCGGTTGGCCGTGTTGCCGTCGTAGGAGGGGGCCTGGACGACCTGGACGCGGGCGGCGTTGACGAGCAGCGCCACCATCAGCAGGGCGCAGAACGCGGCGGCGTGCCGCATGTACTTGGTCACGGGGCCACCCGGCCGTCGTACTGGCTGCGGGCCGAGTCGCTGACCCGGATCAGCAGGGCCACGATCGTCCAGTTGGTGACGACGGAGGAGCCGCCCTGCGCCAGAAACGGCATCGCCATGCCGGTCAGCGGGATCAGCCCGGTCACCCCGCCCGCGATCACGAACACCTGCAGCGCCACGATCGAGGCGAGGCCGAGGGCGAGCAGCCGGCCGAAGGGGTCGCGCAGCGCGAGCCCGGCCCGGTAGCCGCGCTCCACGAGGAGGCCGTACAGGATGAAGATCGCTGACAGGCCGGCCAGGCCCAGCTCCTCGCCGGCCGTCGCCAGGATGAAGTCCGACTTGGCCGCGAAGCCGATCAGGATGGAGTGGCCGAGGCCCAGCCCGGCGCCGAGGATCCCGCCCGCCGCGAAGGCGAACAGGGACTGGGCGAGCTGGTTGGGGCCGAGGCCCGCCTCGATCGTGGCGAACGGGTGCTGCCAGTCCTGGACCCTGCTGTGCACATGCGGTTCCAGCCAGCCGACGGCGACCGCGCCGAGCACCGCGAGCAGCAGGCCGACCGCGATCCAGCCGGTGCGGCCGGTCGCCACGTACAGCAGGACGACGAACAGGCCGAAGAAGAGCAGCGAGGTGCCGAGGTCCCGCTCCAGGACCAGGACGCCCACGCTGATCAGCCAGATGGCGAGGACCGGGCCGAGGACCCGGCCGGTGGGCAGCTGAACGAACCAGATCCGGCGGCCCGCGTAGGCGAGCGCGTTGCGGTTGGCCGCCAGGTACGCGGCGAAGAACACCGCGAGGAGCACCTTCGCGAACTCGCCCGGCTGGATGGAGAATCCGGCGAACAGGATCCAGATGTGGGCGCCGTTCACGGCCGGGAAGAGAATCGGCACCATCAGCAGGGCAAGGGCGGTGACCACGCTGACGTACGCGTAGCGCTGGAGCACCCGGTGGTCGCGCAGCAGCAGCACCACCACGATGAACAGCGCCACGCCGAGCGTGGACCAGACGAGTTGGGCGGGGGCGGCCCGGTCGCCGGGGGTCTCCAGGTCGAGCCGGTAGATGAGGACCAGGCCGAGGCCGTTGAGCAGCACGCCGATGGGCAGCGGGAGGGGATCGGCGTACGGGGCCCGGACGCGGACCGCGATGTGTGCGAGCAGGGCGAGCACGCCGAGCCCGGCGCCGTAGCCGACGGCACCGGGCGGGACGGTGCCGGTCTTCGCCAGGCCGACGTCGCAGTAGCCGTACACGCACAGCAGCACGGCCAGCACGATCAGGGCGAGTTCGATGCCACGGCGCCGGGGGAGACGTACATCGGGCGCGGGGGCCTGCCTCGCCGTCACAGTGGTTCCGGCCTTCGTCATGTCCGGAACTTACCTAAACGGGGCGCCTTGCGCGCCCTGTCACCGATGCCAGCGTGGCGAGCCCCGCCCAGGGTCCCGTCACACCGCCTCGGACGCCCCCGGACCGGCCGACGGCAGCGTCAGCGTGGCCACCGCGCCGTCGTCGAGGGCGTTGGTGAAGGTCAGCCGGGCGCCGAGCACCTCCGCCTGGCCCAGCGCGATGGTCAGCCCGAGCCCATGGCCCTTCGCCCCGCCCTCGGTGCGGAAGCGCTGCGGTCCGTGCTCCACCAGGTAGTCCGGATAACCGTCCCCGTGGTCCCGTACGACCACGACCGGACCGTCCACCGTCAGCACCACCGGGCCCCGCCCGTGCTTGTGCGCGTTCGCCACCAGGTTCCCGAGCACCCGCTCCAGCCGGCGCCGGTCGGTCTCCACCCGGACGTCGCGTACGACCTTCACCTCGGTGT
Organism: Streptomyces sp. NPDC025638; assembly: GCF_055558775.1. Classification (NCBI taxonomy): domain Bacteria; kingdom Bacillati; phylum Actinomycetota; class Actinomycetes; order Kitasatosporales; family Streptomycetaceae; genus Streptomyces; species Streptomyces sp. NPDC025638. The sequence goes on along the minus strand of NZ_JBVHLX010000010.1, from coordinate 19,532 downwards.
CGGTGCCCGACCCGCACACCACCCGCCGGGCCAGCGCGCCCAGCTCCTCCGTGTCCAGGTCCAGCCGCTCCCGCCCGGTGTCGAGCCGGGAGATCTCCAGCAGGTCCTCGGTGAGCGTGCGCAGCGCCGCCACCCGGTCCCGCACCAGCTCCGTCGGCCGGCCCGGCGGCAGCAGCTCGGCCGCCGCGTGCAGCCCGGTCAGCGGGGTGCGCAGCTCGTGCGCCACGTCCGCGGTGAACCGCTGCTCGCTCAGCAGCTTGCTCTGCAGCGACGACGCCATCGAGTCCAGCGCGGCGGCGACCGCGGCCACCTCGTCGTGGGAGCGCGCCACGTCCTTCGTCCGCGGGTCGTTCACGCGCGCGTCCAGGTCGCCCGCGCTGATCCGCCGGGCCACCCGTGCCGTGCCGTGCAGCCGCCGGGTCACCCGGGTCACCGCGAACGCGCCGATCAGCAGGGTCACCGTGATCGCCAGCCCCGACGACCACAGGATCGACCGGTCGAGTCCGGCGATGGTGCGGGCCTGCTGCGAGTAGTCGACCTCGACGGCCAGCGCCCGCCTGCCGTCGGCCGGGCCCGCCGCCCACATCGTGGGACGCCCGCGATGGACCGCGACCATCGTGCCGCGGTCCCCGGCCACCGCCAGCGTCCGCAGCGGCTCCGGCAGCCCGGCGGGGTCCACCCCGGCGCCGGGCAGCAGCGCGTCCCCGGCCTGGTACGCCCTGGTCGCGTCCGCCAGCCGGTCCAGCGCCTGGTCCCGGGCCTGGCCGACGGTCTGGTTGGTCACCGAGACATGCACCAGGATGCCGAGCAGGGCGGCCAGCGCACAGCACATCACCGAGATGAACGCGGCGGACTTCGCCGCGAGCGTCCCGGTCCACTGGGGCAGGCTCATCCTCATCGCCCGCTCGCCGAGGGGGAGGCGGACGGGGTGGGCGACTGCTTGCGCCGGCCGGTGCGCAGGAACTCGTCGCGCGTGAACACCATCGCGTGCTGGCTCTGGTCCCACTCCCAGGTCGTGCGGTACTCGTAGCCGGTGATCCCGGCCGGAGAGCGCACGATCACCGCCCGTCCGGCGAGCTCGACCCCGATGATCGCGTCGTTGTCGGACATGACCTGGACCAGCCGGTCCCCCTCGAAGGCGTAGACGCGCACGGCGGTCTGGTTGGTCGGCAACAGCCGGAAGCCCAGCGTCAAGTCCTCCCGGCCGTCGCCGGTCAGGTCCCGGTAGTACGCCTTCAGCAGCGGGCACCGGCCGCGGCTGCCGCCCTTGCCGCACTCGTCCATCCGCGCGGCCGTCTCGTGGTACGGGCCCTTGGCGCCGTAGTCGGCCGGGTGCGCGGCGATCTCCGCCCGTACGACGGCCACCGGATCGATCTTGCGGATGTCCCGGCCGGGATCGGTGAAGCCCTTCACCACCTCGGTCGACCCCTCGTCGTACTTATAGGCGGGGCTGGACGCCGGCCGCAGATCCGGCCAGAGCTTCACGGGGCTGATCGCGGTGGGGGTCGCACCGTCGCGTCGCAGTTCGCCCATGTCGCCGCAGGCTGCCGCCGTCGCCGCGAGAAGGCCGACGGCGACGGCGGAGAGAGCGGTGCGCGCGGGACGGCTGAAAGGCACGGTACTCCTGTGGCTCGGATCGATCGGTGGCGCCGTACACCCTATTCGTCCGGAGAAACGGTTATCCCGCTACTTGGCTACTTGGCGGTCCCGGCGGCGGGCTCTGCCGTGCGTGGCAGGATCCGCCGGTCGGCGGGCTCAGCGGCAGGGCTTCGAGCGGCAGGGCTTCGCTACTCGGCCAGTTCCTCCAGGAGCCGGACGGTCGGCAGGCCCGTGCGCAGATAGTCGACGAACAGCTCGTTGTGCAGGGCCCAGGGGGAGCGGCGGCTGCGGATGAGCCGGATGGCCTCCTCGGCGGAGTGCCCCCGGCCGACCAGGGCGTGCGCGACCACCAGCCCCGAGCGGTTGTAGCCGCTGTAACACCGCACGAGCACGCTCCGCCCCGCGTCCAGCGCGTCGCCCGCGGCCCGGGCCAGCCGCATGACACCGGCGAGCTGGGTGCCGTCCAGCGGACCGTCCGGTATCGGCCACACATGGTGCTCCACACCGGGGTCCGGCCCGTGCCCCGGCAGCCTCAGCAAGGTCTGCACAAGATCGAACTCGTCCCGGACGACGGCGAGCTCCAGCCCCGAGGGCCCCTTGAACTCGTGCCCGCCCATCCACAGACCGGGCACTATCTCGCTCCATGGGCTGTCCGGAGCCGGTACGTCGGGTTGCTTCCTGCGGGTCCGCAACGGCGCCTCCCCACCTGCCCCTCCCAACTGGTCTCAAAGGTAGCCGGGTTCTTGCCCCTGAAGCACGCCTCCTGTTCCCATGGTCGAGGGGTGATGGCACATGAGCGGACTGCGCGTCGTGCCGGTCTGGCGGCACGGCCAGGAACGGCTGTACGTCTGTCTCACGGACGGAAGGAACATCGCCTGGTACGACCGTGAGGCGGCCCGGGTCAACCTGCTCAGCGAGGAGAGCAGGGAGGACGTGATGGAGGCGCTGGGCCCCTTCCTGACCGGCCCGGTACTGGTGGGCCCGCCCCCGGTCCCGACACCGGCGGAGCTCGCCCGCCTCTCGCTCCACCCCGACGACGACCTGGCCCCGAACCGCCCCGGCGAGGCCCTCCTCGTGGCCCTGGACCGGGACCCGGCCCCGCCCCACCGCCTCCGCCCGGACCCGCGCCGCCGGGCCCTGCTGGCCGAGCAGGCCGTGGGCGAGGTCCTGGACCGCCTGGACGGCGTGGGCTGGCACGCGCTGCACTCGGTCCCGCTGCCCGGCGGCGACCGCATCCACCATCTGCTCATCGGCCCCGGCGGGCTGTTCGCCCTGCACGCCCTCTACGCCCGGAAACAGCGGGTCCTGGTGGCCGACCCCATGGTCGCCCTGGGCCGCCGCGAGCCGCGCCCGCTGCTGCGCCGCGTCCGCGCCGACGCCGACCGGGCGTCGTACGCGCTGACGGCCGAGGTCCGCCCGGTCCTGGCCCTGGCGGGCCCCGCGACCCTCTCCGTCCCGGCCCCGCTCCGCGAGATCCGCGTCCTGCAGGACACCGAGCTGGCGGGGCTGGCCCGGCTGGGGGGTGTGCTGAAGCCGGCGGATGTGGAGGCGTTGCATGCGATGGCCCGGGACCGCAACACGTGGTCGAGGGTGTGAGGGCTGGTCGTCGAGGGTTCGGCTGCGGGTGGTCGGGCTGGTGCCGGGGAGGGTGAGCGCCTTCCGGTGGGTCGGGTGGGTCCGGTGGGCTCGGTGAGTTCGGTCAGTCCGCTGAGCGCGGCGTTCACGGCAAGGAGCTCGCGCGCCCCGCATCCAGCAACGGCGCCATCAGATCCCCGAAGTCCTGCAACCGCGGCGCGATGTCCCCCGCCCGGAAGGCCAGCCGCCCCGCCTCCCGGCACTCCTCGACCTCCTCCCACGTCACCGGAGTGGAGACGGCCGGCTCACGCCGCGCACGAAGGGTGTACGGAGCCGCCGTGGTCTTCCGCGCGGCGTTCTGGCTCCAGTCCACGAACACCTTCCCGGGCCGCAGACTCCGCGTCATCCGGTGCACCACCAGCCGGGGCAGCGCCCGCTCCGCCTCCACGGCCAGCCCCTTGGCGTACTCCGACGCCCGCTCCGACGACACCCCCCGCACCGCCGCGAGCAGATGCAGCCCCTTCGACCCGGACGTCTTCGCATACGCCTCGACCCCGTCGTCGGCCAGCCGCGCCCGGAGCCACAACGCGACCTCACAGCAGTGCACGATCGTCGCCGGGGCACCGGGATCGAGGTCGAAGACGAGCCGGTCCGCCTCCCCGGGCGCCTCGATCACCCACTGGGGCGTGTGGAACTCGGTGACGAGGTTCGACGCCCACATCAGCGAGGCCAGATCCTGCACGAGCACCATCCGCGCGGGCCCGTCCGACCGCGGCACCTCCGCGGTGGTGACCCAGTCGGGCGTACCGGGCGGCACGTTCTTGGTGAAGAACACCTGACCGTCCGGCCCGTCCGGGTACCGCAGGAAGGACACCGGACGGTCCCGGAGATGCGGAAGAAGAGCCTCCGCGACGGTCGCGTAGTAGTGCAGCAGCTCGCCCTTGGTGAAGCCGGTTGCCGGATACAGCACCTTCTCCAGATTGCTGAGCGCGACCCGTCGCCCCTCCACCTCAGTGATCGGCGTCATACGATGAGAATCCCACGAAACCGCAATAAACCGGCGTTTACGGATCGGAAGGGTGCTGCACGTGCGATCCATATGGAACGGCGCCATCTCCTTCGGCCTGGTCAGCATCCCGATCAAGCTGGTGAACGCCACCGAGAGCCACGCGATCTCGTTCCGCCAGATCCACACCGAGGACGGCGGCCGCATCCGCTACCGCAAGGTCTGCGAACTGGAGGACCGTGAGGTCAGCGGCGCGGAGATCGGCAAGGGGTACGAGGACGCGGACGGCTCGATCATCCCGATCACCGACGAGGACCTGGCCAACCTTCCGATCCCCACCGCACGGACCATCGACATCGTCGCCTTCGTCCCGGCCGACCGGATCGACCCGCTCCAGATGGACGCCGCGTACTACCTCGCGGCCGGCGGCGCCCCGGCCGCGAAGCCGTACACCCTGCTGCGAGAGGCCCTCCAGCGCAGCAACAAGGTGGCCATCGCGAAGTACGCGCTGCGCGGCCGCGAACGCCTGGGCATGCTGCGCGTGGTCGGCAACGCCATCGCGATGCACGGTCTGCTGTGGCCGGACGAGGTCCGCGCTCCCGAGGGTGTCGCCCCGGACGTGGACGTCACGGTCCGCGACAAGGAACTCGACCTCGCGGACGCCCTGATGGACACCCTCGGCGAGGTCGACCTTGAGGACCTGCACGACGAGTACCGCGAGGCCCTGGAAGAGGTCATCGCCGCGAAGGCGGCCGGCGAGGAGCTACCCGAGGCCCCCGCTCCCGCGCCCGGGGGCAAGGTGCTCGACCTGATGGCGGCCCTGGAGAAGAGCGTGCGGGCAGCGAAGGAGTCCCGGGGCGAGGAAGTGGCCGGTGAGACGGGGGAGACGGCCGAGGCAGCCGAGGCAGGAGCCGAGGTCACCCCGCTCCCGCCGCGCAGAACGACCCGGGCCGCACCCAAGGAGACGGGCGGCAAGAAGACGACGGCCGCGGCGAAGAAGACGGCCGCGCCCGCGAGCAAGTCGAAGAGCGCCGTGAAGAAGACGACGGCCAAGCAGACGACCGCGAAGAAGACGGCAGCCAAGCAGACGACCGCGAAACAGGCGCCCGCCAAGAAGGCGACGAAGGCGGCAGCGAAGAAGGCCACGCCCCGCAAGCGCACCGCGTGAACGGCGAGCCGTCGGCCCGACGCCCTGACGCCCGACGCCCCCACGTCCCCCGGCGTCAGTGCTGGAGCACGACCTTGGCGGCGGTGGCCTTCCGCTCAAGGGCCTGCTCAGACTGATCCACCACACGGGCAACATCGCCCACGTCGGCCACACCAGCCACGTCGGCCACGTCGGCCACATCGGCCGTGTCGGGCATGCGAAGCAGAAGCAGAGCCGCGTCGTCGTGCAGCCGGCCGCCCACGTGGGCCAGCAGATCGTCGTGGAGTGCGGTCAGCGTACGGGCCGGCTCATGGCACACGTGCCGCGCCAGACCCTCGGCGAGCGGATAGAACTCACGGCCGTGGTCGCGGGCCTCGGTGACCCCGTCCGTGTAGAGCAGCAGCTGGTCCCCGTCGGAGAAGGACAGCACCTGGAGGCGGGGGTTCTCACCGCTGAGGGCGCGCAGCCCGAGGGGCGGGGCGGGCTGGGTGGGCTCGACGGCGATGACCTCGGAGTCGCGCACCAGCAGCGGGGGCGCGTGGCCGCAGTTGACCACCTCCAGCCGCCCGGGCTCGGGATATCCGGCGACCACGGCGGTGACGAAGTCGTCCTGACCGAGGTTGCGCGCGAGGCTGCGTTCGATCCGGTCGACGACGGCGAGGAGATCGGGCTCGTCGTAGGCGGCCTCGCGGAAGATGCCCAGGACGAGAGCGGCGGTCCCGACGGCCGGCAGTCCCTTGCCGCGTACGTCGCCGACGATGAGTCGTACACCGTGCGGGGTGGGCACCAGGGCGTAGAGATCGCCGCCGATACGGGCCTCCGCGTCGGCCGCGCTGTAGCGGACGGCCACCTGGAACGGGCCGACGGCCGCCGCTACGGGCTGCAGGAGCGCGTGCTGGGCGGCCTCTGCCACGGAGCGGACGGCCGCGAGCACCAGCTCCCGGCGCCTGCGCAATGCGCTGGCCAGGACACTCGCCAGGGAGACGGCCACCAGTCCTGCCAGTACGATCGCCAGCTCGTGGCTCGGCGCACGGTCACGGATGCCGAGGGCCGTACCCAGCCCCGTGGCCAGCAGGCCCACGCACAGGACTCCGCGGGGACCGTTCGTGGTGGCGGCCAGCGCGGGCCCGGCGGCGAGCAACGGCACCCAGCTCAGCCCCGCGCCGTAGACGAGGTCGACGGTCACGACGGCGGTGACGACCAGCACGGGCAGGAGCGGCAGCAGGGCAGTGACCGACTGCTCGGTGGTCCGCCCCCGGACCGACAGCACGGGACCGGCCACACGGCCCAGGAGGGGCCACGTCCGCCGGCCTTCGCCACCATGGTGTCGCCTCTGGCTCATGATCGGTCCGCAGTCCTCACCTGTACGAGGGCGATGCTCGCCCGGAATGTCCTTTCGATCCAGATAAAGGGTTCGACTGGGGCCGCCACAAGCCGCGGAATTTCAGATAGTGAGCGACAGACTCCTGGTCACGCGGCTCGCGGTCGGGATCAACAGGGCCCTGGCCTTCTCCAGCCGGGAGAGCTGATCCGCCCGCAGCGAGACGCCGAGCGAGCCGAGGGTGTCCCCGCTGTAGACGGGCACCGCGACGCACACCGTGCCGAGCGAGTACTCCTCCAGGTCCGTGACCGCCGGTGCCAGGGGCGCGTCGTCGATCCGCCGGAGCAGCTCCGGGCGATCGGTGATCGTCCGAGGGGTGAGATCGGCCAGCGAGTGACGGGACAGGTAATCCATGCGGGAGTCGTCGTCCAGCTCCCGCAGCACGGACTTGCCCAGCGCGGTGGCATGCCCGGCGTCCTCGAACCCCACCCACAGGTCGACCCGCGGCGCACGCGGCCCGTCGACGATCTCGGCGACCCGGATCTCGCCCTCCTCGTAGAAGGTGAGGTAGGCGGCGGCCGAGAGCTCGTCGCGCAGCGTGGCGAGGGTCGGCCGAATCCTGCTGAGCAGCGCCTGCCCGCCACCGGCGTCGGTGAGCACCCGCAACCGGTCCCCCAGCACGAACCCGCCGTCGTCCAGCTTCCGCACATACCCGTCGTGCACGAGCGTGCGCAGCAGGTGATAGGCGGTGGCCAGAGGCAACCCGGTCTCCCGTGCCAACTGCTTGGCCGGTGCCCCGTTCACGTGCCCGCTCACGGCCTCCAACAGCCGAAACGCCCGCTGCACGGATCCAATGAGCGTGGGCCCCTCATGCGCACCCATGGCACCAGGGTGCGCCGGGGCAGGAGGAGAGGCAAGACAAGCCCGCCCCGCGGCAGGAAGCACCAGCCCCGGCACTCCCGCCAGCGGCGGTCACCTTGTTGATCGCATTGTCAGTCCCCCCTGCCATCATCCCGCCATGCTTTACGACGCCTTGGTGGCCGAATCCCGCAGGAACGACTCGCTCGACGACGTGAGATCCGCGGCGCTGCACCGCGTCCGTTGGCTCGTCGACCTCCTGGAACGGCAGCGGACCGAGTTCCGGCTAGCCATACACCAGGACCACCGGCGATACGAGGCGGCGGGCGCGGCGACCCGGGCCGAGATCGACAGGCGGCTCGCGGCCTGCGCGGACGAGGAGGGCAGGGCCGCGGTCCTGTGCCTCATGCTGGCCGCCTGCTTCGACGACACGAGCCTGTGGCAGTACGACGCCGAGATCGGGGCCCTGATCGCGCGGGTGCGTGGCTGGACACCCGACGAGGTCGCGGTGATGCTGCTCCGCGCCACCGAGTACGACATGGGCCACTGGTTCGCCGGTGAGCTGGGGCTGGTGCTGAACGCCGCGGAGCAGCTCGACGCCGACGGCCGCCGCGCGGTCATGCCCTGGCTGCGGCACGCACACACGGAGCTCATGGACACCACCGTCGGGGCGAGCTCGCACGCATCGCTCGCCCAGCGCCTGCGCGCGCTGCTCGCGAGCGTGGACGAGGCATGCATCCCCGAGGGACTGATCCCCGCCGACGCTCCCTGGGCCGTCCCGCTGAGCGACCGCGCGAAGACCGCTCCGACACCGGAACTGGCCTGCTTCGTACGGCACTTGGCGAGCCTGTCGGGACCGCGTCCCACGCAGAGGTGGCGGCGTACGTGCCTCGAACTCGCGGACGCGGCGTCGGCGCGGGACCTCGTGGCCGACGTCCTGCGGGTGCTGGCCGAGGACGATCCGCTGTGCAGCAGGAGAAGCGGTGCGCACACCGGCTGGCTGCACGGCGATCACCACTACCACTACGTCCTCCACCAGAACGACGGCGACCTGGCGCGCGGTGCCGTCTGGGCGGCCGCGCTGACCGGCGGCCCGGCCGCGGTGCGGCACCTCGGCGCGCTCGCCCTGCGGACCGGCGGCCCCCGAAGCGACGTGACGCAGGACCTCAAGCTCGCGGGCGCGGCGATCAACGCGCTGGCCGAGACCGGCGATCCGGCCTCTCTGGAGGCCCTGTGGCGGTTGCGGTTCCGGATCAAGCACCGGGCTCTGCGCAAGCAGCTCGACACCGCGCTGGTGAGGGCAGCCGGGAAGCAGGGCATCACGGCGGAGCAGCTCGTCGAGCGCAGCGTGCCGGACCACGGCCTGACGCCGGACGGCTCGCTGGAGCGGGAGCTGGGCGGACACCGGGTACGGGTGGCGATCGAGGAAGCGGCGACCGTGCGGCTCACCTTCACGCGCCCCGACGGGGGGACGTCCCGCACAGTTCCGGCGGCGGTGAAGGACGGCTTTCCGGACGAGCTCCAGGAGTTGAGGACCCTGGCCAAGGAGGTGCGGGGGACACTGTCGGCCGAGCGGGCCCGCGTCGAGGCGCTGATGTCGGCCGGGCGCGAGTGGTCGTACGACGAGTGGTGCCGCCACTACCGCGACCATCCGGTCACCGGGACTCTCGTCCGCGGCCTGATCTGGGAGTTCCAGGACTCGGACGGCGAGTGGCGTGCGGTGGTACCGATGGCCGAGCCGCCCGGCGAGCCCGAGCGCGTCCGGTTGTGGCATCCGATCCGGGCGTCGACGTGGAAGACCTCGATGTACTCGAAGATCGCGTTCGCCAACTCGACCCGGGTCTTCAACCGTCTGCGGTTCAACAGCTCGATCTGCATCGAGGACCAGAACGACTCCATCATCGCGTTGTCCAGGCCGTCTCCGACCGTGCCGAACGATGGCAGGAGCCCGGCGGAGCGGATCCTTTCCCCGAAGACCCAGGAGGTGAACTGGGTGCCGTGATCGGCGTGCACTATCCCGCCTGGTTCGGGGCGCCGGTTGCGGAGGGCCATGTCTAACGCGTTGACCACGAGGGTGGAGTCCTGTCTGGAGTCGATCGACCAGCCCACGATCTTGCGGCTGAACGCGTCCAGGACCGCCGCGCAGTACACCCACCCTTCTCTGGTGCGGTGTTGCGTGATGTCGGTGACCCACAGCTCGTTGGGACGCAGCCGATGGAACTTCCGGTTGACCAGGTCGTCGGCGGTGACGACACCCCGAAGGCGCTTGATCCGTACCGGTCCGGGCAGTCCGTAGATCCCGGCCTGTGTCATCAGCACCGACACGGTCCTCGAGCACACCTGGATGCCCATGCCCGTCGCAGCTGCCGCGGTGTGGTCGGGGTGCGCTTGTGTTTGTAGTAGTTCTGCCGGGCGACTCCGAGGGTCCGGCAGCATCGGCCGACCGGTGCCCCGGCATCGACGAGGTGGTCGATCACCGGGTAGAGCCTTTTGGGGCCGGCTTGTCCTCGCCGAGGAACGTGGCGGCCTTGCGGACGATCTCGAGCTCGGTTTCCAGCTCGCGGATTCGTCGACGCGCTGCACTCAGCTCTGCGGACTCCTCCGAGATCCTGCCAGGGCGCCGTCCGTTGTCGATGTCGTCCTGGCGCAACCACTTCGACAACGTGACCGGATGGATGCCGAGTTCAACGGCGGTCTGCTTCTGTTCTTTTCCTGCCCGGACCAACGCGATGGCGCGGGCGCGGAACTCAGCGGGGTAGGCGCGGGGCATGTCCGGCTGCCTTTCGTGAAGGCCGTCAGTTAGCCAGCAGAACTGGAACCTGAGAGGTGGGGCAGGTCAAGATGTCACCCGATCGTGCAGCAGACCCGTGCGCAGGGCGGCTGCGTCGCAGACGCAGGAAGTCGGACGTGTGTCAAGCCACGGTTCCTGACGTGAGGCGCAGCGTTGGGGCAATGCGCCTCAATATGCACTTAGCTGGAGGCAGAGAGAAGATTGTTTTGTAGAGCCGTCCATGTTCGACCAGGCGGAAGCTGGTATGGAGATAGGTGACGCCGCAGGCCGCGTGGTTGCCGGACGCTACCGACTGCTAGGCAGCCTAGGCGCCGGTGGGATGGGTCGCGTCTGGCTCGCCCACGACCAAGAACTCGACTGTAAGGTCGTGCTCAAGGAACTAGCCGTACCACCAGATCTCCCCGAACATGAGTTGAACGCACGCATCGCCAGAGCCCGCGGCGAGGCACGGCACGCCGCCCGGCTCCGCGGCAATCCACACGTGGTGACCGTGTATGACTGCGTCCTCGACGATGGCTTGCCGTGGATCGTCATGGAGTACGTGCCTGGGGCCCGAGACCTTGAGGCAGTGGTCCGCGATGATGGTCCGGTGTCGCGGGCTGCTACGGCTCGCATCGGCTTGGCGCTACTTGATGCTTTGGCCGCGGGCCACCGACTGCGCATTTTGCACCGGGATGTCAAGCCCTCCAACGTCCTGGTCACCAGTACCGACCCCCACGAACTCAGCAGTCAAGGGGACGGACGGGTGCTGTTGACCGACTATGGCATTTCGCTTCGGGTGGACGCCGGCGAGCCGCGCTTGACCACCGTCTCGGGAATCATCGGAACCCCCAGCTACCTGGCTCCGGAACGTGCCCGCGGTGAGGACCCGACGCCCGCATCGGACATGTTCTCGCTTGGAGCAACTCTCTACTTTGCAGTCGAAGGTCACGGCCCGTTTGATCGCGGCTCCCCCGTGGGCACGCTTACGGCGCTTCTCACCGAAGAGCCCACACCACCGCGCCGGGCAGGCAATCTGGCACCCATCCTTCTCGACCTGCTAGCCAAAGACCCGCCCCAGAGACTTCGCCCCGACACAGCAACACAGCTGCTCGCCCAACTTACAATCGAAGGCCCGCAAACACGGCAGGCAACCGTCACACAGGTAAGCCATCCGCCTGCAAAGCGCTCCTCCCCCAAACGCCAGCACCAGCCCGAAGTGCCTCCAGCAAAACCACGCATCTCAAAAGTGGTTTGGCCGCGACGTCCGCGCAAATCGGCTGATCCCATATCCGACCGGACGAAGGGGCGCAGGCTACGCCACATCATCGTCCTGACGGCCGCAGCACTCGTCATAGGCCTTGTTTCGTGGCTTGTAGTAGCGAATTTCAGCTCCTCAACAAAGAGGCCGAATTCCAGTGCCACCCAAAGTCCCTCCGCAACTGGCCCTGTGAAACCATACGGCAACGCTGTCGGGCTGACCCGAGAACTGCGCCCCGGAGACTGCGTCACGGCCCAGTGGACAGGCCTTAAGTTCGAAACTGAGCCACCACAGTTGACCTTGGCGGTCTGCGCGAACGGCGCCCCGGATGGCCAGGTACTCGCATCCAACGCCGCAACCTCACTCTCGGATGCACAAGCCAATGGATACGATCGATGCGCGTCAGAATCGATAGACACAGTCAATGCGATGGCCGACGCCAAATATTACTCATTGCCGCCAACGGAACAAGGATGGAGGAGCGGCGTACGCAACACCGCATGCCTTATCTTCAACAAGACTGCAAACATTTGGGGGCCTGTAGGGAACTTCCGGAAGATCGGCGACCAGATCTCACCGCAAAATGCCGAAATAGGCGACTGCTACAAGGTCACAGAAGACAAAAGCTGGGAGTACCTATACCTAGCAAGGTGCAATACCTCGCACGATGCGCAAGTGGCGGGTTTCTGGAAGGCACCCCCTGACAGAAGCTACTCGACAGAGCAATATACACAAAGCGACGATTGCGCTAAAAAGTACGGATCCGCTTACGACTCCAGTAGGTACACAGTCGGAACCATTCTGCCTGACGAAGAAACCTGGAAACAGGGATTCCACTACGTGATCTGCGATGTTTATCGATCCGACAACCAGAAACTTACTTCCAGCCTAACGCACGCTTCGCCGTAAGTCGCAGAGAAACAGATCCATCCATGCGGCGCGGGAGCATAGGCGCGTGGGTCGCAACTGACAGGTTGAATGGACCCTTTGAAGTGCATGGGTGGCCTACCCGGATCGGGCACCATCACACGCCTGCCAGCCAGAGGCATGTGCAGCTCCGCCGGACCCCGGCCGCACAGCAGGGAAGCACAGCAACCTCAGCAACGGACCCATCCAGCAAGGTCCGCTCAGGGGCGTTGCGTGACCGGTTTGACTGCCGGTGACCGGTCCGCATGGAGGTACGGATGAAGCTCCCCTGCCACACCCGTGCCAGATCTAGCAGTGAGCCACGAGGAAGGGTGGTGGCCGGCGAGTGTGTGGCCCACACGCTCCTCACACGCGATCGGTGCGCAACAACGAGAAAGAGCGGGAGACAGTGAGACTGTCTCCCGCTCTTTCGTGTCGGCATCCACCCTGGTCAGCGCTTGATTTCTGCTGATCCTGGGCGAGTGCCCCCGGCAGGATTCGAACCTGCGCACACGGCTCCGGAGCCCAGGTGAGACCGAGAGACCTCCCGCAGCCTGACCTGCGGCGGAGGCTCTGGCTGGGCGAGTCCCAAGCAAGATCATTACGCCCCTATTACGCGGGCGGCCTGTTGGGCGGTCGGCGTGGGCCGTATGGTCGAAGCATGATCTCGGGCAGCGGCGGGGGACTGGACGGCGGCGGCGCGGAGTTCACGGCGGAGGGGCTGGCCCCCGCCCTCCGGGAGGCCTGCGCGACGGCCGGACTCGACTACCGCGATGCCGAGTTGCTGCGGCTCGGATCGAACGCGGTCTACCACCTTACGTCGTTACCCGTCATCGTCCGCATCGCGCGTGATCCGGCGGTTCTTACAGAGATGGAACGGGCCGTGGGCGTAGCCCGCTGGCTTGAGTCGCAGGACTTCCCTGCCATGCGCGCGCTGGCCTCGGTAGCTCAGCCGCTCCTCGTCGGCGGCCTGGTGGTCACCTTTTGGGAGAGCGTCCAGGAGAACGAGGAGTACGCGACGGTTGGCGAGCTGGCCGACCTCCTGCGCCGCTTGCACTGGCTCGAAGAACCTGAATCCCTGGGCCTCCCGTACTTCGATCCGCTGGCCAAGCTGGCGGCGTCCCTCGAAGGGCTGGACGACATCCCGGGGGAGGACCGGACGTTCCTGGAGGAGCGAGCGGTGAGACTCGCCAAGGACTATGACCGGCTGGACTTCGTCCTTCCCTTCGGCCTGATCCACGGTGACGCCAGCATCGGGAACATCCTCCGGCATCGGGACGGGCACGCTGTGCTCATTGACCTGGACGGCTTCGCTCTCGCTCCGCGCGAGTGGGACCTGATCCAAACGGCGATCTTCTACGACAGGTACGGCTGGCACACAAAGGCGGAGTACGCCGAGTTCGTGCACCGGTACGGCTTCGACCTGATGAATTGGCCGGGCTACGAAACGCTCGCTGATCTGCGTGAGCTGATGATGGTTGCCTGGCTCGGCCACCAGGTCACGACGAGTGACCGGTCTGCCGCCGAATTCGATCGGCGAGTGCGGTCTCTCCGCACAGGGGAGGGCCGAGACGAGTGGGGCCCGTTCTGAGCGCACGGTTCGCGTCCTGGTGTCAGAAAGTGACGTGAGCGTCGGAGGCAACCCAGAGCCTGTGTTCTCTGACCTGCTCAGTGAAGGCGCGTGTCTCTGCGCTGTCGCCGATGGCTGCGAGGTCCTGCCGGAACTCGGCGAGGTAGCTGACGCATCGAGCTGACTTCAGCTGTTCGCCAAGATCGAGCGCATCGAGGGCTACGCGGCACGCCTCCTCGACGTCGCCGGCGCGTAGGTGGGCGTCGGCGAGAACCATGGTCGCGAAGAAGTCGCTACGCACATGGTCGCCGCTCATGGCGTTCTCAGCGTGGGTGACGGCCTGCCGTGCGCTGTTGACGTCGCGGAAGCAGTGGGCGGCCTCCGCGGCGAGCTCGGTTTCGTCGAAGTAGCTGATCCATTCGGGCTCGTCGTCGCTGTTCCGGCTCTCCAGCGCTTTCGTGGCCGCGCCCAGGGCGGCTTCGCAGGCCCCTACGTCGCCGGTTCGGGCAAGGGCGCGGGCTTCCATGACGTGAAACTGGGCGCGCAGGGTCGGGGTGGCCACGGGCGAGATGCCCATGAGCGCCGCGCGAGCGAGGGTCGCGGCCTGCGTATAGCGGCCCAGGAACGTCGCCTGATGGCTCATGGCGGACAGGATGCTTCCGGCGAGTCGGCGGTCATTGGCGTCCTGCGCCAACCGAAGTGCCTGAAGGAAGTACCGCTGTGCCAAGCCGTGGCGGCATGCGTCGTAGGACATCCAGCCGGCCAGAAGCGTTGCCTCGGCCACAGTGGAGAACAAGGTTCGCCCGACGCGTTCGGTGTACTGGCCGCGCAGCAGTGGCGTCACTTCGGTACTGAGGTACTGGATGGCCGCGTGTCGCGCGTGATCACCACCGAAGCGGTCGTCCAATTCAGAGAACATGTCCGCGGTCGTCTTGATAGCGGCTACGTCTCCGAGACCGACGCGCATTCCGTCCTGACGCTGCCGGGGAATGGCCGGTCCGGGCGCGACCAGCCACCGGAGCGAGGCTTCGTTCCATGCGGGTTCGGACGGCTCTGCCTGCAAAAGGGGCTCGTACTGGTTGAGATCGGCACGCCACAGCTGGCCGACCGTTTCAATAGCGCCCTCGGGACTTGCTGGATAGCTGGCATCCAACAGTCCTGTGTCGCGAACGCCTTCGTAATTCAGCCCGAGTTCGGCGGCACTGAGGCCGTACACCTCGCACAGCAAAGGACCATAGAAGTCGTCCGGGGCGCTGTGCCCGTTCTCCCAACTGGCGATACGACGCTTCACGCTGGCGTCCGACGGGAGTTGGTGGCCACGGCGGGCCGCAGCCTGGCGTAACTCGCGCACCAACCGCGGCTGACTCCAGCCTCGGCCCGCACGGGCTTGCCGTAAGTGGATGCTGGTGGGCTCCATCGAGGACGTGATCGTTCCCTCCCCACGCCTGCTCCGGTGTGAAGGCTGTAGCTCACAGCTCCCTGACCCTACGACCGAATGTACGCGTCGTTCACCGCCGGGCGCTCCAAGTAGCCGTAGATCGGCGGTGATTGACCCATGACGGGGGATGACACGTCCACGCGCGACGCGTCATCCCCCGTCACTCCTCGTCATCTCCCCTGGCCAGGGCGATGGCCTTGAGGCTGGAGGCAGAGCGGCAGCGGCCGCGATTCTGACCTGACCGAGGTGAGATGACGTGCAGAGGATGACCACCAGGGGTGTCGAATGGCTCTCCGCGGCGGCAGACGATCCGGCCGGTTGCCGGGAGACGTGGGCGGACGACCCACGCGCACCGTACGCGCTGGGGGCCGGCCGCTTCTTTGACGTGGTGACGGTAGAGCAGCGGGTCGGTATCGAGACCTTCGATCAACTTCTGCATCGGGGGCTTCCGTTCGGCCCGGTGGTACTCGATCACAGAGCTCGCCGAGTGGGATTCTTCCTCGGTTCGCGCAGTGAGGAGACCTTCCTTCACTACCTCGCTCAGGAAGCAGGAACCCCACCGCCGTACCGCTACCTCGGCCGAAGCTCGGTGGTCGTCGTCCCCGGTCCGATGCCCATGACCGGCGACCGTTACCAGTGGCTTCGGGCTCCGACTCGGCGTCCCATCGCCAACCCGCTCCGCCCGGTGGCTCTGGCGACCATGCTGATCGCCTCGGCCGAGCTGCTCGCCCGCGTGGATCGGTACAGCGAGCGTTACCCGTCCGCGGCGGCCCTCACGTTTCCCGCTTTCGAGGGGACCACGACCGATGCGGGATGACGCCACCCAGCGGGAAGACGCTGCTACCTGGTCGCCCCTTGTCAGCGACGACTGGTACGCCGCGCGGGATGCCACCACTGCCCTGCGGGACGCTCTGGTCCGTGCCGGTCTGGAGAAGGACTTCCCTTACCTGCGCGCCGACTTGAACGCCTTCGGGAATGGCTTCGTCGAGCTCGGCCGGGTGTCGCCGGCCACTGCGGAGCGTCTGGCGGAACTGCTGCGACTGGCGTTGGCCTCGGGAATGCAGCGCCTTGAAGAGTCCGGTGGCGGTGCCGCCGAACACGATGCAGGAAGGGACTAACGCCATGACCGACCGACGGGGAGTCGTCGCGAAGCGCGCCGAAAACTTGATGCCTGGTGTGCCCTACGTCCGCGGCTGGGCACGGGCTCGGCGTAGCGCCGATGCTCTGCGTCTCAGTTGACTGTCCTGGGCTTGGAGCCGGACTTCCCCGGCCTCGCGGCCGACGTGAACGTGTCAGGCGACGGCATCGTACGCCTCGGTATCGTGCGGCCCGATGCGGCTCTGATGCTGGCTGAACTGATCGTGTCGGGTCTTACGGCGGAGAAGCTGATGCACGCCGAGATGCCGCAAGGGGCCGGGAGTACTCGGGCTAGCCAGTCTGCTGCCTGACCATGTCGTCTCAGAGTCCCCGGCCGGTTGCGGTTTGAGCAGGCTCCCGCGACCAGCCGGTCCGGCCCCGCACATCGTCGTTCCCCCGATGGTCGGTGTGCGGGGCCTTCTGCTGCACGGCATGCCTCCTCGTCCGTCCGTCTGCCGCTCGGCCGGGACCGGCGCCCCAGCGCCGCAGCCCGGACGAAGCGGCAGACCAGCACGCGCGGTGAGGGCTGGCCGCCTCGCGCGGGCATTCAGAGAGAAGCCATCAGCTTGGGAAGCTTGGGTTCTCTGGTGGTGAGGACATGACTGACCTGCGGCGGAGCCGCGTTGGTGTCCGGTGGGCGGTTGGCTGGTTCCCCGGTGTTCCCCGTGGTTCCTCGCACCATCTGGCACGGGTCTGGCACGACCTTGCTGTCAGACCTAGTCGAAGGCAGGGCCCAGTGAGACCCGCATGGCAGCACGGAGCTTGCGCAAGGCCATGTCGTACGGAGTGTGCAGCGCCTGCCACTCGACTGAGTCATCACCTACCACGACGTTGGTTGTCGCGATGGCAACTCGCATCGCCCTCAGGAGGTCGTAGGCCTCACGGGCGGCGTCGTAGACGCTAGCTGGCGCCACTAGAAACAACTCGTACCTGGCCGCAATCACGCCGGTCGAGCGGAAAGCAGCCACCACATCGCTACTCGCGATCGGCGTTGGGTGACTCAACGCGAGTGTTTGTAACGCTGTCTCGGTCTCGGTCAGCGCAGTGAGGTACCGGACATACGCGGTCCGGCGTAGCTCTCCATGCCGGAGTCGTTGGTCTCGCTTCGTGCGTACTGATTCGACGACCAGCGTTGAGCCAACGCCGAGCACGCCGCCGGCCAAAGTACTGATCAGCGTCAGCCATCCCATGAAGGCACGCTATGAGCCTGGGGCGCCGCGCGGTAGGGCGCCTAGCCGACCTGCTGTGCTCTCCGCCGACACGGGCAGACACGACCGTGGCCCAGCGGTGACACCACTACGTCGAGAGAAGAGCTGTGTTGCGAGCTAATGAGAATAAACACGCCAAGCGGAATCGAACCACTCCTGCATGGTTTCCACGAGCGTCGTTCCATGAGAGTGGGGATCGTCATCTTTGGCGTAGCGAACGAGTCTGTTATCGAGACCAAGGACGTCAATAACCTCGCTCTCATGGCCATCGTCCCGCTCAACGGGACGCGGGACCGGCTTGTATTGGCCGAGCACCGCCTCCACTCTGTTGATCAGATAAAGCTTGCAGGTCGGTAGCATTTGGAGCGTGCGGACCTCGAAGTCCACTGAGGACACTAGCCTCATGATCTCCAGGTTGCTCAGTACCATAGGTATTGTGTGCTGACGCGTGCTGCGGTGAGCCCACTTCCTCAGGGTCTCGTTATCCGAGGCGTTCTCGAACCACGGGTACACAAGGTCGTCCGACTCGCGGGGCAGCAGCATGCGTAGGGCGATGTGCTGTGGCGCTATCTCGCCGGCCCGGATTCGTTCTGCCTGCACCTGGATGTGCTCAGCCATGAATTGCGACGTCAGTGTCATGACATCGAGGGTCACTTCGGGTTGCTCGAAGGCTCGGTTGATCAGCGATCCCAATGTGACCACGCGGTCGTGTTCCTCGGCGTCTCCTGGCGCATGGGTTCGCTGCGCCCTGATGACCCGGGATCCGCTGCCCTGCTGTGTCTCGATCCAACCCTCGCTCCGCAGCTTCCTGAGCACGCTCTGCACGATGTCGCGAGAGACGCCGAACTCCTCAGCCAGTTCGCGCTGTGACGGCAGGAAGGAGCCCAGTGGATAGTGACTGCTGGCCACACGGGCCCGCAACTCAGCCGCGACCTGCTCGAAGCTTCTGCCGCCGCTATCACTGGTGTACTGGTCGCTCACACGGCGACCGTACCGTCCGCCCTGGCTGAACAAAACAGTCCGCCACAATTGGTGCGTGAGGCTTCGAGCCAGCGCAACTTCTGGACCTACGCGCTTGGACAGCTCACCAGCACGCTTTCCAACTGTGGTGGTGGTCCTGGGAGCATCGAACGGGGCCGTTCACCTGCGTTCATGGGCGGCCGGTCGGGAGAGCGGCTAACGTCTTGGGTCTCGTCTGACCGTCCGTGAACGGCGCTGAATGAGACGGAAACTGAGACGGACGGCGGGGCCGGGCTCGCTACCATCTTCACTGGTGAAGGGGGAGTCATGGCACTGGTCCGCAAGGGATCACGACGGATTGTTGTCGACGGTACGGCCTACCGCTGGCGGCTGCGAGGTAGGCCGACGTACTTCCAGGGCCTGGTCTGGTCGCCGTGCACCTTCGCGGTCGAGCATGCGGATACGCCGGGCATGACGCTCGTGGTCACCACCGACCAGCCCCATCCGAGCAACTGGATCGGCCGCGAGGCTGAGCCAGTACTGCCGTCCGGTGTTGCCGCGGCTGTTCGCCTTGCCCTGCGTAAAGGCTGGTCCCCGACGGCTGCGGGCTCCGCGTTCCACCTCGACCAGTCCGCCGGCTTCACGCCCTTGTCTTGAGCCGTGTAGCGACTGAACACCGCTTTAGAAGTCATCTCATTTGGTGAGTCGGTGGTAGCAGATCAGGGTGCAGGCGATGCTGGTGAAGGCGAGGAAGTGCTCGGCTTTGCGTTCGTAGC